>JAUMVT010000061.1 GCA_030529995.1 Clostridia bacterium
CCCTTGACTTCTCTCCGCTGCCCTATGTGTAACCTATGCTTGACACTCCTACATTTCGGCGTGCGGTCGAAACCTTGCGCAGGCTTGACGATTCCACGATTTCATGTTAAAATATTGGCACGAATTTTTATAGGAGGGAAGGGTGTGCCCCCTGTAACAATTCTTTCATCGGGGAATATTTTTTAAGGAGGATGAACATGAAAAGAACATTGTCTCTGTTTTTGGCACTGTGCATGGTTCTGGGTCTTGCCGTAACCGCAGGCGCAGAAACGACCAGCGATGTGCCCAGCTACACTTACAATGACTACAGCACGGCACTTGCCAACAACTGGAATCCCCACACTTGGGAAACCAACGCTGACGATGCTGTTCTTACCAATTACCTTTCCAGCCCCTTCGTACAGATGCAGGCTGAGGACACCGAAGAGGGCGTCTATCAGTGGGTGTACGAAATGGCTACCTCCATTACCGACGTAACGGCGACTCACCAGGATGACCTGACCAAGTACAACGTCACCCTGCCTGAAGGCAAGACCGCTGCAGACGTTACCGAGGGCTATGTCTTCGAGATCAAGCTGAACGAGAATGCCAAGTGGCAGGACGGCACACCCATCAACGCCGACTCCTACGTGTATTCCATGAAGCAGCTGCTCAACCCCGACATGAAGAATTACCGCGCGAACCTGTACTATGCCGGCGATTCTGCTGTCGCAGGCGGCAACGGCTACTACTATGCAGGCGGCGATTCCTACAACGAGAACGCAGGCAAGTACACCATGGCTGACCTGACCGTTGGCGACGACGGCCAGTATGTCACCGCCGAAGGCTACAAGATGTACCTGGCTGTGAACTATGCCCTGAGCACCCAGCTGGGCGGCAACACCCTGAAGGACTATGTTGAAGCTTACGGCGATGCTTACTTCGGCATGGACACCTGGGAAGAGCTGGTTGCCCTGTGCGATGACAACGGCCTGGTTCCGCTGACCGATGCGAACTATGCCCTGTTCGCTCCTGTGACCACCGGCAATGAAGCTTGGGGCGAGACCGAAGACGATCTGCCCATGTACTTCATCTACACTGTGGCGATGCCTGAAGTGGACTTCGACACCGTTGGCCTGTACAAGGTGGACGATTACACCATCGTTTACGTCATGCAGACCCAGATCGATTACTACTACGCACTGACCTCCTTCACCTCCAACTGGCTGGTGTATGAGGATCTGTACGAAGCAGGCAAGGACACCACCGGCACCCTGGTGACCACCAACTACGGCACCAGCCTTGAGACCACCATGTCCTATGGCCCGTACAAGCTGGAATCCTTCCAGGAAGAAAAGCAGATGGTTTTCGTGCAGAACGAGAACTGGTACGGCTGGGAGCAGGGTGAGGATGGCACCTTGGTTTCCTACACCCCCTATGAGGTGAACGGCGAAACCGTGCAGCGCTATCGCACCACCAAGGTCATCATCAACGTGATGACTGACGATGCTGCCAAGCAGGCCTTCCTGAAGGGCGAGCTGGACGGCTGGGCTCCTTCCGCTGACGAATTGCCGAACTACGCCGCTTCCGAGCAGCTGTACAAGGCGCTGGAAACCTACTCCATGTCCTTCTTCTTCAACACCGGTCTGGAGAACCTGAAGACCATGGACGCTTCCAAGGGCAACACCAACTCCGTTGTGCTGAGCAACGTGAACTTCCGCAAGGCCTTCAGCCTGGGCATTGACCGCAGCGAGTGGGTTACCGCTACCGCCGGCTATGCTCCTACCTTCGGCCTGCTGAACACCCTGTACTACTACGATTTCTACAACGATCCTAACTCCATGTATCGTTCTTCCGAGCCTGCCATGAAGGCCATTTGCGACCTGTACGGTGTTGAGTACGGCGAAGGCACTCCCTACGCTACTCTGGCTGATGCTTACAAGTCCATCAATGGCTACAACCTGACCGAGGCTCAGGCTCGGATGGCAACTGCTTGCCAGGAGCTGGTGGCTGACGGCCTGTACACTGCTGGTGATCCCATCACCATCCGTGTGGCTTACAAGAAGGGCGCTCTGGATTCTTCCGATAACAAGCAGCTGGAGCTGATGAACAAGTACATCAACGCTGCTGCTGAAGGTTCCGGCTTTGGCACCATCACCTTGGAAGGCCTGGGCAACATCAATGACCGTTACGGCGATGTGGCCAACGGCGAATATGCCATCGGCTACGGCGCATGGGGCGGCGCTGCTCTGTATCCCTTCCGTAACTTCCAGGTATACTGCGACAACGAGCAGTACAGCATCAACGAAGCTGGCTGCTGGGATCCTTCCACCGAACAGCTGACCCTGACCGTTGACGGTGAGGAAGTCACCATGTCCTGGCGCGATTGGTCTAGTTCCATGGTTGGTACCGGTGCTTATGCGAATGCAAGCCTGGAGACCAAGCTGCAGATCACTGCTGACATGGAAGAACAGTACCTGCAGAAGTACTATCGTATTCCTCTGGCAAGCTCCACCTCTTGCAGCCTGCTGTCCTACAAGTGCAGCTACATCACTCCTGATTACAACCTGGCATATGGCTGGGGCGGCATGGAACTGATGCAGTACAACTATACCGACGCTGAGTGGGCAGAGTATGTTGCCAGCCAGAATGGCGTGCTGAGCTACGAATAAGCTTAAGCAATCCATAAGGTAGGTTGTTCTATCTGTAATCCGAACGGCAGGGGGAGTCGTTGGCTCCCCCTGCTTTCGGTTAGAAATCAGTTCACCCGCTGCTCAGTTTCGGATGCGCCGATCCGGCGTTTTCCGGAAAATTCGGGCGGATTATTCGCCCGGCATTTCCTCAGACAATTACGAATCCGCCGGATTCCCAAAGGAGTGAGTATCGGTGACAAAGTACGTATTCAAGCGACTGGGCTTGATGTTGGTAACCTTCATCATCATCACGATGATTACCTTCCTGCTCATTCGCGTTCTGCCAAGAGAAATGCCCACCGACAAGGTGCAGAGAGCTGCTATTGAAGAGCGCTGGGAAGCACTGGGCTACAACGAACCTCTGATGACCCAGTTCTTTATTTATGTAAAGAACATCGTGACCAAGTGGGACTTTGGTACATCGTGGTATGTATCCTATCGGACACCTGCTGCGAAGGTACTGGGCGATCGGCTTTTGCCGACGGTTCTCATTAACTTCTACTCCATGATTGTGTCCGTTCCCATTGGTATCCTTTTCGGCATCTATGCCGCCATCCGGAAAAATAAATGGGACGATTCCCTGATCAGTACGCTGGTCATGGTATTCATCTCTGTACCGAGTTATGTGTACGCATTCTTGGTGCAGTATTTCCTGTATTTCAAGCTGGGCTGGCTTCCTCTGACCATGTACTCCCTTGCGGATGCCGGCGGCAGTTATTTTACGGGCAAAATGTTTGTCAGTATGATTCCTGCCATCATTGCTTTGTCTTTCGGATCCATTGCAGGCTACACCCGCTTTGTCCGTGCCGAACTGACGGAAGCACTTACCTCTGAATACATGCTGCTCGCCCGTGCAAAGGGTCTGACCCGTGCACAGGCCACGGCTCGTCATGCGCTGAAAAATGCCTTCGTGCCCATCCTGCCGTCCATCCTTTCCGAGTTTGTTGGTTTGCTTGGCGGCTCCATGATCATCGAGCAGATTTTCGCCGTGCCGGGCGTTGGACAGCTCTACATAAAGTCTCTGAACCTGCTGGACTACGACGTGTTCATGATGGACTGCGTGTTCTACACCTTTATCGGTCTGCTGGCCGGCATCGTCATGGACCTGAGCTACGGATTTATTGATCCTCGAATCAGAATGGGGGAGAAGTAATGCCGGACAAGAATATGAAGGCCATTCCGCCGGAGAAGTTTACGTTTGTAAACATTAACGAGCGACTGACCGATACCAAGTTCGATGATAAGCCCATTGGCTACATGAAGGATGCGTGGATTCGCTTCCGCAAGAACAAGGCATCCGTCGTTGCTGCGGTTATCATTCTTCTCATTTGCCTCTTCTCCATCACGGCGCCTCTTTTCACGGATCATGCCAACAACTTCATGGACGTTGTGTACGCCAAGAAGGGCCCCCGCATTACCGCTCTGTACGGTCTCGGCATTGACGGGGGCGTAACCGGCAACTATTCCGAAGTGGGTCTGATTAAGGCCATGGCCATCGGTGCCGGTGCGGAAAACTGGGACGGTCACGACGTGACCATGGCAGAAGCTATGGAAAGCGAGTACCAGCCCATCATCAAGCTGGGGGATACCTTTACCCAGATTGACGCCACGAAAAAGGAAAAGACCTACTACAGTGCCCGTACGGATGCTTACCTGAATGTAGGCTTCCAGTACAAGAGCATTAAGCAGTCCGAGCTGGCTAACATTCAGGCCTATGAGGAGAAAACCGGTCTGCATATCCTCTATCCGTTGATTGAGGATAACGAGTACAATATGGACTCCACTGATGCCAACAACTGGTACAAGACCAAGAAGAACACCCCTGTGGTCACCACCAGCGGCAAGGCCGTGAAAATGGCCTACTCCGAGGATCTGGTGCTGGAGGACAACTACAAGCGTGACAGCGAGGGCAATCTGGTGTACTACGAATACACCGGCGGCGGCACCTTCGAGACTGCACAGCTGAAGGTACGTGTTCTCTACTACAACTACTATCAGTATGTGAACGGCAGCGAGCCCAACTACATCTTCGGCACGGACAGCCAGGGCTACGACCTGATGCTGCGCCTTGCCGGTGGTCTTCGCCTGAGTCTGCTGTTGGCTGTGAGCGTGTCCATCATCAACTTCATCATCGGTGCTGTGTACGGTGCTATCGAAGGTTTCTACGGCGGCACGGTGGACTTGATCATGGAGCGGATCACCGACATTCTGGGCAACGTTCCCTTCATCATCGTGGCTACCCTGTTCCAGATGCACCTGTCTGCACAGCTGGGCGCCATTCCCTGCCTGATCTTCGCTTACGTGCTGAATGGGTGGATCGGTATTGCTTACCGTGTCCGTACCCAGTTCTACCGCTTCAAGAAGCAGGAATTTGTGCTTGCGGCCAAGACCCTGGGCGCAAAGGACAGACGGCTGATCTGGAAGCACGTGTTCCCCAACTCTCTGGGCACCATCGTGACCAGCACGGCACTGATCATTCCGGGCGTCATCTTCAACGAAAGTATGCTGAGTTACTTGGGCATTGTGAAGCTGGGTTCCTCCAGCGTTACATCTCTGGGTACCTTGCTGTCTGACGCCAGCGCCATCTGGACCAACTACCCCCACCTGATGATTCTGCCCGCAGTGTTCATCTCGCTCCTTGAAATTTCGTTTAACCTGTTCGGCAACGGCCTTCGGGATGCGTTCAATCCCTCGCTGCGTAATGTGGAGGATTAAAGCATGGATAATATTCTTGAAGTAAAAAATTTGAAGGTCTCGTTCCGTACACAGGCAGGCACGCTGAAGGCTGTCCGTGATATCTCCTTCAACCTGGAGCGGGGCAAAACCCTTGCCATCGTGGGCGAATCCGGCTCCGGCAAGTCTGTTACCGCCAAGGCCATGCTGGGCATTCTGGCAGGCAACACCATCATTGAGGGCGGCGAGATTCTCTACGACGGTCAGGATCTGCTGAAGATCAGCGAGGATGACTTCCATCATATCCGTGGCGACAAAATCGCCATGATCTTCCAGGATCCTCTTTCTTCCCTGAACCCCATTGTGAAGATCGGCAAGCAGATCACGGAAGCGACCCTGCTGAAGAACAAGTCCAACCGGCGGGAAGCCAAGGCGGAAATGAAGCGGTTGATGAACGCACTGAAGAGCAGTGTCATTGCCTCCGGCAAGTACGATGCTGCCAAGGTCAACGAAATGTTTGCCACCTTCCATAAGTTCTGCATGGAAAGCAACCGGCTGGAGAATGAGTTCAACATTGCCTTCACCAGCACGGCTGACCTTCGTGCAGATGCGGAGGATACCGTTTTCAAGCTGGGCAAGGATCAGAAGCTGGATGTGAAGGCGCTGCTGCGTGAGTACGAAAGCAAGCTGAAGCGCATCAACAAGAGCATCCTGACTCGCGACTTCCACAAGGAAATTGACGCCCTGCTGACCCAGCTCCACACTGCCGAAAAGTCCTATCAGGACACGAAGGAAGGCAAGGCGGCTGTCTCCGAAGTTTTGGAAAAGCTGGAAGAGGTGATGCGCCGGGTAGAGAACCAGACAAAGCCGGACTTCTTCTCCTGGGGCTATTACAAGCTGTACTGCCAGAACGCCGACATGAATCAGGAAGTGGAAACCCTGAATGCCGTGTCCGGCAAATACCTGAAGGAAAACTTCATGGATCAGTTTGTGGAAATGGCACAGAGCGGCGTAGCCTATTCCTACAACACGGCTCGGAAGAACAAGGAAGCCGTGCTGCCCAAGCTGGCGGAAGCACGGAAGTTCTTTGCAGTGGATTTTGACAAGGCTGCCGCCAAGAAGCTGTGCGGTGAGCTGTCCGATGCGGTGGATGCCTCCATCGATCATCTGGAGTACCTGAAGGACAGCGCAGCCTATACCTTCCGCTCTGCCATGACCAACGCCATCAACCGTTACTTCTACTTCCTGACCAACAATCCCAAGGAAGAAGCCCGGTTTGAGCGTCAGTCCAAGAAGCGGGAAGCCATGATTGCCCGGGGCAAGAACGTAACCTGGAAGGTTGTGCCCAAGGTAGTGTATGCGCCGGAAGAACTGCGGGGAAACATTCTCGCCATCATTGACCGGCTTGACCAGCGCTATCAGGAAGCATTGGCACAGGATGTTGACATTGCTGACCGCACGGATAAGCTGATTGCCCACTTCAAGGAAGAAGGATCTCTGGCTGTTCACCGCATTACCAAGACCATGGCCAAGGAAATGGCCGTGAAGCTGATGGAAGAGGTGGGCATTCACGAGCCTCGCCTGCGTTACAACCAGTATCCTTTTGAATTCTCCGGCGGCATGCGGCAGAGAATCGTGATTGCTATTGCCCTTGCGGCTAACCCGGATATTCTGATCTGTGACGAGCCTACCACGGCACTGGACGTGACCATTCAGGCGCAGATTCTTGAGCTGATCAACAAGCTGAAGAAGGAGCGGAATCTGTCCATCGTCTTCATTACCCATGACCTGGGCGTGGTGGCCAACATGGCAGATAACATCGCCGTAATGTACGCCGGCAAGATTGTGGAGTACGGCACGGCCGAGGATATTTTCTACGATCCTCGCCATCCCTACACCTGGGCGCTGCTCTCCTCTATGCCTGACCTGGATACCAAGGAGAAGCTGGACGCTATCCCTGGCACGCCGCCGAACATGATTTATCCGCCTCAGGGCGATGCCTTTGCTGCCCGGAACAAGTACGCCATGCAGATTGACTTTGAGGAGTGCCCGCCTTTCTTCAAGATTTCCGACACCCATCAGGCGGCAACCTGGCTGCTTCACCCCGACGCACCGAAGGTGGAAGTGCCCAAGACGATTACCGAGCGCATCGCGCGCATGAATGCAAAGCGGACGGGAGGTGCAAGCCATGCCTAATCGCAATGATGAACCCTTGCTGCGGGTTGAACACCTTTGCCAGTATTTCGGCTCCACCAAGGCTGTGGATGACGTCAGCTTTGATATCAAGAAGGGCGAAGTGTTCGGCTTGGTAGGCGAGTCCGGCTGCGGCAAAACCACCACCGGGCGTTCCATCATCAAGATTTACAACATCACCTCCGGCAACATCTACTTCGAAGGTCAGCGCATCGGTGCAGGCACCCTTTCCTACCGCAATGCCATGGAAGAGGCCAAGAAGAACACCAAGGCAGAGATCGGGGCGCTTCAGGCGGACTCTGCAGCCAACGCAGGTCACAAGGCTGACAACGACGCAAAGATTGCGGAAGCCAAGAAGAAGCTTGCTGCCTGCTTGGCGGAAAACAAGAAAGCCATTGCAGCAGCCAAGTATGACCAGAAGCATTCCGACAAGGAATATGCGGCCAAGATGGCTGCCAAGGTAACGGCGGAGTATGAGGAGAAGCTGAAGCACGTTTCCGGCGAAGAGGCGGACAAGCTTCGCAAGAAGTATAAGCACGACCTGAACGTGGCCAAGCATACCAAGCTCATTACCCAGATTCAGATGATTTTCCAGGATCCCGTGGCCTCCCTTGATCCCCGCATGACCGTGAAGGAAATCATTGCGGAAGGCCTTGTGATTCAGGGCGTGAAGGATCAGGAATACATCGACAACAAGGTGTATGAGATGCTGGAGCTGGTTGGCCTTGTGCGGGAGCATGCGGGACGGTATCCCCATGAATTCTCCGGCGGCCAGCGTCAGCGTATCGGCATTGCCCGTGCCATTGTGATGAACCCGGAATTGCTCATTGCAGATGAACCTGTATCCGCCTTGGACGTGTCCATTCAGGCGCAGGTGATTAATCTGCTGAATGAGCTGCGTGAGCGGCTGGGACTGACCATCCTGTTCATTGCCCATGACCTTTCTGTTGTGAAGTATTTCTCCAACCGGATCGGCGTCATGTACTACGGCAAGATGGTGGAGCTGGCGGAAACGGATGAGCTGTTCGCTCACCCCATGCATCCCTATACCCGGTCCCTGCTTTCCGCAATTCCTCTGCCCGATCCGTACAGTGAGCGGGAACGGACGAGAATCATCTACAATGCCCTCAAGGATCACGACTACAGCGTGGAGCAGCCCACCCTTCGGGAAGTCTGCCCGGGACACTTTGTCTACTGCAGTGACTCGGAGGAGCGCAAGTACAAAGAGGAGTTCGGACTTTGAACGAGGACAGAAGAAGCACCGTCATTAAGACCATCACAGGCTATGCGGTCAGCCTCTGCATGGGTATCGGGCTGCTGCTGATCATTCTCCGCAACTACGGCTATGCGGATGCGGAAACAGAGGCGGAGAAGTATCGCATCCTGTGCGACGCTTTCACCATCCCCGGGTTTACCCTGATGCTGTGCGCCGGCCTTGTGGCTGTGTACAATCGGGGAGCCTTCACCGGCGTGACTTATGGTCTGCGCCGCACGAGGGATATTCTGCTGCCGTTTCTGCATACGGAGTACATTAAGTACGGAGAATATAAGCAGCGGAAGGAAAAGAGAAAGATTAAGCATTATTCCTTTCTGTTCTTTTCGGGGCTGCTGCTGGCACTGCCTGCGGTGTATTTCATGATTCGCTTCTATCTGCTGCGGGGCTAAAATCAAACTTCATAAGGGGCTGCTGCGGAACAATGGTTTTGCGGCGGCTCCTTTTTCTGCTTCGGGGGCGATATTGCCTTTTTCCACCTGCTATGATAAACTTCAGAACGATGACCTTGTAACGCTGCCAAGAAGGAGTGTGGCTGAGATGCTGCGAAAACGGTTGCTGGCCTTATTCATGCTTGTGGTGATGCTGCAGGGGATGCAGCAGGAGGCGTTCGCGGAAAAGAAACCGTCGCCTACCATGACGCCGGCACCCATCCAGGTGTCCGAAAGCGTACTGACACCGCCGGAGCAGATTCAGCAGGTGCTGGATATTGCCTATAACGAGTGGCAGACGCTGAACGGCAAAACCCTGTCCAAATGCAACAAGTACACCGAGTGGCGCGGCAAGGGTGTCAGCTTCGGCTGGTGCGGCGGATTCATTACCTGGTGCATGATGGAAGCCGGGATTCCTATGGAAACGCTGGAAAATGTGGAAGAAGCCCCAGTGGAAGGACTGTACCATGTAAAGGAAGCCAGCGTGGGCAAGCTCCTCCGCGGATATCTGCGAAAGGATCGGATGACGCTGGTGCCGCAGAAGGGCTATCTGCTGGTGTACGGCGTGCGGAAGAGTGCCAACAAAACGGTGCACATCGGTCTGGTGTACGATGTGGAGTCGCTGGGCAATGGCAAGTACCGCATTACCACCATTGAAGGCAATATGTCCAACCGGGTGAAGATGTACATTCATGACTATGACATGAATGCGGAGGATCGGGGACTGAACCTGTCCGTGGTGCCGGAGGACGAACGTACCCTGGAGGCAAGCAACTGCCTTGATTATAAAATTCCCAAGAGTGATGGCAAGCCGTTTTATGTGAATTGTTTCCTGATGCCTTGGCTGCCGGAAGACGCACAGTAAGGAGAATACCATGCAGCACTTATACACGGAACACGCCTTGCGGAAAGTTTGTGAGCCTGCGCCTCTTTGGCAGATTACCGAACCGGAAAAGACGCTGGGGCTTGTACCAGGCAGTGTGCCGGAGGCGGATACGCCTACGGTGTATGAAAAGCCAGTGACCTGCGCCGGTACGGTACGGTTCGTCTTCGGCGGCAGTGACGGGAGCATTCGGGCTTGGCTGGATGGCGCATTGCTGGGGGAAAGCGAAGAGGGACATCCTTTCGATGCTTATCGGCAAGATCTGCCTTATCAGACTCATCTGCTGAAGATGGAGCTTGAGGCAGGAGCGAAGACCGTTGCCCCGGTTACCTTGGAGCAGCTGGGCAGCGCACTGATCTCTGAAATGAAAACGGAAGTCACAAAGCAGGGGAAAACTTTCCTTGTCAGACTGACGGTGAAGGTGCGCAGCCTTGCGGATGCGGAACAAACGGTGCAGGCGGAAGCGAAAGTGGGGGATGCCGCCATGCATTGGAAGAAGCGAGTACTGGCACCCGGGGAAGAAATCTCCCTGACCGGTACGCTGCCCCTGCCCGGGAGCAAAGCATGGACAATTGATCATCCTGAGCAGGTCACGGCGGAAACGGTACTTTGGTGCGATGGAGAGCCCATTGACGACCTGCGTACACGGCTTTGCCTGCGTACGGTGGAAATGGTGGAAAACAACTTGGTGGTGAACGGCACCGAACAGCCGCTGCAGGCAGTGACCATGATGCAAGGCCTTGTCTTGGATGATGCATGCTGCCTGCTTCGAAAGGCAAAGCAGCAAGGATGCAATGCGGTACAGGGCATTGGCCACGATCTCCGGTGCAGGGATCTTTGCGATCAAATGGGATTGGTCGCCCTTGATTGAGACTTGTTTCCTGCATGCAGTCGATGAAGAAAGGGAAAACACAGCAGGTGAAGAGACCGATTTATGAAATGCTGGAGGCGGCAGCCAAGGCACAGAGTGCCCACATGCCGGGGCATAAGGGACATGCGCCCTTTGGTGCGGCTGACTTGTATCGCTTGGATACCACGGAGCTGCCTTCCACAGACGATCTGTATGTGCCGGAACGGGGCATTGCGGAGGCGGAGCGACTCTATGCCAAAGCTGCCGGAGCGGGAACAACCTTGTTGCTGCATAACGGGTCCACGGTCGGCATTCATGTGATGCTTCAGCTATGGGCACGAGAAGGAGACACGGTGCTGCTGCCCCGGAATGCTCATCTGTCTGCCATGAATGCCTGCATCATCGGTGGACTGCGGCCGGCGTGGATGCAAGTGACTCGCCGACAGGATGGTTACTGCTATCTTCAGCCGGAGGATGTACTGCAGGCCATTCATCAGCATCCTGAAGCGAAAACGCTGTTGCTGA
Source organism: Clostridia bacterium (assembly GCA_030529995.1). GTDB lineage: Bacteria > Bacillota > Clostridia > Christensenellales > Aristaeellaceae > CAKUFA01. The sequence continues at coordinate 11,501 of JAUMVT010000061.1, forward strand.
CCCGGCCGGATTATTACGGCGGATGCATGCCCCTGAAGGCAATCATCGCAGCAGCCCACGAAGCAGGCATACGGGTGGTCGTGGATGAAGCCCACGGTGCCCACTTGCCGTGGATGGAGGGCGGAATACAGTCTGCCGGCGTCTACGGAGCAGATGCCTGGGTACAGTCTGTTCATAAAACCCTGCCGGGGTTGACCGGCTCGGCGGTGCTTCATCTGAAAGATCCGGAAGATGGGGGAAGAGCGCTTCAGTTGCTGCGAAGGGAGCAAACTTCCTCTCCCAGCTTTTTGCTGATGATGTCCATGGACGATGCCAGAGCTTGGATGGAAGCGGAAGGAAAGACGCGACTTGCGGCAACTGTTGCAGCGGCCAATGCCCTGCGTGTACGGCTTCAGAGCACAACCTACCGGGAGGCTCATGCTCTGTGGCAGGCAACCGGGATGCAGTTTGATCCTACACGGCTGGTAATTGATGCGCCGGAGGGCGGTGAACGACTGGCACAGCGGCTGCGAATGCAGGGCATCGAAGTGGAAATGCATGATCCATGGCGTGTGGTGATGATCCTGACTTGCATGGACAGTCCCGAAGAAATCCGGCACATCGGGGAGGTACTCGCCCGATTGGCGGAAGAACCCCCTGTCCATTGTCTGATCATGGAAGAAAATGCACCGCTGCCCCAGCAGGCGATGACACCGAGAAAGGCTGTCATGAGTGAGACGAAGCGGGTGCCCATTCGTCAGGCCGTGCAGGAAATCGCAGCGGTGTCCGCAGGCCTGTATCCGCCGGGGATTCCGCTGGTTTGCCCGGGGGAGAGAATCACTGCCGAAACAGCGGAGCAGCTTGCGAAGGCAGCGCCACAGCAGCGCTTCGGTACAGAAGGAGATACGATTTTATGCGTGAAATAAAGTGCGCAGTCTTTGATCTGGACGGCACATTGACCCAATCGGAAGAAGGCATTTTTAAGTGCACCCAGTATGCCCTTCAGGAAATGCACTTGCCCCCTTTGGATGAGGCGACCCTGCGGAAGTTTATCGGTCCGCCCCTTGGCTGGTCCTTTAAGGAATACTGCGGCATGTCCGAGGAAGAAGCGGAGGAGGCTCTTCGGCTTTACCGGGTACGATATAATGATGTGGGCTTGTTTGAAAACTGTGTTTATCCCGGCGTTCGCCGCCTACTGCGGACACTGAAGCGGCAAGGCTGGTATGTGGCCATGGCGACCGGCAAGCCGGAAATTCCCGCCAAGCGGATTATGAAGTATTTTCGTTTGGACAAATATTTTGACCGAATGGTAGGCACCGGGGAGCACATGGGTGCGGATAAGGAACAGCTGATCCGCACCGCTTTGCCGGAAAAATGGGATACGGCGTGGATGATCGGCGATCGAAAGTTTGACGTGGAGGGCGGCCGTGCCGTAGGCATCCACACCCTTGGGGTGGGCTACGGCTACGGCACGGAAGCGGAACTGAAGGGAGCCGGTTGCGAAGCTTATGCGGAAACGGTGCAGGACGTGATTGATACTCTTTGCCCCGGCGTCCCTGCGCCGGAAGGCTATTTCGTATCCATGGAAGGATTGGATGGCTCCGGCAAAACCACCCAAATCGATCTGCTGACGGAGGGATTGACTCGCTTCGGCTTCGAAGTGCAGCACAGTCGGGAGCCCGGTGGCTGTCCTGTTGCGGAAGAGATCCGCAAGGTTATCCTTGATCGCAACAATAAGGACATGGAAGCTGTGGCGGAGGCCTATCTGTATGCGGCATCCCGTGCTCAGCATGTGCGTCAGGTGATTCGCCCGGCACTGTCCGCAGGCAAATTGCTGCTGTGCGACCGGTTTGTGGATTCTTCCGTGGCCTATCAGGGCGGAGGAAGAAAGCTGGGAGTGGATCAGGTGTTGAGCATTAACGCCTCGGCCGTGGATGGTACCCTGCCCACGGCCACGGTTTATCTGGAATTGGATCACGTAACGGCACTGATGCGTCGTTGCAAGGCAACGGAGCCGGACCGCATCGAAATGGAAACGGAGCAGTTCCATGCCCGGGTGGAGCAGGCGTATCATGAACTGATTGCCCGGGATCCGGCAAGGTTTGTTGTGGTGGATGCTGCACGGGACAAGGAAGCCATCACAGCGGATGTGCTTTCCGGCGTGCTGGATAAGCTGACGGAGGCGGAAGCATGAAGGAACGGGTTGTAGTCGGCATGTCCGGTGGCGTGGATTCCTCCGTGACCGCCTTGCTGCTGAAGGAACAGGGCTACGACGTGGTTGGCGTGTTCATGAAAAACTGGGAGGAAGAAGAGGGCGGCGCCTGCACGGCGGAAACGGATTGGCGGGACGTGCGGGACGTATGCGACCTTATCGGCATTCCCTATTATTCGGTGAATTTCGCCAAGGAGTATTGGGATCGGGTCTTCAGCTACTTTCTGAGCGAATACAAGGCAGGGCGTACCCCAAACCCGGATGTGCTGTGCAACCGGGAAATCAAGTTTCGTGCTTTTCTTGATTTTGCCATGGAGCTGGGCGCATCGCGAATGGCAACGGGTCACTTTGTCCGTACGGATGAGGATGGTCGGCTGCTTCGGGGCGTTGATCCGGGGAAGGATCAGAGCTACTTTCTCTACATGCTGAAGCGAGCCCAGCTGAAGAAGGCGATTTTCCCTGTGGGCGGCATGACCAAGGCGGAAGTGCGGGCTTATGCTGAGGCGAAAGGATTGCCGGTAAGTAAAAAAAAGGATTCCACAGGAGTTTGCTTCATTGGTGAACGGAACTTCAAGAAATTTCTGTCCGAATATTTGCCTGCTCAGCCGGGAGCTATGGTGGACCCGGAAGGCCATGAAGTGGGACGGCATGACGGACTCATGTACTATACCCTTGGCCAGCGGCGGGGACTGGGCATCGGAGGCTGCGGCGATGGGCGCTCCTGGTTTGTCATCGGGAAGGATTTGGCGAAGAATCGACTGCTGGTGGCACAGGGGGAAGATCATCCCATGTTGTACTCGACGCTTTGCTTAGGCACGGATGTGACTTGGGTAGGGGAAGCACCCATTCGGGAGGGAGAAACCCTGCGCTGCACCTGCAAGTATCGCTATCGGCAGGCGGATCAGAAAGTGGAAGCTGCTTTGCAGGGCGATAAGCTGCTGATTCACGCCCTTGCGCCTCAGCGTGCAGTAACACCGGGGCAGTCTGCAGTGCTCTACCGAGGTGAGGAATGCCTTGGCGGTGCCATTGTGGAAAGTATTTTGGATGCCGGAAAAGTGGAAATGTCAGAAAAATGATGACCTAAGCGCACGCAGACACACCGACGGCGTGCGCTTTTTGTATGCGGCTCCAATAATTTCCGAACGATGCAGAACATGAACGCCTTGTAAACTCCATGTAAACCCGAACGAAACACGCAGTATCTTCATTATACAATCGTCTTTGCAGAAAGTCAAGAAAAAAGGCGAAAAAAAGC
>JAUMVT010000062.1 GCA_030529995.1 Clostridia bacterium
TACATCACTATGGATTTTTCTTTTTAAGTGTCCAACTTCATTTTACAATCAACCGCATTTAATCTGGCATGCAAATTGCAATAACAAGTTGCAATTTGCAGACAAAAACCCGTAAAAGTTGATATGGATCGCAATCCTCTGTTTTGATTGACAAGAAAAAGCAGACAACTTATAATCATAAAGGAATTGCTTGCTGCTGTGAGGGAATCAGGCTGCCTGATTTCCTCTTTGTGCAACAGGGAAAGATGTGAGGTGAGGATTATGCTGCACAAGCGTCATGCTTTGCTTATGCTGGTGGCGTTCCTTCTGCTGTTTTCCATGGCCTTTGCGGAGGAAAGTCAGGATACAGAGATTGAAACCATAGAAGAAAGCGTCATGCTGGACGATGACAATAACGTCATTGAAGAGGAGACAACCACGGAAACCGTTGACCAAACGGCGAGAAACGATTTCATTGAGCGGATCATTTCGCTGGGGCACGACCTGTATGTGAAGGCCAACGGCAAGAGCCAGCGTGCCCACTACGCCAGTGACATTTACGTGTGTAAGAACTTTACTGTCTATCTTTTCCGGCAGAACCGGGATGATTTCCGCATGGCGGAGTACCCGGATGTGCAGCTGGTCATCCCCAACAATCTGCCCAAGGCGCAGTGCAAGCCTTATTCGTATGGCCTTGCATGGGAAGACATTCCGGCCAGTGAGGGTAATCCCTTCTATGAGGCGGCAACCTTCCGCTATGACACGTCCCTGAGCCAGGAGGAAAACTTCCAGCTGGCTTGTGATTTTATGCGGCAGGCACAGCGGGGGGACTACTTCCAGATGTCTGCCAAGTACGAGTATGGCACCGGCGCCCATAGTGCCATTATGCTGGGATATGATGCGGAAACGGACGAGATCCACTGGATGGATTCCAACATGAGGGGCGGCAAGAAGAACGGCATTCGCTACGGTATTGTGCAGTATGATGAAGTGAAAAGCGTGGAATGGTGGGCGAACGCCTTTTGCAAAAAGATACGGGGCGCTACCCTGTACCGCCTGCGGGATGATATTATCTATGCGCCTTGATTCCGTAAAAATCAGGCAGGTATGAAAAGGAAAGGTTTACGTTCATGGAAATCAATTGGTATCCCGGGCACATGGCTCGGGCAAAACGTTTGCTGGCGGAGCAGCTGGGTCGTGTCGATGTGGTGATTGAACTGTGTGATGCCCGTCTGCCCTATGCCAGCCGGAACCCGGATCTGGATCGGCTGATTCAGGGGAAGAAACGGGTGCTGCTGTTGAATAAGTCGGACTTGGCTGACCCGGGTGCCACCAAGGTATGGATTAATTACTTCCGTGAGCAGGGGATTGATGCATACGCCTACCGTTCTCTGGGCGGCAAGAACAAGGACGGCCTTGTGGTGATTGAAAAGGCAGCCAAGGAGACGGTGGAGAAGGCTGCGCAGAAGGGCGTGCGAAAAACGGTGCGAGCCATGGTGGTTGGCGTGCCCAACGTGGGCAAGAGCACCTTTACCAATAAGCTCCACGGCGGCAGTGTAGCCAAAACCGGGGATCGCCCGGGCGTGACCCGCTCCAATCAGTGGGTCAAAATCACGCCCTACCTGGAGCTGATGGACACCCCCGGTTTGCTGTGGCCTCGGCTGGATGACCAAACGGCGGCACGGCGGCTTTGCTACATCGGCACGGTGAAGGATGACGTGGTGGATCTGCCCATGCTGACCATTCACCTGTTGGAAGATATGCTGGCGGTAAAACCGCAGGCTGTAGCGGAGCGATTTAAGCTGAAGGACACCACCTTGCAGGGAGAAGCCTTGCTGGAGGCAGTTTGTCGCGGACGGGGCTTCCTGATGAAGGGCGGCGTTTGCGACTATGATCGGTGCTGCGCCGTGGTGCTGGATGAATTCCGTGCAGGCAAGCTTGGCCCTCTTACTCTGGAAATGCCCAAGAGCAAACCGCGGCTGGTGATCCCCGGCGCAGGAGAAGAAGCCCATGGCGAAGATTGATCGGGAAGCAAGATATCAGCTGCTGAAGGAAACAGATATGCCGTTCCTCAGCCAGGGGCTTGTGGTAGCCGGCATGGATGAAGTGGGCAGAGGTCCCTTGGTGGGGGATGTGGTGGTAGCCTGCGTGGTGCTGCCTGCAGAGTCCCATATTCTCTGGGTGGATGACAGCAAGAAGCTGAGCGAAAGCCGCCGTGAGAAGGTTTACGAAGAGATTATCCGGGAAGCCCTTTACGTGGGCATTGGCCGCTCCACCCCGGAGGAGATTGATGCCATCAATATTTTGCAGGCAACCAAGAAGGCCATGCGACAGGCGGCAGCGCAGGTGCCTGCGGATGTGTTCCTGATTGACGCCGTGGCGGATTTAGGCCTGCAGGGTACGGAAGTGCCCATCATCCACGGGGACGCAACCTCCTATGCCATTGCCGCCGCCAGCATTGTGGCCAAGGTGACCCGTGACCGGGAAATGGCGGCGCTGGACGAAAAGTATCCCGGCTACGGCTTTGCACGCAACAAGGGATACGGCACGGCGGAGCACTTGGCTGCCCTGAAAATGCTGGGGCCTTGCCCCGCCCATCGGCGGAGCTTCCTGAAAAACATTCTATGAAGAAAGAACAATATGCGGACGGCGTCCGTGGAGAAGCATTGGCGGAGGAATATCTGATCGGTCAGGGCATGACCTGTCTGTGTAGGCGGTTTCGCGGAGGAGACGGCGAGGTGGATCTGATCATGGAGGATCAGGGCACTATCGTGTTTGTGGAAGTGAAGGCACGCCCCAAGGGGAGCGAAGGAGAAGGCTTCATGGCGGTCACGCCGGCAAAGCAGAAACGAATTGCGCATGCAGCAGGAGAATATTTGCTGTCCGTGCAGGGTTTTCAGCGCTCGATTCGTTTTGATGTGGTGGAGATTACAAGAAAGGGCATCAACCATGTTCGCAACGCTTTTCAGCCTGCGTCTTGGTTGTAATGCTGAGGTCGAGGTTTGAAGATGAGGAAATCATGCATTTGGCTGCTGCTTCTGACCCTGGTGCTGGCGCTTTGCCCGTTTGCTGCCCTGGGGGAGGATGGCGAGAACCTGCTGATGAATCCGAGCTTTGAAGAGCTGGACAGCGACGGCATGCCTGTGGGCTGGTCAACGGATGCTTATCGCCTGCAAGAAGGCTATACGGTGTTTTCCGTGACTGACGAGGCGGAAGACGGAGAGCATGCAGTTACCATCAATAATCTGGCGGAGAATGACGCTCGCTTTTACCAGACGGTGACGGTGGAGCCAAGTTCCCTGTATTGCCTGTCTGGTTGGGTGAAAACGGAAGACATTCCGGACAATGGCCATGGAGCGAACCTGTCCGTGGAGGGATTGTATTCCTTCAGTGATGGGGTCTATGGTACAACGGACGGTTGGCAATACATTGAATGGTACGGAGAAACCGGGGAGGATCAGACGGAGGTTACCCTGTTTGTTCGCGTAGGCGGATACAGCGGGGAATCCATGGGCAAGGCTACCTTTGACAACCTGTGCCTGAAGCAGGTGGACGCCGTGCCGGGGGATGGCATCGCTTCCCTGTGGTTCGATGCAACCCGGGAAATTGTGGATGTTGACCCGATTGACTACACGGACGAAGACACTTCAACCGCTTCGCCTTTCTGGCCTTGGCTGATCGCCATGAGTGTGGCCTTCCTGCTTTTCATGGTGTGGCTTACGCCCACCTTGACCCTTGACCGGCATGATTTGCAGGAAAAGAAGAGCATGCCCCTGTGGCTTGGCATTGGCTTGGTGCTGGCCTTTGCGGTTCGCATGGTCGTTGCCGTGCTGGTGGATGGCTATCCGGTGGATGTGAATTGCTTCCTCAGCTGGGGCAGCACCATGGCACAGGCCGGACCGACTCAGTTCTATGAGGCGACAAACTTCTGTGATTATCCGCCGGCCTATGTGTACATACTGGGGCTGAACAGCAGCATTGCCGGCTTTATCAGCAGCTTAACTGCCGGTCATCCCACGCTGGCAAACCTGCTTCGGTCTACGGTGATTTTCAAAATCATCCCCTGCCTGTGTGATCTTGGCATGGCCTATGTGGCCTACCGTATTGCTCGGGAAGAGCATTGCTCCCGCAATCAGGCGGCGTGGCTGGGACTGGCCTTTGCCCTGAATCCTGCATTCATCCTGAACAGTGCCGCCTGGTGTCAGGTGGATGGGGTGCTGTGCTTTGGACTGATGCTGGTGGCTTATCTGGCCATTCGGCGGAAATGGCGCTGGGCACTGCCGGTTTATATGCTTTGCGTCCTGATTAAGCCCCAGGCGTTGATGCTGGGCTTCCTGGGACTTACGGCCATGGTGATTGAATGGCTGGACAAGCCGGAGTCCCGCAAGGGGATGCTGCAGGGCTGCGGCATTGCCCTGCTGGTTGCCCTTGTGATTCTGGTGCCCTTCAGCATCAATCTGTCTTGGGACTGGCTGATTACCCTGTACAGCAAAACCCTGAGCAGTTATCCCTATGCCACCGTGAACACGGCGAACTTCTACTATCTGTTCAACGCAAACTGGGTCAGCATTGACAATGCGGCTGCTTGGCTGGCTCCCTTGAGCCTGTCCCTTGCCTGCTTTGCATGGGCGGCCGTTCAGCGGCGGCGGAAGGGAGAACATGCCGCCTCCTGGCTGGAGCCTGGCTTGATGGTCTGCTTTGCTGCGGCTTTCCTGGCCATGACTTTGCTGGGGGCAACGTGGAAAGTGGTGGGCACGGCGGCCATGGCACTGGCCTTCGCCATCGTGCTGCCCATGTATGTCCGCGGCAGAGACTTGCGGAACCTGCCGCTTCTCGGTGGCTTGCTGTTCCTGCTGCTGTATGTGCTGGGCATCAAGATGCATGAACGGTATCTGTTCCCGGCGCTTATCTTCTTCGTTATGGCGTTTGCTATCAAGCGGGATCGCCGGGTTCTGCTGCTGTCCGCTGTATTGGCCTGCACCGTGTTCATCAACGAAGGTATCGTGCTGGATAACGGCATCCGTCTGGGATCGGCTTACGGACATCTGAATGCGGATACCAAGTGGCTGAACATGCTGCTGTCCGCTATCAACGTGGCATGCGTGCCCTTCGGCGTGTGGATCTGCCATCAGCACTGTGCGGAAGGATTCACCGCGGAGGCGGATCAGCAGCTCCGTCCGCTGCTCCCCGTTGACAGACTGGCAACGAAGCCCGGAGATCCCCGCACCTTCCGTGCCGATGTTTCCCTGAAAATGAGCAGGAAAGATTGGGCATTGATGCTGGGGATCACGCTGGTGTATGCCGTGGTGGCACTGTGCAATCTGGGCAGCACCAAAGCACCTCAAAACCCGTGGAAATCCACATCGTACAACGAAGCGGTGACCATCGACCTGGGGGAGAAACAGGATGCCTTCTATATGCTCTACTATGCCCAGGTGAGCTACAGCAATTTCAGCATCGCTACTAGTGACGACGGCGTCAATTGGTCGGAGGAACACTATGCCGAGATGAACGAAGGCGAGTGCTTCCGCTGGAAGTACGTGTGCGACTATACGGAAAACGGCGGTGTACAGACCTTCAACAGCAGCATCCGCACGGTACTGAGCGGACGGTATGTGCGAATCACGGCGCAGCAGGTGGGGCTGATTCTGGATGAAGTGATCTTCCGGGATCTGGACGGCCATGTGCTGTCCGCCTCCGTTGCGTCCCGTGAAAATGCCAATGAGGATTCTCCCTTGCTGACGGATCCGGAAGCACTGCTGGATGAGCAGGATACCTTGGAGGGAGAACCCAGCTGGTATAACAGCACCTACTTTGATGAGATCTATCACGCACGGACGGCCTTTGAACACCTGAACGGCACGGTGCCTTACGAAACCTCCCATCCGCCCCTTGGCAAGGTGATCATGAGCTGGTCAGTGGCGATCTTCGGCATGACCCCCTTCGGATGGCGCTTTGCCGGTGCACTGGCTGGCATACTGATGCTGCCGGCCATGTACTTGCTGGGGAAGCAGCTGACCAAGCGCACGGACATGGCCTTTGCCGCCATGTGCATGATGGCACTGGACTGCATGCATTTCACCCAAACACGCATTGCCACCATTGACAGCTTCCCGGTGCTCTTCATTCTGTGGAGCTATCTGTTCATGCTGCGGTTTATGCAGCGGGATATTGCCATGGAGGATGTGAAGGCGCTGCTGCCTGACCTTGCCCTCAGCGGCTTGTTTATGGGGCTCGGCATTGCCAGCAAGTGGATTGGCATCTATGCCGGAGCAGGATTGGCGGTGCTCTTCTTCTGGACACTGAACCGCCATATCCGCATGGGCAAAGTCTCCGCCAAGGTCATGAACCTGCCCGGAGTCTCCGGGAGTGAGCGAAAAATGCTGGAGCATCGTGCGGACATGACGTGGCAGCGTCCGATTCTGCTGTGCCTGTGGTGTTTGCTCTTCTTCGTGCTTGTGCCGGCTGTGATTTATTTGCTGAGCTACATCCCGTACTTTGCCTATGCCAAGGTGACAAGCCTGTCGGACTTTGTGAAGCGGGTGATCAACGCCCAGCAGAACATGTTCAATTACCATTCACAGCCGGGACTTGGTATGAATCACCCCTACTATTCGCCTTGGTATGAATGGCCGCTGATCAAAAAACCCATGTATTACGCCATGGCACGGTATGTGCCGGAAGGCTACAGCTACTCCATCTTCTGCTTCGGCAACCCGGCAGTTTGGCTGGTGGGCTTGGCAGGCATTGCCTTCACGGCACTGGCGTGGGTGAAGCAGCATCGGTACGTGCTGCAAGGGTCGGATGCGCTGATGCACACCCATGCATCCACGGACAACGTGGCTTGCGCCTTTGTGCTGATTGGCTTGCTGGCACAGTACCTGCCCTGGGTGCTGGTGCCTCGGGGCACCTACATTTATCATTACTTTGCCAGCGTTCCTTTCCTGTGCTTCGGCACGATGCTGCTGCTGAACGCCATCGTCAAGAGAGCACCCCGGCTGGGCAAAGGCATCACCATTGCTTATCTGCTGGTATGCCTGCTGCTGTTCGTAGCTTTCTATCCCTATGCCAGCGGCGTAACAACCCCTGTGGCATGGCTGGACTTTATGAAACAGTTCCTGCTGTTGTACCACGCATAAGAAAATCGCCTCTGCTTTTCGGAGCAGGGGCGATTTGTGTTTACCGGTAAATCAGAAATTCACATTCCAGCCGTCCGTTGTACAGGCGGCGCTTTTTGTCGGCACGGCGGCCGAAGGCGCGTTCAAACATGGGATCCGATGAAATGGCGCACAGGCTCCAACCCGGGTGACGCTTCAGCAGCAGCCCCATTTCCCGGTAGAGCTTCTCGCAGCTTTTCCGGTCGCTGAGCCGCTCACCGTAAGGGGGATTGCACAGGAACACGCCCTTCTCATCGGGAAGCTGCAGCGCTTCCAGCCCCTGACAGGTAAGCTCAATGCGTCCCTTGAGCCCGGCCTGAGCCACATGCCGGGCGGCCAGTTCCAGAGGAGCAGGATCGATATCCGAGCCGCTGATGCCATGAATCCGCTCCGGCTCAAAATCCACTTTGGCAGCACGGCGCAGGGCTTCCGCCTCCTCCTTGGGGAAGTCACGGAAGGATTCACAGGCAAAGCTGCGCACAAGGCCGGGGGCACGGTGCCCCTGACGGAAGGCGGCCTCGATCAGCAGGGTTCCCGTGCCGCAGCAGGGGTCATGCAGCCGCATACCCGGCCGCCAAGGGGACAGCTCCACCAAAGCAGCGGCCAAGGTTTCCCGCAGGGGCGCCTCACCGTTCCAGGTACGGTAGCCGCGGCGGTTCAGCGCATCGCCGGAGGTGTCCAGAGTGATGCGGGCAATATCGTTGTGCAGGCTGACATTAATGGGATACACAGCCCCGGTTTCGGGAAAAGTCTCCTGATGAGTGCGGCTGCGCAGCCGTTCAATAATGGCCTTTTTGGTAATGGACTGACAGTCTCGGATGCTCATCAGTTGGCTGCGGGCACACTTGCCGCTGACATTCATCTTTGCGTCTCTCGGCAGGATGGATTCCCACGGAATGCTCTTCACCAGCTGAAAAAGCTCCTCAAAGGTACGGACTTCCTTTTCGGCAAGGATGATCAGCACCCGGTCGGCACAGCGAAGCATCAGGTTGGCACGGAAAGCATCCGGCAGGGAGCCTTCAAACCGTGCACCGCCGATTTCGGCCTGCACGTTCGCCATTTTCAGCCGGCGCAGCTCATCGGCGACTATTCCTTCCAAGCCAAAGGCAGCCGTCGCAAACAGAGTCAGTGTATCAGGAAACATAACTTCCCTCCTTTGGGTTCGAACTATGATACCGCATTCAGTGGGCTTTGTAAAGCCAAAAGAAAAAAGCAGATTGTACGCATTGCATACAACGGTTGTATACAACACATACAATCTGTTTCGTGAAGTTTGTTGCTTTATTTGTGCATATCCATGCATACTGTTAGGGCATTACTCTTCCAGCTGAATCATTCGTGCCAGGCGGTTGATTTGTTCAAGAAACTCCGAAGTGGACAGCAGACCGGAGGCAAACTGCTTCTTCAGGTCAGTCATGTTGTTGAATCCGTCCGTTCCGCAGGCCAGCGTACCGGAAACAGCTACGTACAGGTGGCTCGTGTTTTGCTGGTAATCAGCCAGCTGCGAAGGGGAAACAATATAACGATCATCTTCGGCATGCGCCAGCACGTTTTGATAACTGCTTAGGGATTCCTCCAGCTCTTCACGTTCATCATCATCCAAGGTTGGATCCTTGAGCTTCTCTTCGGTTTCTTGAATATGGCCTTTGGTAGTTTCTAAACTACTGGCATAGTCCTTTCTTTCAACGGGTTCGGCATTTTGGTAGAGGAAGGGCTTGTTTTCACGGCTTGGGTTTTCGGCCATGCGTTCCAGCAGTTCAATACATAGTTCAGGAGATGCTGTGCCGCTGTTAATGGTCAACACATCCACAATGGTTTGGATGATTTGCGGCTGTTCTTCGTTCATGCGCATAGAAACAATGAGATTGCTGTCCGTGGGCCAGGCAGGCCGAGTCGTCCGCCTGAAAAGTGAATAACCAAAACCGTCATCCGTCACCTGAATGGCAGGCTCTGCCTCATAGAGTCGCTGACCAAGTTCTTTGGTTCGCTCCAGTAGGGGCGTCAATTCTTCTTCATTGAAGGAGAGCTCTTCATTGGCAAATGCCTTTTGCATAATGTATTCATCAAGCAGCATACCGGTGAATAGCAGTGTGTAGTGAGAACTGTCGTATAAAGAAGCTTCATATTCACCATCGATTCGAATGTCTGCTTCCGGTTCTTCCTCAATTCGTTCGCACCATGCTTCTACAAAGTCGAGAAATTCCGGGTAGGAGTGGGGAATCTGGGACACGTCAAGCCCTGCCCGCTCCCATGCATCGGCATCGGCAGACCAGTAATCAAAAGCAACAAAATAGGGAAGTCCGTAAATTTTGCCATCTACCATGCCGGCTTCGGCAATGGCCGGAACCATTTGACTGATGGCATTTGAAATAATGTTAGAATCAGAGAGATCTAAGAAGTAACCTTTTTCAATGATTTCTTTAACGTTAATTTCGGTTAGCTGTAATCCAAGAATATCGCTATTAAGCTCATGCGTGATTAGTTTTCCGGCAAGAACTGATGCGTTGGAATAGTATTCGCGGGTGCGAGCATATGTAACATCAGGATGATCTTTTTGAAATATTTTGAAACCTTCATCCCATTGATCGATGCAATGATAAAACTTGATTTCTTCAGCGTGAGAGGAAATTGTGTAAGCTATGCAAAGGATAACGACAAAGACAATACAGAAAAAACGTTTCATAAAAAGTCTACCCCTCCTTTTTCTCAAGAAGCGCCACAGTGCGCAAGTAAATGGTATCTACATGCGCACTGTGGCAGGAAAACTTAGTTAAAGAAGTACCCGGTAACAGTCAGCGGAGCTTGTGCACCGTCACGATCATCGAGCCGTCCGCTGGCGTAAGTCTTACCCTTGCCTTGTGCGTAGGTAGAAACGTACTTATGGTAAGAAGTGGACAGCGTACTGTATACATACAGCGCACTGGCATATTGGTCGCCGCACTTAATGCGAACGACAGCACGGCGGTTGGACTGGATATTCGTACCATCGCCCCATTCAATATGCCAGCTGGTGCCAGTTGATTCGGCAGGGGTAGACCAAGCAGGAGAGCCACTTGTTGCGCTTCCACTCCAGTAAATTGGGGTCTCAGCAACAGCACAGACGGCGGTGAAAACGGTTAGCATACACAAAACCAGAGCAACAAACTTTTTCATGAATGAAAACCTCCTGTTCATCTTGCAATTCGTTCAGGAACATGGTATCATGCGCTTGTCCTTACAGAACGATCATCGCAAAAGCGATGCATGTGGTTGGCATGGTTATGTAAGGACTTTTGCATTGCCGGGGTTTCTGCAGTGCGGAAGCATTCGTATCACCTCCTTGAAAATCATTACTCAGCTGGCGAATATCTGCACTATGGTAATGATTTTCTTGACTTCCGTTTCTAACTATATTATAATGGCGTTGTGAGATGAATTCAACTGTCAATATTGCGCCGAAATGTGCAAGAGTGCACAAATGACAGTGAATCTGTCACTTTATGAAGGATGGGAGGAAGACAAATGTCGAAGGGCAATCGCTGTGTGGAACGTTCACGTGAAATGCTGAGGAAAGCCTATGCAGAACTTTTCATCGAAAGAGATGAAGAGAAAATCACGGTTGCAGCTGTAATCGAGCGGGCAGGTCTATGCAGAAACACCTTCTATGCCCATTACGACGATATTCTTTCCCTTGCCAAAGATGTGAAGGAAGACTTTGAAAAAAGATTTGACGGATATATTCATCAAATGCCGGAGCGCACGGACATGACCGATCCCTTGCCTCTGTTGGAAGGAATCAGTCAGTTCATGATGGATTCAAAGGAGCAATGTAAGCTGCTGCTGCAGTCCCCGAAATATGCTACCTTCATGGAAAAAACGAAACAGGTGCTTGTGAACAGTTTGTGCGAGCATGTAGAGAAAGTGGGCAACCAAAGCAAAACAGAAGCACTGATGCTGCTGTATATGCTGGCAGGTTCCATGGGTGAGTTGTATACAAGGTATTTGGAAGGAAAGCTTGATTGTACATTGCAGCAGATCATTGATAAGATGGTAGCTATCTATTATGAACAATTGGATCGATGCCAGCAAGCATAAAGAATGGTTTTCATCACAGCACGAATCAGCGGGAAGACGCCTTTTTTTATGGCATCCTCCCGCTGATTTTTTACGCACCTTCCAATGTGATCATTTGCACATACTGATTTGCTTGTTCGATAAATTGATCCAGGGACATCATGCCGCTGCTTGTTCGCTCAACAAGGCTGGTGAAACGCACCGTGCTGATGGGCAGCGATTCCTCCGGAATCACGAAGGATGCCGCCAAAGTACGATAGTTTTCAATAGCCGCAGGAGAGACGGTGTACTTGATGGCTTCCAGTACGGCAATGTCTGCCTGAATGGATGCCAGCTGTTCCGCATCTGTCTCACCGTTCAATGCTTGTGCCTGTTCCTGTAGGGATTCAATTTGCTGTACAACATTGCTGTCAAGCAAGGGTTCGGTCATGGATGCATACAATGCGTAATCCTCGGGAGTCCGCTTGTTTGCCATGTACTCCAGGAAGGCAATGGCTTCTGCCTTGTGTTCGGAGTAGGGGTTGACGATTAGCACGATTAGCCTGGTGTAGATGCCGGTGGTGCCGTCATTGGTCAAGGGCAGGGGAGCGGTTAATTCTTCGGAAATAATATTGGATGCACTGTAGAAGTTGAACAGCGGCGTGCATGTGCCGTCCTCGTTGCTGGGGCTGGGATCTTTTTCGGGAACTTCCGTCAGCACTCGGGCAGCAAGGCGAGTGAAGGTTTCATCCGTGAAATTAACATCTTTACCCTGTACGTAGCAGGACAGCACATATTGTTCAACCAAGTACTGGAACATATCATGCCGATTGTACGCCAGCACGCTGAGCAATACGCAATCCTGCTCCTGCATCAGGTCAGAAGCCACAATCTGCGGCACCAGATCCAGAAATTCCTCGAAGGACGTAGGCGTAGAGAAGCCGTATTCCTCCAGTAGTGCCGTTTCACTTGTCATCAGGATGGGCATTGCGAAAACCGGCCATGCAATGATTGCACCGTTATCATCCAAGAGGGGAGATGCAACGGTTGTATACAATTCGTTAAACGCATTCAACAAATTTTCGCTTGTAAGCGGCGTATAAAATCCTTTTTGTTTGATGACGGACAAGCCTTCATCAGTGTGGAGACCGATGATATCCACCGTTGTGTCCTGGGTGGTCATGATTTGCGTAATGGCGGCTGTGGTAGAGTCCTGTGAAGATGTGTACAAGTTAACACCGATGCCGGTTTCCTTTGTGAAATCAGGCTGGTAAACGGTGCTGTAGTCCATGATGGTGATTTGGCGGTCAGTAGTTTCGGCTCTGCAAAGCTGCAATTCGAAGGCTTCATGCCCGCCAATCATGGCCAGTGTATCATTGCCGATGTAGGCGGTAATGCCGCTGGTATAGGGTGTGAAATCTTCTGCATAGCCTCCCCGAATATAGCTTAAAGTTTTACTGCTCAGACTGAAGAAAAAACGATCATGTTCTGCATCGTAAGTCCAGCTGGTGAGACCACCGTTGAGACCATGAATGAGGACGTTTTCATCATAGGTATTGGTTTGATAATGATAGCTCTGTATAAAATAGCCTTCTTTGGTTTCGTCACCTTCTTGGTATTCAAGGTAGGCAACGCTGACCAAGCAGTCGTGGGTGCTGTCATAGCAGAACTGCCTTGAATCAAAAGGAGAAAGAACCGTAAAGGCCTGTGTTTCAAAATTGTATGCAATCAAGTGAACTGTACTATTTTCGTCTTTATACGAGTAGAACAAATAGCCGTTACCGCAATCTGCCTTGCAGCGAAATATTTCATCGTTGCTGATATCGTTGTTTTTTAGTGTAACCCAATGCTGATCTTGAAGCTGAAGAATATTTTGCTGATGATCAATACCGTAAAGATTGCCATTATAGGAAACAATACCGGCGATACGGTTATCTAAAACATCAACGATTTTTTTTGCGGACTGTGTGGCAGCATCCCAGTGATACAGTGCTTCAGATGACAACAGATAGCAACTGCCGTCAGAGGAATTGTCTCGACAGAGAACTCCAATGGATTCGCTCACACCAAGAACGATAGCAGTTTGGTTGCCATTGTTTTCGGCAAGTGCAAAAGGAATAAAGAAAAGGAAACATAGTACAACACATAGTGCAGAAAAGCGTTTCATATCGAAACCTCCTTTTTTACTGAAATCAGGATGGCAGGAATTCCTGCCATCCTGGGGAAGCGGATTAAGGAATGAAAGAAAAGTGGACGTAGGTACTTGTGTTCTGGGATTGGGTAGTTTTCTTCCATACGCTGTGGTACTTGTCTCCTGCCTTTTTGTTGCCACTGTTATTGTAACGGATGTCATGATCAAGACGAGGAGAAAGCGTATACGTAGGAGACAACTGAGCTTTGCCGTTCCTGTAAATCCAGAACTTGATGGTAGTACCAGGAGCAATTTCATAGATGTCTAAGTAAGGCTCATCCGTAGAATTCGCTTTAGGCAAAGAGCTTCCTGCTTTAGCAGTTTTGCCTGCCGGAATCGTAACATCATCATCGGCCAAGGCAGAAACAACAAACAGAGAAGATGCGATACACAGACAAAGGATCAGAGCAAGAAATTTTTTCATGTTAGCCTCCTTTGGGTCTTGCTTTTTTACGTGCGGTGTGTCACAATGGTCTTGTCCTTACAGAACGATCATCGCAAAAGCGATGCATGTGGTCGGCATGGTTATGTAAGGACTTTTTTGTTACCGGGATCTCGGCAATGCGAGAGCATCGACAGCACCTCCTTTCGAAAATCATTCTATTAACAGTAACGACTGCCAATATAGAAATGATTTTCTTGACTTCCTGTTGCACTTTGATTATAATGGCAATGTGACAGGAAAGCAATGGACATTTTCGCAGCAAAATGTATGAATGAGTACAAAACAATACAAAAATGTCCTGATTTTGAGAAAAAAGGAGAGAAAGAAAATGAGCCCGAACCGTAATGCTGTTCGTTCAAAGAAGATGCTGCGAAAGGCGTATGCGGAGCTTGTGCTATTAGGAGAGGATAAAATAACGGTCTCTGCAGTTTGCAAACAGGCAGGGCTCAGTCGCAATACCATGTATGCGCATTATCCGAATGTCGCGGCTTTGGCAGAGGATGTGTGGCATTCATTTGAGCGAAAAGTAGACCAATGCGCAGAACAAACACGGAGGCAGCAGAATAATGGGAGTGTGCATTTATTGCTCTTGTACTATGCACAGCTGATTCAGGACGAAGAGGAGAACTGCCGTGCATTGTCGCATACACCGTGGTATGACAATTTCATCAAGAAACTGGAAGAAACATTTGTTCAATTCATGTTTTCAAAGCATGCTGAACTGGCGCATGATACGGATTTTGCCGTAGCAACGTATGTCGTGACGGGAGCAATGTTGGAGTTATACACGAAATATTTGCAGAATGAGCTGGAAATTCCGCTGCAGCAGATCAATGACAGAATCATGAGCCTCTACGACGAAGAAATGGGAAAATTGACGGATCAGCCGGATACAATGGAAGTTGAATGCCAAGATTGTACGAGCGATGATTGTATGAG
>JAUMVT010000063.1 GCA_030529995.1 Clostridia bacterium
ACATCACTATGGATTTTTCTTTTTAAGTGTCCAACTTCATTTTACAATCAACCGTCTTGTATTGTTGTGTAAGTCGTATGATAAGGCATGGTTGAATGGAAAGGAGAAGGCTTATGGCAGGCTTTAGACTTCTTAGCCTTTTGCAGACGCGAACCTATCCCGGGTATCAATTTTATGCTACCATGAAGTACGATGGACAAAGTGCCGAACGGTGCATGAAATATGCCGTCCTCACGGTATTGGAATGGCTGCGGACGAAAATCGGCGGCACCACCATTCCGGAGGAGCTGATCACACCGCCGGCAAAGGACTTTGCAAAGGCAGAGAACGGGCAGATTAGGTCGTACCACTTCAGCGGCGGATACAGCCTGGACATTACGGCACTGATGGAGCGGGGCATTTGGGCAGCACGCATCAAGGAGCCGGATGTAGAACGTGACGACAAGAAGGCTATCATCGGCCGTTCTTTCGTTACAGAAATCGGCTTCCGCTGCCGTGGAGAAGATGTGGAATGCGGTATCCGCATTGATGTGCAGGATCCCCTTGATGTCACGGAAGAGGTTGCTCAGGCCTATCGCCCGGGCTTTCTGCGCAACCTGTTTGAGACCAGCAAGCTGCGGATCCGTCAGGTAGAGCTCCTGAAATATAATAAGCCCTGCGTGGTGAGCAGTGCAGCGGCTATGAAGCAGCTGTTTGCGCTGATTGGCAGCCCGAATAACTTTATGCCGACCATCGTCTTGACCTATGCGGCGGAGCAGCGGAATATCCAAGAAATTGTGGAAAAACTGGATAAGAACCTTGGCCTTACCGGAAAGCCGGGATCTTTCATGGCTCGGTTGAGCCAGATTGATCTTGTCCCCGAAACACTGGAGTTTGGCGATGCGGTTCTGCCCTATGATGCCGAGTACATGGCCTATCATACCTTCGGGTACGGCCGGGTTTATGTGATTGCGGAAAAACGTTTCGCTGATTTTAAGGAGAAGATCGGCAAGTCCAGCCTTCAGCCCGGAGACATGGTGTGGATCGAGCCTGCGGGCTTCGGCGGCAACTGTCGTGTCATCAGCTATGATGCTCAAGCCCCTGTCGGTGTTCGGGAGACACAGCGGAATCGGATCATTGAGGATGCGCACCGGTACTCCAAGCACAAGCCGGTATCCTTCGGCTCGGTGGTATTTGAGTCCTCTGCCAGACGTCTGGAGATTGAGGAGCGGATTAAGGCCAAGCTTCTGATTCTCCGGTCGGACGATGAACTGAAGAATGAGCAGAAGGCCGAAGAAATCTACCGGGAAACCGAGGAACTGACGAAGCTCTACGAAGACGAGAATCGGGACTTGCGGGCGCAGTGCGACCAGCTTACGCGGGATCTGCTGGCGCAGGAAGCGAAGACGGCAGCCCTGCAGGCGAAGCATGATCACGCAGCAAAACAACCGGAGCACGGTATTCTCATTCAGGTGCCTGAAGTGGATGAATACTTTGAGGATGAGCAGCGTGACCTGATTATTTCCATTCTGCAGGAGGCAAGAAAGTCCTACTGCACGGAAGGCACCCGGGCTGATGAGCTGCTGGGAGGCATTTTGGACTTGAATGAGCTGACCGGTGAGGGCAGAAATATTTTTGAAAAACTCAAGAGGATCCTTTACCGGAATAAGAATATCACGGAAAGCGATATATCGGATCTGCGGGAGCTGGGCTTTGAGGTGACTCGCCGCTCCAATAATCACTATAAGCTGGTGTTCAAACATGATGATCGGTATGCCTTCACCCTAGCCAGCACGGGAAGCGATGTTCGTGGTATGAAGAACAGCTTTTCGGATATTACCAATCGCATTAGCGTCTACAAGAAATGACGGCATGCTCCGGCGAGAAGCCCATGGCTGCATGAGTGCAGGAAAACCGCAAACGAAAAGAGGAAACAGCCGCATTGGACTGCTTCCTCTTTTTATTACGCTGATCAGAAGTTCTCCCGAACCTCGATATCCTTGTAGCGCCGCATACCGGTGCCGGCAGGGATCAGCTTGCCGATGATAACGTTTTCCTTCAGGCCCACCAACGGGTCCACCTTGCCCTTGATGGCGGCTTCGGTCAGCACACGGGTGGTCTCCTGGAAGGAGGCGGCACTCATGAAGCTTTCCGTTGCCAGAGAGGCCTTGGTGATGCCCAGCAAAATACGCTTTGCAATGGCAGGACGTCCGCCCTCCATAATGGTCTTCTGGTTGGCCTGCTCGAACTGGAAGATATCCACCAGGGAGCCGGGCAGCAGATCCGTGTCGCCACTGTCTTCCACACGAACCTTGCGCAGCATCTGCCGCACAATGATTTCGATGTGCTTGTCGGCCACGGCCACGCCCTGCAGGCGGTACACGCTCAGAACTTCCTTCAGCAGGTATTCCTGCACGGCCTTCACACCCAGAATGCGGAGCAGATCGTGAGGATTGATGGAGCCTTCAATCAGCTCGTCACCAGCCTCTACATGATCCCCTTCCTGCACCTTCAGGCGGCTGCCGTAGGTAATCTGATAGGCCTTCTTTTCACGGGCGTCGTCTTCGCTGGTTACCACCAGTTCCCGCTTCTTCTTGGTCTCCTGAATGCTTACCTTACCGCTGATCTCGCTCAGGATGGCCTCACGCTTGGGCTTCCGTGCTTCGAACAGTTCTTCAACACGGGGCAAACCTTGGGTGATGTCCTCGCCGGAAGCGATACCGCCGGTGTGGAAGGTACGCATGGTCAGCTGAGTACCGGGCTCGCCGATGGCCTGTGCGGCAATGATACCAACGGCTTCGCCGATGTCCACCTTGCCGCCGTGGGCCATGTTCTGGCCATAGCAGCGGGCGCAGACGCCGTTTTCGGTGCGGCAGGTCAGCACGGAACGAACCATGGCCTTCGTTACGCCGCGGCTGACAATCAGCTTGGCCTTCTCGTGGTCAATGGCTTCGTTCAGGCGAACCAGCACTTCGCCGGTCTTGGGATCGCAAATGTCTTCGGCAGCGGTACGGCCGCGGAGACGATCCTCCAGGGATTCGATGGACTGCTTGCCGCTCATCAGCTCCTGTACCATAATGCCCCGAACCTTTTCACCCCGGGACTCGAAGCAGTCCTCCTCACGGACAACCACTTCCTGGCTCACGTCTACCAGACGGCGGGTCAGGTAACCAGAGTCAGCGGTACGCAGAGCCGTATCAGCCAGGGACTTCCGGCTGCCGTGGGAAGACAGGAAGAATTCCAGCACGGTCAGGCCTTCACGGAAGTTTGCACGGATAGGCAATTCAATGGTCTTGCCGGAAGGAGAAGCCATCAGGCCGCGCATGCCGGCCAGCTGAGACACCTGTGCGGAAGAACCGCGGGCGCCGGAGTCGGTCATCATGCGGATGGGGTTGAACTTGTCCAGGTTCGGCAGAATCTGGTCACGGAGGGAGTGGGTGCAGTTATTCCACAGGTCAATGACCCGGCCGTAACGTTCATCCTCACTCAGCAAGCCCCGGCGATACATGCCGTTTACGCTGGCAACCTGCTTGTCCGTGTCTTCCAGCATGGTCTTCTTGCAGTCAGGCACCTTAATGTCGGCCACGCTTACGGTGATAGCACCCACGGTGGAGTACTTGTAGCCCAGTGCCTTGATGTTGTCCAGCACCTGCGCGCAGCGGTGTTCGCCCTGGCTGCGGAAGCACATGTCAACAATGTTGCCCAGCTGCTTCTTGCCTACCAGTTCGTCTACTTCCAGCTCGAACATGTCGTCCAGGCATTCACGCTTCTTGAAGCCCAGGTTCTGGGGCAGGGCATCGTTGAAGATCAGCCGGCCCAGGGTGGTGTCGATCAGCTTCTGACCCTTTTCGCCGTTGAACTCACGCTCAATGCGCACCTTGATGGGGCTCTGCAGGGTGATCTGACCCAGTGCATAGGCCATCTGTGCTTCGTCGGGATCACGGAAGACGCGGCCGGCACCCTTGCCGTTTTCATTCACGATGGTCAGGTAGTAGCAGCCGATAACCATGTCCTGAGAAGGACTGATAACAGGCCGGCCGTCCTGAGGCTTCAGGATGTTGTTGTGTGCCAGCATCAGGAAGCGGGCTTCTGCCTGGGCTTCCATGCTCAGGGGTACGTGCACGGCCATCTGGTCGCCGTCGAAGTCGGCGTTGAAGGCGGTGCAGGCCAGGGGGTGCAGCTTAATGGCCTTGCCTTCTACCAGAATGGGCTCGAATGCCTGAATGCCCAAGCGGTGCAGGGTAGGTGCACGGTTCAGCAGCACGGGATGCTCCCGAATGACTTCTTCCAGGATGTCCCACACTTCCGGGCGAACCTTGTCCACCGCACGCTTTGCGCTCTTCACGTTGTGGGCAATCTTCAGGGCAACCAGCCGCTCCATGACGAAGGGCTTGAACAGCTCCAGTGCCATTTCCTTGGGCAGGCCGCACTGATACAGCTTCAGTTCAGGACCAACCACGATAACGCTACGTCCGGAGTAGTCAACACGCTTGCCCAGCAGGTTCTGACGGAAACGTCCCTGCTTACCGCGGAGCAGGTCGCTCAGGCTCTTCAGAGCCCGGTTGCCGGGGCCGGTGACGGGACGTCCGCGGCGGCCGTTGTCGATCAGGGCGTCGACGGATTCCTGCAGCATCCGCTTTTCGTTGCGGACGATGATGTCCGGGGCACCCAACTCCAGCAGCCGCTTCAGGCGGTTGTTCCGGTTAATGACCCGGCGATACAGGTCGTTCAGGTCGCTGGTGGCAAAGCGGCCGCCGTCCAGCTGCACCATGGGGCGAAGATCCGGGGGAATCACAGGGATCACGTCCATGATCATCCACTCGGGCTTGTTGTGGCTCATGCGGAAGGCTTCCACCACTTCCAGCCGCTTCACGGCACGGGCACGCTTCTGACCTTCGGTGTCACGGTCCCGTTCCTGCTCAGTCAGCTTGGCAATGGTAGCCTTCAACTCCGCGCTCAGCTGGTCAAGATCCAGCTCCTGCAGCATCTGCTTCACGGCTTCGGCACCCATCTTCGCAACGAAGGAGCCCTTGCCGTACTTGCTTTCCACTTCACGATAGCGGGCATCGGAAATCAGCTCGTGAAGCTTCAGGTCGGTTTCGCCGGGATCCAGCACGATAAAGTTGGCGAAATACAGCACCTTTTCAAGGCTTCTGGGGCTGATGTCCAGCAACATGCCCATGCGGCTGGGAATGCCCTTGAAATACCAAATGTGGCTCACAGGGGCAGCCAGGGTAATATGACCCATGCGCTCACGGCGTACCTTGGCACGGGTTACCTGAACGCCGCACTTGTCGCAGATCTTTTCCTTATCCTTGAACTTGATCCGCTTGTACTTGCCGCAGGCGCACTCCCAGTCCTTCGTAGGTCCGAAGATGCGCTCGCAGTACAGGCCGTCCCGTTCAGGGCGGAGCGTACGATAGTTGATGGTCTCGGGCTTGGTGACTTCGCCGTGGGACCATGCAAGGATTTGCTCCGTGGAAGCCATGCCGATCTGGATGGCGTCAAGGTTGGTCAGTTCAAACAAAAGGGTCCACACTCCCTTCGATACCGGTCGATATCCATCAGCTCCCGCCTGCCCGGTTTTTCCGGGCAGGACAGGAGATGGTCAGTCAGCGTTTATTCCAGCGGATCATCCAGGTCAATGTCGCCCAAACCATCCAGGTTGAAGGCGTCATCATCATCTTCACCCACAGAGAAGGTATCGTCGGTGAAGTCCCGCTCCATCACATCGTTGGAGGATTCGTCCTCTTCGATGGCAGGCATTGCAGCCGCAGGCGTTTCGGGTTCGGTTTCCTCTGCCGTGGATGCAGCGCTTTCAGGCATCACCGTGTCTTCGGGATCCAGCTCGGGGATGATGATCTCCTGACGATTGGCGTCCAGTACCTTAATGTCCAGACACAGTGCCTGCAGTTCCTTAATCAGCACCTTGAAGCTTTCAGGCACACCGGGGGCAGGAATGTTCTGACCCTTGATAATGGCCTCGTAGGTCTTCACACGGCCCACCGTATCGTCGCTCTTCACCGTCAGGATTTCCTGCAGGGTGTTGGCGGCGCCGTAAGCTTCCAGTGCCCACACTTCCATTTCGCCGAAACGCTGGCCGCCGAACTGAGCCTTGCCGCCCAGAGGCTGCTGCGTGACCAGGCTGTAGGGGCCGGTGGAACGGGCATGCATCTTGTCATCCACCAAGTGGTGCAGCTTCAGGAAGTACATAATGCCCACGGTGACCGGGTTCTCGAAGTAGTTGCCGGTACGGCCGTCACGCAGGCGGAGCTTGCCGTCCACAAACAGCTTCCGGTCTTCCTCGTTCAGGTCAAGCCGCAGGGGATGACCGTTGTGGAAGTGATACTCGGACATGTGGGGATCGTTGGGATCCTCAGGATTGGCCATGGTGTCGGCAGCCTTGTTCAGGCACTGACGGATTTCATCATAGGTAGCGCCGTCGAACACGGGGGTGGCAATGTGCCAGCCCAGGGCACGGCAGGCCAGACCCAAGTGCACTTCCAGCACCTGACCCAGATTCATACGGCTGGGCACGCCCAGAGGATTCAGCACGATCTGCAGGGGAGTACCGTCGGGCAGGAAGGGCATGTCCTCTTCACGGAGGATCCGGGACACAACACCCTTGTTGCCGTGACGGCCTGCCATCTTGTCGCCCACGGAAATCTTACGCTTCTGTGCCAGGTAGACACGAACCATCTGATTTACGCCGGGAGCCACTTCGTCCTTGTTTTCACGGGTGAAGATCTTCACGTCCACCACGATGCCGCCCTCGCCGTGAGGCACACGAAGGGAAGTGTCACGGACTTCGCGAGCCTTTTCACCGAAGATGGCACGGAGCAGACGCTCTTCAGCGGTCAGTTCCGTCTCGCCCTTGGGGGTTACCTTACCCACCAGAATGTCGCCGGTCTTGACCTCGGCGCCGATGCGGATGATACCGCCCTCGTCCAGATCCTTCACGGCGTCATCGCTGATGTTGGGAATATCACGGGTAATCTCTTCCGGTCCCAGCTTGGTTTCCCGGGCTTCGGATTCGAATTCCTCAATGTGAATGGAGGTGTAAACGTCCTCCTTCACCAGCTTCTCGCTCAGCAGCACGGCGTCTTCGTAGTTGTAGCCTTCCCAGGTCATGAAGCCGATCAGGGCATTGCGGCCCAGACCGATTTCGCCCTTCTCCGTGGAAGGACCGTCTGCCAGCAGGTCGCCCTTTTCAATCTTCTGACCGGCGGAAACAACGGGGCGCTGGTTAATGCAGGTGCCCTGGTTGGATCCGGTGAACTTGGTCAGGTGATAGGTGTGACGCTCGCCGAATTCGTCCTTAATGACCACGGTGTCGCCGCTGACCTTGTCCACCACGCCGCTTTCCTTGGCTAGGATGCACACGCCGGAGTCGTGGGCGGCACGGTATTCCATGCCGGTGGCCACCAGCGGAGCTTCAGGCACCAGCAGCGGCACAGCCTGACGCTGCATGTTGGAACCCATCAAAGCACGGGTAGCGTCGTCGTTTTCCAGGAAGGGAACCATGGCGGTTGCCACGGAAACCACCTGACGGGGGCTTACGTCGATGTAGTCAACCTTCTTGGCGGGAATCTCAATAATGTCAGCCTTGTCACGAACCATGACCCGGGGATTGCGGAAAGTGCCGTCCTCGTTCAGGGGTTCGTTGGCGGTGGCGACCTTGTAGAAGTCTTCCTCGTCGGCAGTCATGTAGTGGATTTCATCGGTCACACGGCCGTTGTCCACCTTCCGGTAAGGCGCTTCGATAAAGCCGTATTCGTTAATCCGGGCGTAGGATGCCAAAGAGCCGATCAGACCGATGTTGGGACCTTCAGGAGTCTCAATGGGGCAGATACGGGCATAGTGGCTGTAGTGCACGTCACGGACTTCGAAGGAAGCACGGTCACGGTTCAAGCCGCCGGGACCCAGGGCGCTCAAGCGGCGCTTGTGGGTCAGCTCGGCCAGGGGGTTGGGCTGATCCATGAACTGGCTCAACTGGGAAGAACCGAAGAACTCCTTAATGGCGGCGCTGACGGGACGGATGTTGATCAGGTCGCCGGGCTTCATGTCCACGGAATCTTGCGTGTTCATCCGCTCACGAACCACACGATCCAGACGGCTCATGCCGATGCGGATCTGGTTCTGCAGCAGTTCGCCCACGGAGCGGACACGGCGGTTGCCCAAGTGGTCAATGTCATCCGTGGTGCCCAGGCCGTAGGGGAGACCCAGCATGTAGCTGACGCTGGCCACAATATCGTCTGCCAGGATGTGCTTAGGCACCAGGCTGGCCACGTTCTCCCGCACAGCTTCCATCAGCTGATCCGGCTCCACGGAGGCGATGATTTCCCGCAGGGTGGGCAGGTGAACCATCTCCAGAATGCCGGCTTCCTTGGGGTCGAAGGGCAGGTAGGCGGCAGCGTCAACGAAGTTGTTGCCGATGACCTTGCGCACCGCACCTTCAACTTCCACCCACACCACGTTCACGCCGGCGTTCTGCACATTGCGGGCGGTTTCAAGCTCAATCAGGTCGCCCTTCTTGACCATGACCTCGCCGTCCTGAGGATTCACAATATCCTCGGCAGCCACGTGACCGTTGATTCGGGTAGCGATGGACAGCTTCTTATTAAACTTGTAACGACCCACACGCATCAGATCGTAACGCTTGGGATCGTAGAACAGGCTGTTGAACAGGTTGGTGGCGCTTTCCAGGCTGGCGGGTTCGCCGGGCTTCTGACGCTTGTAGATTTCGATGAGGCCTTCCTCACGGCTCTTGGCATTGTCGCCCTTGGCAATGGTAGCCTCAAGACGCTCATCGTCACCCAGCAGCTCCAGAATCTCCGAATCCGTGCCGTAGCCCAGCGCACGGAGCAGCACCGTCAGGGGCAGCTTCCGGGCACGGTCGATACGCACCCACAGCACGTCGTTGGAGTCGGTTTCATACTCCAGCCAGGCACCACGGTTGGGAATGATCTGGGAAGAATACAGCGGCTTGCCGGCCTTGTCCAGCGCACAGTCAAAATACACGCCGGGAGAACGAACCAGCTGAGACACGATGACGCGCTCGCCGCCGTTAATGATAAAGGTGCCATGGTCGGTCATCAGCGGGAAATCGCCCATGAACACATCGGATTCTTTAATTTCACCGGTTTCCCGGTTCTTCAGGCGGACAAAGACCTTCAGCGGTGCGGCGTAGGTCTTGTCACGTTCACGGCATTTCTCCAGAGAATCCTTCGGCTCCTCCAGTGTATAATCCACGAACTCGAGCACCAGATTGCCGTTGTAGTCGGTAATCGGTGAAACATCGGCTAAAACTTCACGCAGGTCGGTTTCGAGAAAGCGCCTGTACGAATCCTTCTGAACCTCGATCAGGTCGGGCATGTCCAGAACTTCGTCAATGCGCGAAAAGCTCATGCGCTTGCGGAGCTTCCCCATTTGAACCTCATGCACCATGGTACGCCATCACCCCTTACGTTGTCCGATCGGCATCTTCTTTCGCACTTTTTCAAAATTCCTGCTTGCATTTTTCGGAAATTCCGTGTACAATAGCATCGCAAGAGGAAAAATGAGCATAGAGATACCGATGCAATTCTAAATTGTATCATCCCGATTGAGAAATGTCAACATCAACCGGGATATTTTATTGCAAAAATTTTTCTTGCACTGTAAATAGGAAAAGCTGCAAGAAAAACCGCCTCTTTTCCGTTAGGTAAGAGGGTTCATGACCACAAAAACGGAGGCTGTTCATGAAAAAGGTAATCAAACGTTGGCTGCTGCGTATACTGGTTTTCACCATGGTATTGTCGTGCCTGACGGTTCCGGCCGGGGCGGAACTGGTTCGTCCGGAGATTGTTAACCGGCAGACGGACGCCAACGCCCCCTGGCCTTTTGAGGAGAATGAGGATCTGCTGGAAATCTGGTTCCCTCAAATGATCAACTGCGATGCGGCACTGATTCATTATCAGGATCAGTATATCCTTATTGACTGCTGCTCCAAGGCCTATGCCAAGCGGCTGTTGATTCTGCTGGACGGGCTGGGCGTGACGAAAGTGGATGCCATCTATAACACTCATCCTCATCATGATCACTTGCTGGGCTTTGCCCAGGTGGCAGATCACGTGCAGGTAGGGGAGTTGGCACTGGGCTTCCCGGCAGACACCACCAAGCATGCGACGGAAGCGGTGGCTGAAGCGGAGAAGCGGGGTATTCCGGTGACCTACTTTGCTGACGGAGATGAAATCACCATCGGTCCGGCGAAAATCAAAATTTATATGAAGGGCGATGAGGACTGGAGCCTGAACAACCGCTCTGCCATGATGCGGCTGGTGGATGGGGACTGCAGCATCCTCTTTGCGGCCGACATGGAAAAGAAAGCACTGGATCGGGCGGTGGAAACCATTCCGGCGGAGGAGCTTCGCAGCGACATTTTGAAGCATCCTCACCATGGCCTGACGGTGCTGACGGACGCTTTTGCTCAGGCGGTGGCGCCTCAACTGTCCATCATCACCAACAACACCCGGGTGACGGACACCACCTACAATCTTCGCCTGCGGAAAATTCCCTACATCTATACTTCCTCCGGATACACCCATCTGGTCACCAATGGGGAAAGCTGGTTTGTGGAAGTGGTGAAAGCGGAGAAGATGCAGGCCGCCCAGAAGGCTTTCTTGAAAGATCCTTCCAATGTGACCCAGTGGATTCCCTCGAATCCGTGACCGGAAAAGACCGAAAAACACAAGGTAGCAATTCTGTTACTTCTTCACGAAAAAACTTTGAAAATTCGGCTTTTTCCCCTTAGAAATTCGTTGACAATGAGAAAAATCAATGATAAGATAATTGAGTTGATTTGCATACCTTGTATTCGTATGCCCTTTTCGGGTTGCGATCAAGCGGGAAGGGAGAGATTCGAGCCATGGAGAACTTGAAGCATGCAGACAAAAAAGTTGTCGGCACCAAGCAGGTGATGCGGGCCCTGAATGCAGGTTTCCTCGCCAAGGTTTATGTGGCCAACGATGCGGACACGTTCCTGTTTCAGCGGGTTGCCCGGGCGGCGGAAGACGCCGGGGTTCCCACGGTCAGGGTCGCGACCATGAAAGAGCTGGGGGATGCCTGCCGGGTTGCGGTGCCCACCGCAGCAGCCGGGCTGCTCAAGTAAGATCCCCATCATTCCATTCACCTACAAGTTTCCGAGGGTTGCGGAAATTTTAGGATATTATTCAGGAGGTGCTTCCATGCCCACGATCAATCAGTTGATCCGTAAGGGACGGGAAAAGGTTACGAATAAGTCCACTGCGCCTATTCTGCAGGGTTGCCCGCAGAAGCGCGGTGTTTGCCTGAGCGTGAAGACGACCACGCCCAAGAAGCCCAACTCCGCCCTTCGGAAGATCGCAAGAATCCGTCTGACGAACCAGATTGAAGGTACCTGCTACATCCCCGGTATCGGCCACAACCTGCAGGAGCATAGCGTTGTGCTGATCCGTGGCGGCCGTGTGCGCGACCTTCCTGGCGTTCGCTATCACATCATTCGCGGTGCTCTTGATACCGCCGGTGTTGCTAAGCGGATGCAGGCTCGTTCCCTGTACGGCGCTAAGCGCCCGAAGAAGTAAGCTTTCCTGCTTTCGCCTGCTGCCCGATCACGCCGGTTGACCTTTGCCTCGGCCCCTTGACGGCCGGAACGCCGTCATGCGATCAACTGAGGTTTTTGGCCGCCGCCGGCCCGAATAGATTCGATTCGGGGACGGCATGATGCTGACATGCTGTCGTAGGGAGAGAAAGCGCTGAGCTTGCCCGAAAAAGAACGAACGAGAACGAAGCTACATTGAGGAGGGAAACCTATGCCCCGTCGCGGATTTGTACCTAAGCGCGAGGTGCTGCCGGATCCTGTTTACGGGACCACGACCGTCACCAAGCTGATTAACCAGATCATGCTGGATGGCAAGCGCGGTGTTGCCCAGAATGCTTGCTACAGCGCATTTGAAATGGTCGCTGAAAAGACCGGCAAGGACGCCAACGAGGTGTTCCAGGCTGCTCTGAATAACGTTGCTCCCCAGCTGGAAGTAAAGGCTCGCCGTGTTGGCGGCGCTACTTACCAGGTGCCTATGGAAATTCGCCCTGAGCGTCGTCAGACGCTGGCTCTGCGCTGGATCGTGGACTTTGCCCGTAAGCGCGGCGAGAAGACCATGGCCGAGCGTCTGTGCGGCGAAGTGATCGACGCCAGCAACAACACCGGCGCTGCTGTGAAGCGTAAGGAAGAAATGCACCGTATGGCCGAGGCCAACAAGGCGTTTGCCCACTATCGGTGGTAATGAGCAATATCAGTTTTTCCCTGAAGCCTGCCACCGTAGAAAGGAGAGCGTAACACCATGGCAAGAAGCCATCCGCTTGAGAGAGTGCGCAACATCGGTATTATGGCGCACATCGACGCCGGCAAGACGACGACGACCGAGCGTATTCTGTACTATACCGGCAAGACCCACCGTATCGGTGAGGTGCATGACGGTGCTGCCACCATGGACTGGATGGTCCAGGAGCAGGAGCGCGGCATCACCATTACCTCTGCTGCCACCACCTGCATTTGGCATGATCCCCGGGATCCCCAGAATCGCAACCGGACTTACCGGATTAACATCATCGACACCCCCGGTCACGTGGACTTCACCGTTGAGGTGGAGCGCTCCCTGCGCGTGCTGGACGGCGCTGTATCCGTCTTCTGCGCTAAGGGCGGCGTTGAGCCCCAGTCTGAAACCGTTTGGAAGCAGGCTGAGACCTACAAGGTGCCTCGTATGGCGTATGTCAACAAGATGGACATCACCGGCGCTAACTTCTTCCGTGTCGTTGACATGATGAAGGAACGCCTGGGTGCCAATGCTGTGCCGATTCAGCTGCCCATCGGCGCCGAAGCTGATTTCCGCGGCATCATTGACCTGGTCAAGATGCGTGCAGAAGTTTACTACGACGATGAGGGCAAGGACGTGCGGGATGAGGACATCCCTGCCGACCTGATGGATCTGGCTCAGAAGTATCATGACGAGATGATCGAAAAGGTCGCTGAGACCGACGACGCTCTCATGGAAAAGTATTTCAGCGGTGAAGAGCTGACCACTGACGAAGTCATGGCTGCCATCCGTAAGGCTACCATCGCCTGCACCATGAACCCCGTGCTGTGCGGCACTTCTTACCGTAATAAGGGCGTGCAGCCCCTGCTGGACGCTATCATCGAGTACATGCCCTCTCCTGTGGACATTCCTGCCATTAAGGGCACCGATCCCGATGATCCCGAGAAGGAAATGGTTCGCCATCCCTCTGATGATGAACCCTTCTCTGCTCTGGCATTCAAGATCATGGTTGACCCCTTCGTTGGTAAGCTGGCCTTCTTCCGTGTCTACTCCGGCCACCTGGCCGCAGGCAGCTACGTGATGAACTCCACCAAGCAGAAGCGTGAGCGTATGAGCCGTATCATGCTGATGCACGCAAACCACCGTGAGGAAGTCACCGACATCTACACCGGTGAAATCGCAGGCGCCGTGGGTCTGAAGGACACCACCACCGGCGATACCCTGTGCGATGAAAATAACCAGATCATTCTGGAATCCATGGTGTTCCCCGATCCCGTGATCGAGGTTGCCATTGAGCCCAAGACCAAGGCCGGTCAGGACAAGATGACCATGGCGCTGCTGCGTCTGGCTGAAGAAGATCCTACCTTCAAGACCTACACCAACAAGGAAACCGGTCAGACCATTATCGCCGGCATGGGCGAGCTCCACTTGGAGATCATCGTCGACCGTCTGCTGCGTGAGTTCAAGGTAGAAGCTTCCGTCGGCAAGCCTCAGGTTACCTACAAGGCAACCATCCGCAAGGCTGTCAAGGCAGAAGGCCGTTTCGTCCGTCAGACTGGTGGTCACGGCCAGTATGGTCACTGCTGGATTGAACTGTCCCCCAACGAACCCGGCAAGGGCTACGAGTTTGAATCCCGTATCGTGGGCGGCGTGATTCCCAAGGAATTCATTGCTCCTATCGATGCCGGTATTCAGGGCGCTGCCAAGGCTGGCTATCAGGGCTTCGAACTGGTAGACTTCAAGGCTGCCGTTGTAGACGGTTCTTATCACGATGTTGACTCTTCCGCACAGGCTTATGAAATTGCTGGTTCTATGGCCTTCAAGGCTGCACTGGAAAAGGCAAATCCTGTGCTGATGGAGCCCATGATGAAGGTAGAAATCATCGTTCCCGATCAGTATCTGGGCGACGTGATGGGCAACGTGTCCAGCCGCCGCGGCCGTGTTGACGGCACCGAGATGCGCGGTCAGGATCAGATCATCCACGCCTTCGTACCCCTGAGCGAAATGTTCGGCTACACCACCGACCTGCGTTCCCGTACCCAGGGTCGCGGCATGTTCACCATGC
Organism: Clostridia bacterium; assembly: GCA_030529995.1. Taxonomy (GTDB): domain Bacteria; phylum Bacillota; class Clostridia; order Christensenellales; family Aristaeellaceae; genus CAKUFA01. The sequence goes on from JAUMVT010000063.1 coordinate 14,374, forward strand.
AGTTCGACCACTACGAGGAAGTGCCCAAGTCCGTGGCTGAGAAGATCATTGGCGAGCGGGCTAAGAAAGACTAATTGACTTCATTGATATACTTGCAATGAACGAGGAGGAATTTTCCCATGGCTAAGGAGCATTACGAGCGGAAAAAGCCCCATGTCAACATTGGCAC
>JAUMVT010000064.1 GCA_030529995.1 Clostridia bacterium
CTTGACTTCTCTCCGCTGCCCTATGTGTAACCTATGCTTGACACTCCTACACAACCTGACAATTTCTCGACGATATGGAAAGTCCGAAAGATGTGCTTGACAATTCCTTGTCAATAAGAATATAATACGCCCCAGAAAAGGTTATACTTTTCCAACAATTAGGGAGGAGACAACAAATGAAAAAGGCAAGGAATTTCCTCAGTCTGCTGCTGGCTGTGATGATGCTCATGAGCATCATGCCTGCCATGGCAGAGACGACCTTAACCGACGGCACTTATGTGGGCACCGGCAAGGGCATGCACTCCAACATCGAGGTTACCGTAACGGTGACCGATGGGAAGATTGCAGACGTAACCATTAACAACCACGGGGAGACGGCCGGCGTATCCGACCCGGCCATCGAGCAGATCCCCAGCGCCATCGTGGCGGCCAACAGCGCCGATGTGGATGCTGTGGCAGGCGCTACCCTGACCTCCAACGGCATTATGGAAGCCGTGAAGAACGCCCTCAGCGGCGAAACCGAGGAGCAGAATACCGAGTTGACCATCGAGCCTGACATGATCGTTGTCGGCGCCGGCATGGCCGGTTTGGTCGCCACTGCCCGCGGCGTGGAACTGGGGCTGAAGGTGCTGGTGCTGGAGGAGAGCGTCCGCACCGGCGGCTGCATCCACTATGCCGGCGGCACCATCAGCGGCGCAGGTTTCAAAATTCAGAAGGAAAACGGCGTGGAAGACACCCCCGAATCCTTCTACGCCGATATTGAAGCTCTGGGCGGCGAGGGTGAATTCAACAAGGCACTGGCCAAGATGCACACCGAGCGTGCCAAGGACGCCATTGACTGGCTGGATGAGGATCTGGGCGTTGACTTCGGCGACCGCAGCCTGGTAGGCGGCGCCTACACCGCCATGAAGACCCTCCGCGTAACCCGTGCCCTCGGTTCCTACTCCATGGGCGCTGCCAATGCTTATCTGGAGCCCCTGAATGCCCGGCTGGAGCAGGCCATTGCTGACGGCAATGCACAGATTTTCTACAATACCACCGTGACCGAGCTGCTGGTGGAAGGGGATCAGTGCGTAGGCGTAAAGGCCGGCGACCGTGAGTTCCGCGCCAACAACGTGGTGCTGGCAACCGGCGGTTATTCCTATAATGAAGATCTGCTGAAGCTGTCCGGCTTCGAAAACGTCATTTCCTGTGCCCCCAGCACCTCCAATGGTTCCGGCTTCCTGCTGGCCAAGGCGGTTGGCGGCGTGTACGATAACATGGACGAAATCGTGAACTTCTACGGCGGCGGCGTTCCCACGGACGGCTTCGCCATGCGGTATCAGATCAACAACAAGTACCCCGGTATGATCTACGTGAACACCGACGGTGATCGGGTAGGCGCAGAAGAATCCGCTACCAGTGCCATGTGGTACGGCCAGAAGGAAAGCAAGCTGTATGCCGTCATCTCCGGCAACATGATCGACAAGAAGCAGGCCTTCCTGAAGCATCCCATGATGAACAAGGCCGTGCTGGAGAATAACGGCTGGGACAAGCTGGATGAGCTGGCCGCTGCCGGCAACTGCGTCTACAAGGCCGATACCTTGGAAGAGCTGGCAGAAATGATCGGCGCATCCAACCTGGTGGCAACCGTAGAAGCCTACAACAAGGACGTGGCAACCGGTACGGACAGTGCCTTCGGCCGCTCTGCCGACAGCATGGTCGCCTTTGAAGAAGGTCCTTACTATGCCGTAGTCACCGTGCCCTATGTGTGGTCCGGCACCTCCGGCGGCGTTCGTGCCAACGAAGACGGCTACCTCCAGCGGGAAGACGGCTCCGTCATCAACGGACTGTCTCTGGCCGGCGAGATCCTTGGACCCAGCAACATTCTGGGCAAGATCAACTTCGGCGGCATCAATCACTCCATGTGCGCAACCTGGGGCATCATTGCCGCAGAGCATGCCGCAGCATCCAAGTAAGTCGGTTTGATCCATGCCCCGGCATCAGCATTGCGCTGTTGATGCCGGGGTTTTTCTGTAGGTTCAACGCCTTGCTCATTCTTGCCCTTCTCTGCTTTTATATGCTATAATGAAACCCATGAATGAAGGAGGGATCTCGCATGGGGGTGTTCGATTTTGATGAGCAGTTTGCCATGTTTGACGTCACCCCGGTGGAGAACCAGTTTATTCTGGAATACATGCCCGGCGCCCGGGGCGCTTATGTGAAGGTATACCTGTATGGGCTGATGCATTGCTATCACCCCACGACGGAAATGAGCGTGCAGCAAATGGCTCACGACCTGGACATTTCCCCGGAGCAGGTGCTTGCCGCTTATCGGCACTGGGAGCGGAAGGGGCTCGTCCGCCGCATCAGTGATGATCCCCCGTCCTGGCGGTACATCACGGCCAAGCAGCGGCTGTTTATGAATACGGAACCGGCAGTGGATGATGCCTATGCGGAGTTTGCCGAGGCCATGTATGCCCTTTTCGGGGCGGATCGCCGTCCCAGCACCAATGATATGACCATGGCCTATGAGTGGGTGGAGGAAATGAATCTGCCTGCGGACGTGGTGCTGATGCTGGTGCAGCACTGCATTGAAACCAAGGGGAAGCATTTCTCCTTCAATGCGGCACAGAAGCTGGCCATTCAAATGGCGGATGAAAAGATCATGTCGGTGGAGGACGCAGAGTCCTTCTTCGACCGGGACAAAGCCATCTATGACGGCTGCCGGAAGGTGCTCCGCCGCATGGGCAAGCGCCGCCTGCCCTCGGAGGATGAGCAGGCCATGTACCGGAGATGGAATCGGGACTGGGGCTTTTCCGAGGACGCCATTCTGGATGCCTGTGCAGAAACCACCAAAGGGGATCCGTCTTTTTCCTACCTGGACGGCATTCTGGGAGGCATCAAGAAGCGGAACCAGGGTAAGGGCATGCGCTCTGCCAAGGAAGTGGAGGCAGCCCGCAATGCCAATGCGGAGCGGATTGCGCCCCTGAAGGCACTCCTGAACACCATGAATACGGGAGCCACCGTGAATGAAGGCACGCTGGCACTGTATGATGAAATGCGGGCGCTGTATACCGACGATGTGATTCTGCTGGCAGGCCGGGAATGCGCCCGAGCCGGCAAGGGCATTGATGATGTGCAGCTGATGCTCCGCTCCTGGAAGCAAAAGGGCATCCGCAACATTGCCGAAGCCCAGGACTATGTAATGAAGTTCAAAGCATCCAACGACATTCTGCAGGTGCTGTACGAAGCATGGGGCAAGCGCGGCAAGCCTACAGCAGCGGATCGGGCGCTGGTGCAGAAGTGGATGGGCGACATGCAGATGACGGACGAAATGATCCTGCACTGCGGCGCCCTGTCCGGCAAAGCAGAAAACCCGGTGCCCTATCTGGATAAAATGCTCACTTCCCTGCACGAGCAGGGCATTCGCACCCCCGCCCAAATGGAAGCCTCCCGGGCAGCCTATCAGGCACAGCAGGCAAAGGGGCAGGAAACCGTCAAGCCCGGCGGCAAGGTGGTGCGGGAGCAGCAGTACGAGCAGCGTGAGTATGAAGTTACCCAGGGCATGACCGAACGGATGGCCAAGCGGCTGAAGGAGCTGAAGTCCAATGCGTAACGAAATCCTGCGTCAGCTGCAGTCGGAATACGAGCAGCAGCGCATGCTGGACAGTCAGGAAGAGGATCGCCGCCAAAGGGAAGCCATCCGCCGTTGTCCCGGGCTGAAGGAGCTGCTGGAAGATCGGCAGCAAATCATCTATCACGGTGTTCGGGGCATTCTGGGAGGCACGTCTCAGGCGGAGGATCTGCCTCAGCGCATGTCCCTGCTGAATAGCCGTGTGAACGCCTGCCTGAAGGCCGGCGGTCTGCCGGAGGATTACCTTGCTCCGGTGTATCGCTGCAAGCTCTGCAAGGATACAGGCTATGTGGGCGAACCGGTGAAAGAAATGTGCGAATGCATGCGCACGGCGTATTATCGGCAGCTTTACCGGCAGGTCGGGTTGGAGGAAGACGATCGGCAAACCTTCGACACCTTTGACCTGTCCGTTTTCCCGAACAAGCCTTTACCGGACATGCCCTGCACCCAGCGGGAAAACATGCAGATCATTCGGGACATGTGCCGGGACTATGCGGATCGCTATCCCAAGGCGGATACCCAGGATCTGCTGCTGATGGGGCCCAGCGGCCTGGGCAAAACCTTCCTGATGCACGCCATGGCACGCCGATTGCTGGATCGGGGGATGAACGTGCTGCTTATCAGTGCCTATCGCTTTCTGGATACGGCACGGAAGGCCTACTTCGGCGGAAGCACCGATGCCATGGAAAGTCTCATGACCACCGACGTGCTGCTCCTGGACGACCTGGGCAGCGAACCCCTGATGGAGAACATCACCATCGTCCAGCTGTTTAACCTGATCAACGAGCGCCGCAGCACCGGCAGGGGCACGGTATACTCCACCAACCTGAACGAACGAGAACTGCGGCAGCGGTATACGGAGCGGATTGCGTCCCGGCTGACGGACAAGCGGAAGTGCGATCTGCTGCTTTTCCGTGGGGATGACATTCGCCGCCTGTAAGGGAGGAAGAACAAGGTGATTCAGCTCTATATCAGCAAGAAGAATTTTGATGTGCAGAAAGCGGAACGCTTTTTTAAGGAGCGCCGCATTCCGGTGCAGGTGATGGATCTGAAGAAGCACCGTCTGGGCGAACGGGAAGTACAGACCATGGCGCAGGCTTTAGGCGGGCTCAGCAACCTGATTGACCGGGAGGATAAGAAGGTCAAGGAACACCCGGCCTGCTACTACGACCGGGACAGCCTGCTGCTGCCCGCCGTGCTGGAATGTCCCTGGCTGCTGAAGTCTCCCATTGTGCGCAACGGCAGCAAGTGCACTCTGGGCTACGCCCCGGAAACCTGGGAAGCATGGGGAAAGTAAGTTCCCGAAAAAAAAGCGTCATGGCGAGCAGTTCGCCATGACGCTTTTGCATTGATGGAATCGTCTGTATTATTCTTCGTCGTCCGTCAGTTCGGGGAAAACAGGCTTGCCGCAGGCAGGGCACCGATAGTCTTCATCGAAGTCCACATCGGAGGCCTTGAACTCCAGCTCGTGATGGCAGTGGGGGCAGGCGTAGGAAATGACTTCGTCATCATCCTCGTCGTCCTCATCTTCATCCTCGTCCTCATCGTGATGATGGTGGTGACCGCAGCCGCAGCCACATTCGTCGTCATCTTCTGCATCGCCGAAGTCGTAGCCGTCATCATCATCATCGTCGTCATAGTAGTCGTCATCGTCATCATCGAAGAGATCCTCTTCCAGCTCGGCCAGATCATCATCGATGCTTTCCACGTAGTCGTTCAGCTCATTGTGCGCCTCGGTCAGCTGGGAAAGATCCTCAGCGGTTTCCGACAGCACGTCCAGAATCTCCAGAATCATGCGGTTGGTGTCCTTGTCGGCATTGAGCTTCAGCCCTTCCGCAAGTCCCTTCAGGTAGCTGACACGGTCCGTAAGCTTACTCATAACACATTGCCTCCTTTTGTTCACGCATGCTGCGTGACAATCACAAGAATGGATGGAAAGAAAAACTGCCCGGGGACAACCCGCGGGCAGAAGGACTCAGAATCAGGCGCGCTCCATGTACTCGCCGGTGCGGGTATCCACACGGATCATGTCGCCGGTGTTGACGAACAGGGGCACCTGCAGGCTGTAGCCAGTCTCCAGGGTTGCAGGCTTGTAGGTGTTGGAAGCGGTGTCGCCCTTGAAGCCGGGCTCGGTGTCGGTTACTTCCAGGGTAACGAAGTTAGGAGCTTCCACAGAGAAGGCACTGCCCTTGAAGAAACGCACGGTCACATTGGTGCCTTCCTTCACGAAAGCGATAGCATCTTCCACCTGGTCGTGGTTCAGGGGCAGCTGCTCATAGGTCTCGTTGTCCATGAAATAGTACAGGTCGCCGTCGTTGTACACGTACTGCATTTCCTTGGTCTCGATGATGGCCTTGGGCATCTTGTCGGTAGGGTTGAAGGAGCGCTCAACCACAGCGCCGGTCATCACGTTCTTGATCTTGGTACGCACAAAGGCTGCGCCCTTGCCGGGCTTCACGTGCTGGAAGTCCACGATGGTCCATACGCCGCCGTCCCATTCAACGGTAATACCCTTTTTGAAATCGCCTGCTGTAATCATGATCCATTCCTCCGTCTATGTTCTTATTTAGATGATTGCTTGCGTGGTTTACAGCACAATCAGCTGCTTAGGTGCCGTGGTCAGTGCTTCGTGACCGTTTTCCGTCACCAGCACCGTATTCTCAATGCGGACGCCGCCCAAACCGGGCACGTACACACCGGGCTCCACCGTGATCACAATACCGGGCACAAGGGTATCGTGGCAGGAGGGGCTGAAGCGGGGATCTTCATGGATGTCAATACCCACTGCATGACCCAGTCCGTGACCGAACCGGCCTGCGTAGCCCTGTGCATCGATGTAATCCCGAGCCATCTTATCAATATCGAAGCAGTTCTTGCCGGGTGCCACAGCATCTTCGCAGATGGTCTGTGCATGGAGCACCGTGTCATAAATGCGGCGCATTTCGGCAGAAGGCTCGCCCAGCGCTACCGTGCGGGTCATGTCGGAGCAGTAGCCGCCTACCTTGCAGCCAAAGTCCATAGTGATCATCTCACCCTTGACCAGCTTCTTGTCCGTAGGCACAGCGTGGCACAGGCTGCCGTTGACACCTGAGGCGATGATGGTGTCAAAGGAATTGCCCTGAGCGCCCAGCTTCAGCTGAATGAAGTCCAGCTCAATGCGGAGCTCCTTCTCGGTCATACCCTCGTGAATCTTGCCCAGTACTTCATCGAAGGCCTTGCTGGTAATGGCGCAGGCACTGCGGATGGCCGCAGCCTCGGCCTCGGTCTTCACCTGCCGGAGCACTTCCGGTGCACGGTTCAGGGGTATATACTGCATATCCCCCACAGCCTTGCGGAGACCTTCGAAATCCTTCACCGTCAGGTAATCGTCCTCATAGCGGAGGGTGGTAATGCCATCCTCTTTGCACAGCTTGGCCAGCCATGCGCTGTGGGAGCAATCCTTATCGGTCATGACCACCCGGAATCCGGGAGCCTGACGCTCGGCCTGCTCGGTGTAGCGGAAATCGGTAACAATCACCCGCTGCTTGCAGGAGATGTACACCACGCCTTCACCGGTATAGCCTTCGGTGAGATAAAACATATTGGACGGATTGTGCACGGCAACAGCATCAGCCGCACCCAGTCCGAGGTGTTGGATCAGCTTTTCGGAAGCTGTCATGACATTTCACTTGCCTTTCCGTAGATCTTTCTGCCTGCGGACAGGCAAAAAAGTCCGCAAACCATTGTATCATAAATCATTCTCCTTGAAAAGGTTTTTTTTCAAAGAGTTGCAATCATGGCTTTCGGTGTCAGCAAGTGAATTTGAACCGCTTTCCGCCGGCAGCTCCACCAGCATGATGGTGCCTTCACTGCTGCTCTCCTCCACCCGGATGGTTCCGCCGTGGAGCTGGACAATTTCCCAGGCCAGGGAAAGCCCCAGCCCTGCACCGCCGCAGGCACGGCTTCGGGATTGATCCACCCGAAAGAAGGGCTGGAATACGCTTTGGTGGTACGGTGCTGGAATGCCCCTCCCCGTATCCTGCACACGAATCATCAGCGTTTTTCCTTCCTGACAGGCGGTCATGCGGACACTACCGCCCGGCCGGTTGTACTTCACGGCGTTCTCTGCCAGGTTGTACAGCAGACGGTAGATCAGCGTATCACTGCCCCGCATGGTGCCGTCTCCTTCATGGGACAGGGTCATGTGCTGCTTTTCCGCCAGCGGCGCCAGGTCGGCGCAGATCTCCTCCATCATGGGTTCCAGCTGAATTTGCTCATTCCGGGGCAGGGATTGGAGACTGCTCATTTCCAGCAGGGTTTTGGTCATTTGGGTCAGCCGTTCCATTTGCTCCTTCAAGGAGGATAAAAAGGCTGCCGTTTCCGGCATCATCTGCGGATGCTCGGCAGAGAAAAGCTCCAGCTTAGCCTGCATCAGTGCCAAAGGCGTGCGCAGCTCGTGGGCGGCGTTGCCGGTAAACTGCTTCTGAGCGGCGAAAGCACTGTCCAGCCGCTCCAGCATCTGATTGAAAGAACGACTCAGCTGACGAAACTCCGGCAAAGTGTCCTCATTGATGCGCATGTCCGCCAGATTGTTCATCTGCACCTTCTCTACCTGGGCAGCAAAGGAGCGGAGGGGTCTCAGGGCCCGGCCGCTGACAAAGTAGGCCATAACGCCGCTGAGGAGCGTAACCGCCGCCGTAATGTACCAGTTGGTTGCCCGGAAGCCTTCCTTGGCATCCAGAATCACAATGGTCAGCTCCTCATGCATGCCGGGATCCGGGTCAAAGGCAACGGTGCCGTCAGTGGTATAGTCCTGTATGGACGCTCCGATGGCATCCATGTAGTGATTGCCGGAAAAGCACATGAGCAGCATCATGGCAATGCAGGTCGCGCCAATCAAGAGAGACGTCAGCAGGGTAATACGCCACTGCATGGAAAGCCGCTTCATGGCTCTTCACCTCCCATGACGTAGCCCTCGCCGATGCGGTTGCGAATGGGATCCTCTTTCAGCACACTCCGCAGCTTTTTCCGCAGGGCGGATATGTGCACCCGAATGGCATTGCTGAAATTGTCCACACTGCTGTCCCACACGTGCTCCATCAGTTCCTCCTGACTGACAGGCCGCCCCTGATGGAGCATCAGGTATTCCAGAATGCTGGTTTCCTTCCGGGTTAGGGGCAAGGCCTGCCCCCGGGCAGTTGCCGTCCTCGCCCGGGTATCGAAGGTGATTTCGCCGCAGCGGAGCACCGTTTCCTGCTGTGTAAACTGGCGCAGGGTCAGGCTGCGGATCCGTGCCTCCAGTTCCGCCAAATGAAAGGGTTTGGCCAGGTAGTCATTGGCACCGGCATCCAGCCCTTCCACTTTATCCGCCACCTCGCTGCGGGCGGAAAGAATCAGCACCGGGGTTCCCCGATCCCATTGGCGGAATGTACGCAGCACCGTCATGCCGTCCCTGCCGGGCAGGTTCAAATCCAACAGCACCAGATCATATCGCTCTGCTTCCAGTATTTCCAGCGCCTTGTCACCGTCATAGCAGCAATCCACGCTGTAAGCAAGGCGGCGCAGACTTTGCGCAATGGTCTGGCACAGTTCCCGTTCATCCTCGATCACCAAAAACCGCATCGGTCATTTCTCCTTATTGCATCTTGCATTCCCCTCGGTTCTGTTCTATTATACCAGCAGGAGATAAGGTTTGTGTTAACTTTCTTTTCTTAACAGGGACTTTACCTTCCTTGTGCTATGATGGCCTCATGAAAGCGGAAAGGGTGATGCGCTTGAGCCACGGAAAGAAGATCTTTTTTCAGTGCCTGCTGCTGTACGCCGGCATCGTGATGATCTGCTACGGCGTATGGCGGGGAGAGGCCGGCACGGTGCTGAGCAAGGCCATTAAGATTTGTCTGGAGTGTGTAGGCATTGGGTAAGAAATTTTCAGGCTTTTCCCGTTTGCTTGCCCGCTTCCGGGGATGGATTCAGGCGGCGGCCACCCTGCTGACCAACATTCACCTGCCCAACTTTTCCAAAGGTACCCTTTACAGGGGAGATGCGAAAACCGTCTGTGTGCCCGGGCTGAACTGCTACTCCTGCCCGGCGGCCACCGGTGCATGCCCCATCGGATCCCTGCAGGCAGTAATCGGTTCTTCCAAGTTCAGCTTTTCCTATTATATAGTGGGCATTCTGATCTTGTTCGGGGTGTTGCTGGGGCGGTTCATCTGCGGATTCCTGTGCCCCTTCGGCTGGTTCCAGGAACTGCTGCACAAGATTCCCGTCAAGAAGTTTTCCACCAGGAAGCTGAAACCCCTCACCTACCTGAAGTACGTCATTCTGCTGGTGATGGTCATTCTTCTGCCGGCACTGGCGGTGAATGACGTGGGCATGGGAGACCCCTTCTTCTGCAAGTATCTTTGTCCCCAAGGGGTACTGGAGGGTGCCATTCCCCTGTCCATTGCGAATTCCGGCATTCGTGAAGCCTTGGGGGATCTGTTCGCATGGAAGTTCTTTGTGCTGGTGGCAGTCGTGATCCTCAGCATGCTGTTCTACCGCCCCTTCTGCAAGTGGCTGTGTCCTCTGGGCGCAATTTACGCCCTGATGAACAAGGTCTCCCTGTGCCAGATGAAGGTAGACAAGCACAAGTGCGTCTCCTGCGGGAAGTGTGCCAAGGCCTGCAAGATGGACGTGGATGTGACCAAGACCCCCAACCACACCGAGTGCATCCGATGCGGTATGTGTATCCGTGCCTGCCCAACCAAGGCTGTGGGTTATCGCTACGGCTTTGGCACCGGTAAAGATAAGGCAGCGGCCGATGCGCCGCAAAAAATTCAGTTGACGAAAGAACAGGAGGAACAACCATGAAGAAATTTTTGATGACGGTACTGACCCTTGTGCTGGTGTGCAGCCTGACCCTGGCAAGCACGGCATGGGCAGAGGTAGACACCACCATGACGGCCGAAGAAGCCGCTGCCAAGTATCTGGAACTGAAGGATCAGGAAAATGCCATTCTGGCCGAAAACGCTGCCCTGTGGGAAAAGGTTTTCCTAGCCATGGACAAGGACAAGGCCATGATCTCCGTTGCCACCGGGGAAAACTACGGCAAATTCCTGCTGGACACCATCGAATCCGCCAAGGATCAGTTCACGGAAGACGAGCTGACCCTGATCACCGGAGAAGCGGAAAAGATTCAGACCATCGAAGATGACGTGGAAGCCTTGCTGGCTGTGTATCCCAACGCCAAGCAGGACGCTATTGACGGCAACACCGGCACCATGAGCGTGCCTGCGGACGCAAGCATGGTGGTATCCACGGACAGCAGCATGGAAGTATCCGCTGATGCCGCCGGCGTCACCGTGACCATGGACGACACCGCTGAAAAGTTCCCTGCCTTTGAAGGCATGGACTTGGACGGCAACGCGGTGAACAGCAGCGAACTCTTTGCCGCCAATGCGGTAACGGTTGTAAACTTCTGGTTTACCACCTGCAGCCCCTGCGTGGGTGAGCTCAGTGAGCTGGATGCCATGAACAAGGAACTGGCTGAAAAGGGCGGTGCACTCATCGGCATTAACGCCTTCACCCTGGACGGGGATGCGGATGCCATTGCAGAGGCCAAGGCTGTACTGGAAAAGAAGGGTGCCACCTATCAGAACGTGTACTTCGCCAGCGACAGCGAGGCAGGCCTGTTCACCGAGAACATTTTTGCCTATCCGACCACCTATGTGGTTGACCGGAACGGCAACCTGGTGGGCGATCCCATTGTGGGCGCCATCACCGGTGAAAATCAGGCAAAGGCACTGCAGGAGCTGATTGATCAGGCGCTTGCTGCCGATATCGCCAAGTAAATCTGCACACCCTTTCCTGTGCGCCTCCTTCGAAGTCGGTTGGCTTCGGGGGAGTTTTTTCTTGTTGCAAATGATTTTCTGCTGCTTTCTGCGCCGCAGATGCTGCCGTTTCCCTGAATATTTTCTTGAAGGAACAGGGGTTTAATGGTATACTATATTTTGAGTTTCCATGCTATGGGCTCCCCGTTCCTGGCCTAGGCCTTGACCGGATAAGATGATGATCCAATGATTAAGGAGATACAGTATGCTTGATTTTGTAAAGCGCCTGCTGGGAGGCGGGAAGGATGCGGAAATCAAAAAACTCCGCAAAACCGTGGAGGCTGTGGAAGCCTTGGAGGATGAATACCGGAAGCTGACAGATGAGCAGCTGCGGGCAAAGACGGATGAATTCCGTCAGCGGCTGCAAAACGGTGAAACGGAAGACGATATTCTGCCGGAAGCTTTCGCCACCGTTCGTGAGGCGGATGACCGGGTGCTGGGCATGCGTCCCTACCATGTGCAGCTGCTGGGTGGCATTGTGCTGCATCAGGGACGCATTGCCGAAATGAAGACCGGTGAAGGCAAAACCCTGGTGGCCACCCTGCCTTCCTATCTGAATGCGCTTAGCGGCAAGGGCGTTCACGTGGTGACGGTGAACGATTATCTGGCTCGCCGTGACAGTGAGTGGATGGGCAAGGTGCACCGCTTCCTGGGGCTCAGCGTTGGCTTGATCGTCCATGATATGGACAGTGCCGAGCGCCGCAAGGCCTATGCCTGCGACATTACCTATGGCACCAACAACGAGCTGGGCTTTGACTACCTGCGGGACAACATGGTCATCCGCAAATCGGAGCTGACCCAGCGGGGGCATCACTACGCCATTGTGGACGAAGTGGACTCCATCCTGATCGACGAAGCCCGTACACCTTTGATCATTTCCGGTCAAGGCGACAAGAGCACCGTGCTCTACGAGAAGGCTGACATGGTGGTGCGGAACCTGAAGCGGGACGAGCACTACACCGTGGACGAAAAGAAAAAATCCGTTGCCCTGACGGATGAAGGTGCCCAGAAGGTGGAGCGTGCCTTCGAAATTGAAAACCTGAACGACGCCGAAAACGCCGAGCTGAACCACCACATCAACTGCGCCCTTCGTGCCAATGTGCTGATGAAGCGGGACGTGGACTACGTGGTGCAGAACGGTCAGGTGGTCATTGTGGACGAGTTTACCGGACGATTGATGATCGGCCGCCGGTACTCCGAAGGTCTCCATCAGGCCATTGAAGCCAAGGAACACGTGAAGGTGGAGCGGGAAAGCAAGACCCTGGCCACCATCACCTTCCAGAATTACTTCCGCATGTATGAAAAGCTGGCTGGCATGACAGGTACCGCCAAGACGGAAGAAGCCGAGTTCCAGGGCATTTACAGCCTGGACGTGGTGGAGATTCCCACCAACAAGCCCAACATCCGCAAGGACTTGGACGACATGGTGTACAAGAACAAGGCCGCCAAGTTTAACGCTGTGCTAGCTGCCATTGAGGAACATCACGCCAAGGGGCAGCCTGTGCTGGTTGGCACCGTAACGGTGGAAACCAGTGAGATGCTCTCCGGCCTGCTGCGGCGCAAGAACATCCCCCACGAAGTGCTGAACGCCAAGAACCACGCCAAGGAAGCAGAAATCGTAGCCCAGGCAGGTCACTGGGGTGCGGTGACCATCGCCACCAACATGGCCGGCCGTGGTACGGACATTCTGCTGGGCGGCAATGCGGACTTCCTGGCACGGCGTGCCATGCGGCAGGAAGGCTTCGATGATGAAATGATCGAGAACGCCACCGGCCACAATGAGGAAGTGGCGGAAGAAGTGCTGGCCGCCCGCCGCCGCTACAATGAGCTGTACGCCCAGTTCAAGAAGGAAACCGATGCGGAGCATGAACGTGTGCTGCAGACCGGCGGCCTGCACATCATCGGCACCGAGCGGCATGAAAGCCGCCGGATCGATAACCAGCTCCGTGGCCGTGCCGCTCGTCAGGGCGACCCGGGCTCTACCCAGTTCTTCATTTCGTTGGAAGACGACCTGATGCGGCTGTTCGGTTCCGAGCGTATCGGCACCATGGTGGAGCGCCTGGGTCTCAAGGATGACGAGCCCCTGCAGGCAGGCATGCTGACCAAGCAGATTGAGGCGGCTCAGAAGCGAATCGAAGGCCGGAACTTCGACATTCGTAAGCACGTGCTGGAATACGACGACGTAATGAACCGTCAGCGTGAGGTCATCTACCGTCAGCGCCGTCAGGTGCTCATGGGCGAAAACGTTCACGAAGCGGTTGCCCGCATGGCGGACAAGATCATCGACTTCGCCATGGATCGCTTCTGCGTGGATCCGGACGGTGCGGACTGGGATATGACCCAGCTGACCAACTATCTGGAGAATTTGTGCCTGCATCACGGCTGTGTGGAGAAGTGCAAGGCCATTGCGGATGAGGACGGTCGTGACGCCTTCATCGAGGCACTGAAGCAGGATGCTCACACCTTCTATGAAGAGCGTGAGAAGGAACTGACGGAAATCGGCGTGGATATGCGGGAGTTCGAGCGCACCATGCTGCTCGTCTCCGTTGACCGGCGCTGGATGGATCACATCGACGCCATGGATCAGCTCCGTGACGGCATCGGCTACCGTGCCTACAGCGGTAAGAATCCCGTTACCGAGTACCAGATTGAAGCCGGCGCCATGTTCGCTGAGCTGAATCACCTGATTCAGGAAGACACGGTGCGCCGCCTGTATCAGGCACGGATTCAGCGCCAGCCGGAACGTGTGCAGCAGGTGAAGCCTGTAGAAGCCCGGGTCGGCGGTGATCAGCCCAAGCAGCCCCGCCGGGTCAAGGCCTCCGAAAAGGTCGGCCGGAACGATCCCTGCCCCTGCGGCAGCGGCAAGAAGTACAAGAACTGCTGCGGCAAGGATCAGGCGGATTAACCGTCCTGCCACGTAACGGATACAACCCACGCTTTCTAATCC
>JAUMVT010000065.1 GCA_030529995.1 Clostridia bacterium
CTTGACTTCTCTCCGCTGCCCTATGTGTAACCTATGCTTGACACTCCTACACCCGTGCCGCACAATTGCCACACCCTTGCTTTTTCCAGCTCAATCGCATATAATAAGTTGACGATTTATGGCCTTGTCCGGCGGAAAGAAGCCGGGTCAAGACCTTTGATACAAGCAAGGAGGCATCGCCATGAAAGTGATCCTGTTGGCGGATGTAAAGGGTGTTGGCAAGAAAGACGAAATCCTGAATGTATCCGACGGCTACGCCCGTAATTTCCTTTTTCCCAAGAAGTGGGCAGTGGAAGCCACTGCCGGTGCTACCAAGGAAGTGGAGCGGAAGCGTGCGGCTGAGGCAGCCCGGGAAGCGGAGCGCCGTGCGGCAGCCGAGGAAAAAGCGAAGCAGCTGAAGGGTAAGACCGTGACCCTGACGGTGAAGTGCGGCGATAAGGGTCGCCTGTACGGTTCCGTGACCTCCGCTGAAATTGCGGAAGCACTGGAGCAGCAGCACGGCGTGAAGGTGGACAAGCGGAAGATTGATCTGCCCGAGGCTGTGCGTCAGGTAGGGGATGTGCAGATGACCGTGTGGCTCTACAGCGGCGTAACCACCCCCATGACCCTGCATGTGGTGCCGGTCACCAAGTAAAACCAGAACTTTGGCAGGGGAGGTGAGCAGGTGAGCGAATTGCGCGGCGTCACACCGCCAAACAGCGTGGAGGCGGAACGCTCCGTACTGGGCGCCATGCTGCAGGACGGGAATGCTGTCATGCAGGCGGCGGAACGTCTTCAACCCGATGATTTCTATCAGCCTGCTCACCGGGAACTGTTCGACTGCATGATCAGCCTGTACCGGGAGCAAAGCCCGGTGGATTTGGTGACCACCGACAGCGAGCTGAGCCGTCGTGGCACATTGGAGGGCATCGGCGGTACGGCCTACTTGATTGAGCTGAGCCAGTATGTGCCCACCACCGCCAACGTGAAGGCTTATATCAATCTGGTGGCGGAGAAGAGCACCCTGCGGAAGCTGATTCAGGCCGGACAGAGCATTGCCCAGGAGTGCTACAGTCAGCAGAACCCCCTGCAGGAGATCATGAATCACGCAGAGAAGTCCATCTTCGATATCGTGATGAACCGAGCCAGCGGCGATTCGCTGGTGCATGTGAAGGAAGTCCTCTACGGCACTTACGGCAAGATTGAGGAGCTGAGCAAGCTTCACGGTCAGGTTTCCGGCGTGCCCACCGGATTTACGGGACTGGATAATATGCTGACCGGCCTTCACGAAGGCGAGCTGATTATCCTGGGTGCCCGGCCTTCCATGGGCAAAACCTCGCTGGCCATGAACATCGCCTCCCATGCGGCTTTGCAGGCCAACAAATCCGTGGCGGTGTTCAGCCTGGAAATGCCCCGGGAGCAGATTGCCCTGCGTATGCTCTGCTCCGATGCCCGGGTGGATATGCAGAAGGTTCGTCAGGGTACCCTGACCACCGACGACTGGATGAAGCTGGCTCGCTCTATCGGCCCCATGTCCAATGCCCCCCTGTATATTGATGACACGGCAGGCATTTCCCCTTCCCAGCTGCGCAGCCGGTGCAGACGGCTGATGATGGACAAGGGACTGGATCTGATTGTGCTGGACTATCTGGGCCTGATGCATTCGGATACCCGGGCGGAAAACCGGCAGCTGGAGGTCAGCGAAATCAGCCGTTCCCTGAAGGCTATTGCCTTGGAACTGAAGGTGCCGCTGATTGCCTGCGCCCAGCTTTCCCGTGCGGCAACCACCCGTACGGATAAGCGTCCTGCCCTTTCCGACCTGCGCGACTCCGGCTCCATCGAGCAGGATGCCGACGTGGTGATGTTCATTCACCGGGAAGGTTATTATGACCCCAATACCGAGGATAAGAATATCGGCGAAATCATCGTATCCAAGCAGAGAAATGGCCCCTTGGGTACGGTGAAGGTGGCCTGGCTCAGTGAGTATACCACCTATACCGACCTGCCGGGGGGATCCCTCGGCGCAGAAAGTGCTCCCTTCTAACCCATGAAGGGACAAAGGAGAATCATCTATGGAGCAGCTGCCCCTGGCGCAGCTGCAAACAGGAATGCGGTATGAAGGCTTTCTGCTGGTGCGTTCCTGCGAGCAGCGCAAGGATAAGAACGGCAACAACTACCTGGACATGAAGCTCAGTGACCAGAGCGGCGAAATGGAATGCAAGCTGTGGGACAGGAATGCAGATCCCTTCGCCTCCGGCACCATCATCAAGGTGCGGGGTTCCATCACTGAGTTTAACGGACGGATTCAGCTGAAGATTGAGCGGATCCGCCCGGCGGCGGAAGAGGATGCGGTGGATCGGCGGCAACTGATTCCCTGCGCTCCGGAAGAGCCTAAGGTGATGATGGAGGAAATCAACCGCACGGTGGAGGCATTCGAGAGCAGCGACCTGAAGAAGCTGACCCGGGAAATGCTCCGCTTGGCAGGGGATCGGCTGATGTACTTCCCTGCTGCCCAGCGGCTGCATCACGCCGAATACGGCGGATTGCTCCACCACACCACCGGCATGCTCCGCACGGCAGAGCATATGATCAAGGCTTATCCCTTCCTGAATGGGGATCTGCTCCGTGCCGGGGTCATTATGCATGACCTGGGCAAGATTCAGGAAATGGACAGCGATGCTTCCGGCAGCGTGCGAGATTACACGGCGGATGGTCTGCTGCTGGGTCACCTGGTGCGGGGGGTCGCCACCCTGCAGGAAGCTGCCAAGAACGTGGGGGTGGAGGGTGAACTGGTGCTCCTGCTGGAGCATATGATCATCAGCCACCACGGGGAAGCGGAATTCGGCAGTCCCAGAAAGCCCATGTTCCCGGAGGCGGAAGTGCTGCACTGGATTGACCTGCTGGATGCTCGAATGAATGAAATGAAGGGCATCATGGATCGGCTGCCGGAAGGGGCTTTCTCCGAAAAGGTGTGGAGCCTGGATCGGCGGCTGTATCATCCCCGGTATGAAGAAGCCCTGCCTGCTGATGAAAAGGCACCGGAACAGGAAGCCCCGGTGCCAGAAACAGCGCAAGAGGAAGCATTCCTTGAAGAGGAGCTGCCTTTTTAACAATCGTTTTTACGAAATGGAGGGAAACAGGATGAAAAAGTTCCGTCTGTTTGCACTGATGTGCGTATGCGTGCTGGCGCTGAGCGCCTGCGGAAGTTCGAATACTTCCAACAGCCCCTATTCGGTCATTACCACCGCTAACTCTTCCCAGAATCTGTACGGCAATCAGGCCACGGACGCTCCTACGAACACCCCCGTCAGCCTGACGGTGGATGACACGGATGAAACGGACTACGATGCCGGGGATTACGATCCCAGCAGCGAGGAAGGTTCCGGCGTGGGGGATGACGGCGTGGTGGAGATTCCCCTGACAGAGACGGATGAAGAGACTCCTGTGCCCACCATTCGCAGCGAATATGCAGGCGCGACTCCTGTGGTGATTGACCCCATTGACAAGCCCACAGCCACGCCCCTGCCTGCCCTGAGCTTTGAGTACACCACCTACGATGCCACCAAGCTGCACCTGAGCTTCGAAGGCCCCGTGGGCTGGACGGTGGATGATACCAGCAGCGATACCTACATCATCACCAATACCAGCTCCAATGCGGACTATCAGGCCAGCATGACCATCCATATTTCTTCCGTCACCAGCGACTATTCTTCCAGCCAGCTGACCAGCGAAGTGAAGAACATGCTGAGCAACGTGAAATCCTCCATGGATTTCTCTTCCTTCAGCCCTTCCAACACCGCATCCCGGACCTTGCTGGATAAGGCCGGCGTATATGCCAACTACACCGGCACCCTCAGCGACGGAACCAAGATCGCAGGCCGTGTGCAGGCCACCTGCCTGAACAAGGTGCTGTATACCGTGCACATTACCTATCCCCGGGGCTATACGGACACCTATGTGGATAAGGTGTACAGCAAGATGCGCTCCACCATTAAGATTACCCAGTGATGACGGAGAGAAGCAGGAACGCCCTGCAAAACTTTGCTGACGGGTGCAACTGTGCCCAGGCCGTGCTTGCCGCCTATGCGGACGTCATGAACCTGACCCGGGAGCAGGCACTGCGCCTCGCTGCCGGGTTCGGCGGCGGCATGGGCAGGCTGCGCCGGGACTGCGGGGCATACACTGCCGCCGTAATGCTGGTGTGCGCCATGGAGGAAGGGGCAAGTGAAGCCCCGGAAAACCGGGTGCGGCTGTACACCCGGGTGCAGCGGTTGTATGGAGATTTTGTGGATCGCCTTGGCACGGTGAACTGTGCCAAGCTGCTGGGCAAGCCGGAGGGAGCGGAACCGCCTGTGCCGGATCCCCGGACGAAGGCCTACTACGCATCACGACCCTGCGCCAACATTATCCGCGTTGCCTGTGAAATCATTGATGAACACCTGGCGGAAGGAGGCAAAGCACCATGAAGGCTGTGATCCTTTCCACCCATACCGGCGGCGGTCATGACGCTGCCGCCCATGCCATGGAGGAGGCCCTGACGGAAGCCGGCGTGACCTGCAAGGTGATGGATTGTGTCGCCTTCGGAGGCGAATGGTTCAGCCGTGCCGTGTCCAAGGCTTACGTCCGTGCGGTGCAGCGCTCCCCGGAAGGTTTCGGGAAGGTGTACCGGTTGGGCGCCATGCTCAGCACCCCCAAGTGGAAATCCCCCGTTTATCTGGTCAACAGCACCTATACCAAGAAAATGGCCAAGGAGCTGGAGGACTACGGGGCAGATCTGGTGGTCTGCACCCATATGTTCGGTGGGCAAAGCATGACCCACCTGAAGCGCCGGGGCATTTTCCGGGGCTTGCTGGCCATGATTATGACCGACTATACCCTAAGCCCCTTCATGGAGGACATTCAGGCAGATGTGCTGATTGTCAGCCACCCGGGGGTGATGCAGGAATGCATTGATAAGCACATCCCAAAGGAAACCATGGTGCCCCTGGGCATTCCGGTAAGCCTGAAGTGCCGCCCCTGTACGGATAAGCGGCAGGCCAAGGAAGCAGCCGGGCTGGACCCTGACAGGAAGTATGTGCTCCTGGCCGGAGGATCCATGGGGGCTGGCAGTCTGCCGGAGACTCTGACCGCCGTGCTTGCCGGCATGGCGCAGGAGGACAGGCTGCTGGTGGTCTGCGGCACCAACGAGGAAGTTCGGGCGGAATGCGAAGCCCAGTGCCGCGGTGATGAACGT
This sequence comes from Clostridia bacterium, assembly GCA_030529995.1. GTDB lineage: Bacteria > Bacillota > Clostridia > Christensenellales > Aristaeellaceae > CAKUFA01. The sequence continues at coordinate 5,213 of JAUMVT010000065.1, forward strand.
GTTACCGTGCTGGGCAAGGTAACGCCCCTGTATCCTCTGCTGGCGGCAGCGGATTTGGTAGCTACCAAGTCCGGGGGACTGACTTCCACGGAAACCATGACCATCGGCGTGCCCATGCTGGTGGTGAATCCCATCAGCGGCTGTGAAACCGCCAATGCGGACTTCTTTGCTGCCCGGGGCATGGCCGCCTATGCCCATAACAAAGGGGATGTTACAGAATTGACCCATATGCTGCTGAATGATGACACGGCAAGGAACGCCATGGTGGCAGCCCAGCACCGGGAAATTGACCCGGACTGTGCCCGGAAGATTGCTGCCTGCCTGATTCAGAAGACGGAAGCGTGGGAGAAAGCCCCAAAGGGGTGACATTGCATGCATGATCTTTTCCTGTGCCTGGTGTACACGGTGGGCGGCTATCTGTCAGGAAACATCATGTACGCCTACTGGCTGCCCAAGTGGATTCGAGGCGTGGATGTGCGGGACTTCGGTGCAGACCGAAACCCGGGCTCTGCCAACGCCACGGTAGCCTGCGGCCTGCCCATGGGCATTGCCTGCGCCGTGCTGGATATATTGAAGGGCGCCGTTCCCGTCTATCTGGCCATGCATGTGGCGAAGCTGCCCCTATGGTACATGGTGCCGGTGGTGCTTGCCCCTGTTGCCGGACACGGCTGGCCGGTGCTGTTTAACGGCCGGGGCGGTAAGGCCATTGCCACCAGCTTCGGGGTGCTGATTGGTCTCCTGCCGGAGATTCTGCTGGCACCCCTGTGGGCGGTGATCATTCTGGTGTGCCTGCCCTTTATTCACAATCACAGCATGCTCATGGTGGTAACCAGTTCCGCCATGTCGTTGGGCAGCTTTCTCATGTACCCGGTGATACCGATTCATCTCATGGCCTGCGGCGTGGCCGGGATTCTCATTGTCCGCCACCGTCCGCCCAAGGAACGTACCCCTCAAACGGAAGAAGCCCGGCAAAATGCCAACGGATAATCCGGAGCGTCGAAAGGCGCTCTTTTTTTCGTGCACGCAAATTGGTTTCCGAAGGATTCGCTTGATGATGCGTCAAACGAGGACACGACGATCAGAAAAAAATCAAAAAAATTTTTCAGGGTAATAAACGTTTTGGGGTTCTGACTTACTATAGATAGTGAAGGGAGATTGTTGGACAAACCTTTTCAGGATGGCAGCAGTGCCGGGACAAGGGCGTGCCGGATGCTTTGCCGGAAGATACGGGCAGGTGATTTGTGCGTAATCGAAAGGTGTGATGCCGTTGATGGGCGTAAAAGCCTGAAATGGGCTGGAAATCCATGTCGAATGAACCCGTACGACCGTGATTTAAGAAGGAGCGAAAGTATGAAAAAGCTGTTTGTTCTTGTTTTGGTCTTGGCACTTGCCATCACCGGCACCTCATTTGCTGAGAGAGTAACAATGAGGTATAACTTTGGTATCACGACGGACAGCACGACGCAGTACCAAATTGGCTGCACAGGTATTCAGAAGTCTGAAAATGAATGGTACATTGTGCTGGATACCAGCAAAAGTAATCTGTCTCCTACGCACCGTGCTGTTACTCGTGTGCACAATGGTGCCAATGCAGCTAGTGCTACTTGGGTTTATTCCGGTGCCAATGCAACTCATCACCCTTATAAAACGAATTGTCAGGGTGTGATGCTTAACCTTTCTTACCGTGGACGATTGGATAACCGTGATTCTGGTACACTGAAGTTCTACGGGCAGTTTGTTACTTTCTTTGAATCTGACAATTAATCCCCTAATTCTAACAAAAGTGGTGAGAGGGCTTCGGCTCTCTCACCACTCGAAAAGCCTTTGCATCAGCAAGATGAACATTCTCATTACGAACAGAACAATCGGAGGTATGTATGCGTTTAAGGAGACTTTTCTTGTTGGTTATGGTATTCTGCATGCTGGTTGGAAATGCTTTCGGTGAGCGCAGTGTTTGCTTCTACGGATTTGACTCCCGTTCATCGGGGTATACTTCCTTTGTTAAGACACATCCTGGTGTAAAAGTACGTAAAAATAAAAAGGTCTACTATAACACGAAGCAGATCTTGAATGATTTTATTACCGGTGAAATGCCCTATGATGTTTTCACTTTGTCGACGGACAGCTTCGACATTTATTCACTGATGGAAAAGGGCTACCTGGCACCGGTAACGGACAATGAAAGCATACAATCCGCCATGGAAAGCATGTATGCGCCTTTCCGGGAACAGCTCAGTTACGAGGGTGTCCTTTACGGTGTCCCTTATGGATGCAGCATATCCTATTATGCTTACGACCCTGATGCGTGGACTGCAGCAGGATTTACGGCAGAGGATGTGCCCACATCCTTTGCAAGTTACTTGGACTTTCTGGAACAATGGGTACTCCGCATTCAAGAGAAACCGGAGAAGGACATTCGCGTTTGCGGTTATTTCGATGAAAGACAATATGGATCTGACAGCTACATCTTGTACTTGGTACAACTGTTGATGGATCAGCACATTCTGCAAAGCGATTACAGCAATCAGCCGCTTCGCTTCGACACTGACGAATTTAGGACTTTGCTTGAACGGTGTCAAAGAATCGGCAAAGATCTTTATACTTACGAGCCGAAGCAGAATGGAACCTACTCCCTTTTTACGGATGCCTCTTCTTTCCATTCGCTGCTTTATTATGTCCCTCTTCGCCTGACGGAAGACCAGCCCATTCTGGTGAAGGCAACGATTATCGCAGGCTTTATCAACATTCGCAGTCAGGAGATTGAACTGTCAAAGGAGTATCTGGGGCAAAAGCTTCAGGATATGAGTGCCGAAGAAAAAGTGTACTTCTATCCGGATGCGGATAATGTAGCAAACGAAAGTTATGTGGAACTGGCTGCTGCCTTTGACAGAACCTTTGCCAAGTATGAAGCTCAGTTGAATAATGAGAACTTAAGCGAAGAAGAGCGTTCCGAAATCATGGCACGTATTGAGAAAATACAAGATACCTACGAAAAAATCAACTTCGATGAACATTTGTATGTGGTTCCTCCGGAGGATCTTGAAATCTACAAGCAATATGGTGATCGACTGTATTTTCAAGCCCCCAGCGTTTTTGATCCCAACACGGAAGATGGTCAAAAAGTGCGCCGTTTGGAAGAACAGTATGCCCTTGGTGAGATTACCACGGATCAATTCGTGAAGGAACTGGATCAGTTGGTGCAAATGCTTGAAATGGAGGATGAATAAATAAGGAAGTGAGGCTGATGAAACAACCAATTGCGCTGTTCATGTTGTTTTCCATGTTGCTTGTTTGCAACATGGGTCAGGCATCGATACTGTCGGGTCAGGCAGATGATGACGATCTGACACCCTATGCAGAGCTTTATCAGCTGCCGATTCAAGTAGCTGCTCTTGAGCATGCACAGACTTCCTTCACGCCATCCACCGTTGAAGTAGGCGATATCAAGATTGAATTCACGCAAGTGGCTTGTGACGGTGATTGGATTCTGACATGTGCTGTTGCCAACAGTGATACGGTGCTGTTGCTTCCGGGGGGCGCAACACTGGAACGACCGGCATGCGGCGAGATTTTTGTCTCAGCGGAAGCAGAAGACAGCTCCTTTTTGGAATTAGCACAGGCTACCGGAAAGGAAATACGAAGCGTATATGTTTATCTGAAAGAGTTTGACAGTTATGGCCTATACTTTTTAGACCATAGCGTTCAGGCGGACAAGACTGTCCTTTACAGCGGATGCTGCCTTCCGGATGCAATTGAGGAACCGGAACAGCTTCACTGGACGGTACAAATTTACTCCGTGAATTTGAATACCAACAAGCTGACACTCATGGATAGTAAAGAGTTTCCGGTCATGGTGCTTCCGTTTCGGTCTTTCTAAATGCTTTCGTGCCATTAAGCAAGGGTATTAATAGCTAAACATTCTACTGGATGAGGAGAGGAGCTCTCTGCCTCCTCTCCTCATAGATCACATTGAAAGGAGAATGAAATGAAAAGACAAGCTTACTTCATGATCATCATCCGATTACTGAGTTTGGTCTTTGCATGCCTGCTTACAGGAGAAGCTCTTGCCGAACGAAGCGTATGTTTCTACGGCTTTGATACGAATTCCGCAGAATATGATGAATTTACCAAGCAACATCCTGACGTAATCATACGTGCAGACAGCACGGTCTACTACAATACGCAGCAGATCCTGAATGGGTTCATTACCGGTGAATTACCCTATGATGTTTTCACTTTATCAACGGACAGCTTCAATATTCATTCGTTAATGGCGAAAGGTTATCTGGCACCGGTAACGGACAATGAAAACATACAATCCGCCATGGAAAGCATGTATGCGCCTTTCCGGGAACAGCTCAGTTACGAGGGTGTCCTTTACGGTGTCCCTTATGGATGCAGCATATCCTATTATGCTTACGACCCTGATGCGTGGACTGCAGCAGGATTTACGGCAGAGGATGTGCCCACATCCTTTGCAAGTTACTTGGACTTTCTGGAACAATGGGTACTCCGCATTCAAGAGAAACCGGAGAAGGACATTCGCGTTTGCGGTTATTTCGATGAAAGACAATATGGATCTGACAGCTACATCTTGTACTTGGTACAACTGTTGATGGATCAGCACATTCTGCAAAGCAATTACAGCAATCAGCCGCTTCGTTTCGACACTGACGAATTTAAGGCTTTACTTGAACGGTGCCAAGGAATCGGCAAAGAACTTTATACCTGCGAGCCGAAGCAGAATGGAACCTATTCCCTTTTTACGGATGCCTCGTCCTTCCATTCTCTACTGTACTATGTTCCTCTTCGCCTGACGGAAGACCAGCCCATTTTGATGAAGGCAACCATTATCGCAGGCTTTATCAACATCCGCAGTCAAGAAATTGAACTGTCAAAGGAGTATCTGGGACAGAAGCTTCAGGACATGAGTGCTGCAGAAAAGGTGTATTTCTATCCTGAAGCAAAGCCTGTGGAAAATGAAAATCAACAGCGCCTGGCGGCAGCGATGGCCGAAACAATTGCCGGCATAGAAACAGAATTGAGCAGTGACACCTTAACGGAAGAAGAGCGGGAAGCCTTGAATGAACGCCTTGAAGAAAAGAAGGCGCAATATGACAAAGTGGCCGATCCGGCCGGAATGTATGATGTATCCCCGGAAGATATTGCAATCTATAAGCAGTATGGTGATCGACTGTATTTCCAAGGTCCCAGCGTTTTTGATCCCAGCACGGAGGATGGTCAAAAAGTGCGCCGTCTGGAAGAACAGTATGCCCTTGGTGAGATCACAACGGATCAATTCGTGAAGGAACTGGATCATTTGGCGCAAATGCTTGAATTGGAGAATGAATAATCAGTGGCTGTACCTTTCGGCATAGCTATCAGCTGGTTTTCGGGTGGGTGCGGGAGGGGCTTTTGACGCAAAAGCCGCCTCCCGCAATCATACCAGTTTCCTCTGTTGCAAAGGTTGACCTGCTGTCTCATGGAGTGATACAATGGGGATACTAAGTGTGCGGGAGAAGATCCATGATTAAACTGCTGATGGTTACCCCCAATGCCATTGTGTACGATGCCGCCGTGCGCCTGACTAAGGCCGCCCTGCCGGACGTGGAAGTGATCCAGACTACCTCCAAGGATGTTGTGGAGGCTGTGACCAAGAGCATGGAGGGCTGCACCGGCATTGTAGTGGCTCGGGGTAACCAGGCTCAGCTGCTGAAGCGGCATGTGGAATTCCCTGTGTCGGAGATCATCTTCTCCGGGCAGGAAATGGCAGGCTTTGTTAAGCGTGCCTGCGACCTGGTGCACCATCCTCATCCGAAGATCGCCTTCGTTGGTTTCCATCATATGTATTCTGATGTGGAGAACATCGGAGAATTGGCGCAGGCGGATATTCACATCCACTATGCAGGCAATTCGGAAATGGTGGCGCCTGTCACGGAAAACGCCATCCGGAACGGGGCGGAGGTCATCATCGGCAGTGAAAACGCCTGCGAGTACGCCGCTGCCAAGGGGATCCCCACCGTATTCGTGGATGAGTCCGTGGACTGCCTCCGGGATGCCCTCCGCCGTGCCTTGCTGGCCATGGACGCCATCCGGGTGGAGCAGCGGCGAACAGTGGAGTTTACCTCCCTGCTGAATTACTCCTTTGATGCTATTTTGAAGCTGGATGCCAAGGGACGCATTGAAATTGTGAATACCGTGGCAGAGAACGTGTTCCATTGCCCTCAGGAGCAGCTCATCGGCAAAAAGTTTACCGAGCTGCCGGACATGAAGATTTCCGACATGGTGACGAAAACCATGACCCGGCAGGAAAACCTGTACGCCAGCGTGGTGCTCATCCGCAATGAACGGTATCTGCTGAACATCGCCTGCATTGACGTGCAGGGACAGAACTTCGGCTACATCCTGACCCTGTACGCCTTCGGCACGGTGGATACCATGCAGGAAACCATCCGGCAGGAGCATGTGCAGCAGGGGGATCAGGCCAAGGGACAGTTCAGCAAGTATCACACAAAATCCTCTAAGGTGCGGCAGACGCTGGAAGCCGCAAGCCGGTACGCGCCTTTTGATCTGCCCATTCTGATCATCGGCGAGCCCGGCACTCAGCGGCTTCGGCTGGCAGAGTCTATTCATAACGAGAGCCTGCGGCGGGATAAGCAATTCATCCGGGCTGACCTGAGCGTTATGCCTGTGGAAAGTCAGACAGAGCTGCTCTTCGGCCGGGCAACCAATAACGGCCTGATGTATAACGCCCATAAGGGCACCCTGTACATCCAGCACATTGAGCTGTTGACCCAGGAAAGCCAGCATCAGCTGCTGAATGTGATTCTGAATGAGCAGTACTATCCGCCCAAGCAGTCTAAGCCCACCTGGGCATCGGTGCGGATCATTGCATCGGTGGATGAAGACCTGGAACAGCGGGTGCAGCAGGGCACCTTCTCCCCGGTACTGTGGGCTCGGCTGATGGACTACTGCCTTCGCCTTCCGCCTATTCGGGAATGCCCGGAAGATCTGCCCCGCTTGATTGATGAGGCCATTACCGAGGCACGGATTCAGACCGGCAAGCCTGCCGTCTTTACCCCGGAGGCCATGAAGCTGCTGCTGGGGTATTCCTGGCCGGGGAATCATCGGGAATTGCAGATTTTCCTGAAGAAGGCCTTCCTGCTGACCCTGACCAACCGGATGGATGTGGATTTCGTTTCCCAACTGTTGCAGCTGAACACGCCGGAAAAAGCCATGGAAAAGGAACAGGTATTGGTGGTTAGCAGCGATGAGGAAAGAGAGCTTCGCATGGCACTGAGTCAGCACCATTATGACCGGGAAGCAGTGATGGCGCAGCTGGGTATCAGCCGGGCAACCCTGTACAGGAGAATGAAGAAATACGGTATCAAGCAATAAGAAACGGCGCATTCTCCGGGAGATAAAATCGGAGGATGCGCCTTCTTATGCTTTGTTTTCTTTACTTCACGCTGTTGACCAGCTGAACGGCGGCTTCGTGCACCTTCTGGGCGGCGTCCATGCTCAGCTTGGTGGCGGCGGCTGCGGCAGCCTCGGTGGAGTCAGCGGAGGCAACTTCCGTCTTCATCTGCTCGAACACGGTGTAGCATTCTTCCTGCAGCTGTGCCAGCTGGGCGTCAACGTCTGCCTTCTGTTCATCGGTCAGGCTGCCGTATTCGTACAGGTTGGACAGGGCGTCGAAGGTCCAGTAGTAGGAATCTGCCCAGTTGTCAGGCAGCACCTTGAAGCCTTCCACCGGCACACGCTCGCCGGCCTCGTTCCGCTTGTTGACGGTGGTGGCATAATACAGACCCTCTTCAGGAGCTTCGGTGACGAAGGTGGCTTCGGCGGTGCTCAGCTGATAGCCTGCATAAGTATCCGTGGTCAGCATGGGATAGTAGGGCACGAACACGTTGATGGCGGCATCGTCCAGGGAGACCCACTCCACCGTGTCGGTGACACTGTCCTCAGCGGAAATTTGGAAGATATGGGTTTCCAGGTTCCGGGTGGAGCCGATGCCTGCGATGTGGTAGTAGCCCACCACGTCTGCAACGGTCCAGGCGTGATCCAGCGTGATGTTGGAGTAGAAGGGAACAATCTCTCCTGCTTCGTTCACATTGGAGATGGTGTAGTCCTGCGCAGCAGGCTCTTCCTTGGCGTTGGCCTCGCCAAAGTAGGCCAGAGCGTTCACCATCCGGGAACCGGCGGTCTGGGTGCTGTTGTAGGAGGCTACATAGTCAATGGTGTTGGCTTCCTTGTCGCCCACATAGGTGCCGGCCTTTTCTGCCACAGCGACCAGATCCTTGGATACGATCACATTGTCCGTGTCGTCCATGTCAATCAGACCGATGACGGACATGTTAGGCTGGGCGAAAACCAGAGAGCCGTTCAGCTTCACGGCTACATACTGGGTGCCGCTGGCGTTCTCCACGTACCAGGTTTCCTTGTCGTCTGCGATGAAGATGCCGGAGCCGCCAGCGCAGCCGGCGTTGTCATAAATGCTCAGCAGCAGCTCCACGGCTTCCTTGGCGGTGGCGGCTTCGCTCAGCAGCACGGTGGGGATTTCCGCTTCCTCAATGCCTGCATCCTGATAGGGGTCTGCTTCGGCAATAACATCGGAGCAGCCGATGGTTTCCGTCGCAGTGACGGTCAGCCCCATTTCGTTGGTGCCGGCTGCCTGATAGGGGGTGTGGGCATGGGTGCCGCCGCAGTCCGGGCAAACATTGTCCACCCCGGCGCCGTTATCATCCTGGAAGGCGGTGTAGCTGTAGCTGTCCTTGGTGAAGGTATAAGTGAAACCATAGCAGCCATTGTACACCTCACCGGCCTTATGCACACCGGCAGGAATGGCAAAGTACATCTTGTTGTAGCTGTTGGCAATGTCCTCCGAACGGGCAAACATGGTGGTTCCGTCCGCCGTTAAGTCAGCGCCTACATAAACCGCCGTGCAGGCGGATGCGCCTACGGAAGCCATGCACATCAGGGATGCCAGTGCCGTTGCCAATACCTTTTTGCCGGAGAAGTGAAACATGAGAAGCACCATCCTTTCCTTCGTTACGAGCGTCATTATACTGCATAAATATTCGGTTGTCAAGAATTAAAATAAATATTTATGCAAATTCTTTTGCCACATTTGTTAAGGTACAATACATAGGTAACACAAAGGTAAAGAAAAGAGAACCCAA
>JAUMVT010000066.1 GCA_030529995.1 Clostridia bacterium
GTACATCACTATGGATTTTTCTTTTTAAGTGTCCAACTTCATTTTACAATCAACGAACATTCTTCGCATTATCAGCCGGAGAAAAGCAAATGCCGGACGCAACCGCAGCAGAGGGAGGAAGAGGAAATGAAAGGATTGACAGGGCACACGGAATACGGCAAGCGGATCGATGAGCTGTGCAAAGGCGATCCTCTGGCGCAGAAGCTTGTGGATGCGCTCATGACCATTTCTCACGATGCGGACTTTGTGTATGGCGCCCTTGATACAGTCTACGATTATGAAGAGGATATGGAAAATTTGTTGGACTATATCCTTCATATCGACCGGAATAAGGAGCATCTGTATTCGGACGTGCTGCTGCGTGCTGCGCTCATGTGGCAGGCACGTCATCCTGAAATCGAGTACATAGACGGTCCTCTTGTGTATGACGAACTGCCGGATGAATGAAAGAAAGGACGTGCATGCCCCATGCTGACCCTGAAGAAGTTCCGTGCGGCCGTAAAGAAGGCCATCAAGGCCGATTATGCGCCGGATGCCACCGATGCGCAGATCGAGGCAGCCATGGCAGCCAACGAGGATGTGCTGGAAGGCTGCTATGAAGATGCACAAGATTCGGATGACATCGAGGCCGCCATTGACGAGGCCGCCGATAACATCGCCATGTGCGACCTGTAACCCGTGACAATCCCCATGAAGCCCCATCCCCTGCGGATGCGGGCTTTTCTTGTACCCATGCCGGAGGTGATGCATCGTGACGCCGGGGGAAAGAGCCGAGTCCAGCCGCCGCATTACGGAGAACCGCTATCGCCGTGCCCTGTCAAGGGTCATGGGGGACATCCGGCGAGCCGTCCGGGGACTGACCGACCCGGATGCCATTGTTCGGGCAGTGGAACATTACGCCGACAGCAAGGCCTTTGACGACCTTGTGAACCTGTCTGTGGAACGGATGATCACCGCCCAGAAGGTGGCCATGCGATCCACTTGGCGGGAAGCCGCCGCCGCTTCCACCCAGGGGCGGAAGATTTACGAGCTCATGCGCAAGGAGCTGCTGGGCACCATGACCGGGGCGAGAATGAACGCCATTGTCACTCAGAACAGCAGCCTGATCAAGACCGTGCCAAGCGATGTGGCAAGGCGGCTGTCCATCTTCGCCAAGGAAATGGCACTGAAGGGGGAACGCCCGGAAGCCACTGCCAAGCGGATGCAGGCTGTCCTGCCCCACCTGACCAACGTGCAGATCACCCGGATCGCCCGAACGGAGACGGCCAAAGCCCAGTCCGCTCTGCTGGAAGCCCGGTGCGCCGAGATTGGCGTGACCATGTATCAGTGGTACACCTGCAAGGACGGCAGTGTCCGGCAATCCCATCAGCTCATGCAAGGGGTCTATTGCCTGTGGTCAGACCCTCCTGACCCGGAAGCTCTGGCAGGGGAAAAGAGCAGCGGCCATCCCTATCACCCCGGCGGCATTTACAACTGCCGATGCATTGCCTTGCCGGTGGTAGCCGTGCAGGATATTCACTTTCCTGCAAGGGTGTACAAGGGCGGCAAGATTCATTCCGTGGGGAATATCCAGGCTCTGAAGAAGCTGATTCCCGACATCGGCACAACCATCTGACCATTACTTGCCCCGACAGCCTGAAGAAGGTTGCCGGGGTTTTCCATACCCGAAATCAATCAAAGGAGTGGTGTCCATGCGTGCTTATTACGGTTCCCGTATTTCCGAGCACATGACCAAAACCCCGGAAGGCTTCCTCATCTGCCACAACGTGCCCATTGCCCGAACCGGCCGGCAGGATTATCTGCCTCAGGAAATCGGCATGGAGGGCGGCAGGCTGGTGTCCGTCATCAGGACGGAAGAGGAAGTCTTTTCCCCTCAGGCCATTGCCTCCTTCGAGGGCAAGCCTGTGACCCTGGAACATCCCCCCATGGCGGTACTGCCGGAGAATTACGGCATGTTCCTCAAGGGGCACGCCCAGAACGTGCACCGGGGGCAGGGGGAAGACAGCGACCTGCTGCTGGCTGACCTGTTCATCGATGACAAAGACCTGATTCGTCAGATCGATGAAGGCCTCAGGGAAATTTCCTGCGGCTACGAATGCGAGTATGAGCAGGACGAACAAGGCAGCGTCTACCAGAGACGGATCCGTGGGAACCATGTTGCGGTCGTAGAGGCCGGCCGTGCAGGCTCCCGCGTATCTATAAAGGACTCCGCGCAAGCGAAGCCCACCATCAACACCAACACCGACAAACGACAAAAAGGAGGAACCATGTACATGAACCGTAAGAACCAGCCCTCCGCCATTGCCCGGTTTTTCTCCGGGTGGGCAAAGGATCGTGACCCTGAAGAAGTGGCAAGTGCCGTGGACGACCTGATCCAGGGCAGCGAGGAACAGCCCAAGCTGGACGAAGAGCCTGCCCCCAATTTCCCGCCCAAGAAGGCAGCTGCTGCCCCTGCTCCCACTCCCGAAGAGGATGAGGAACCCGTGGGCGGCGATGCCGAATTGAAGGATCTGCTCCGCAAGCTGATCGGTGCGCTGGAAGCCAAGAACGCCGCCGACGAAGAAGCCACTGACCCGCTGGAGAAGTTCGCCGCAGAGCTGCAGGGCAAGAAGAAGGAAGAGCCCACCGTAGAGGATCAGGAAGAAGAGGTCACCGTGCCCGCCGAGGAAATCAACAAGATGGGCGAGGATGAGGATCCCTTGGAGACCGAAACTCTGGGCGAAGACGACGACCCGGAAGAAGGGGAAGATCCTCTTGCCGGCAAGAGCAGCAAGGCCGCCGTGGCGGACACCATCCGTGCCCTGAAGCCCTATCTGGCCAAGCTTCCTGCCAAGGATCGCCGTGCCGCTTCCGATGCGGCTGTCCGTGCCCTGCGTGCTTCCATGGGCTATTCCCGCCGGTCTTCCACCGACAGCTACGGCACCATTGCCCGGATGCAGTCCCAGCGGAAGACCAAGCGTCCTCAGCAGGACGAGGAAGCCATTGGCCGTGCCATCATGGCCAAGTACAACCCCCATTACAACAAGCACTGATTGAAGGAGGTACAACGAAATGCCCGGTAAAGTAATTGGCGAAACCCTGAACCTTGGCTATGCCGGAACCCCTGCCCGGATGAGCGACTGCGTGATTGCTCCCTACGCCTACGCAGCCACTAACACCGGCAACATCGCCTATGGCGAGCCTGTGGCCTATGACGCCGCCAACAATGGCGTCCGTAAGCTGACCAGCACCGACACCGCTGCCGCTATTGTGGGCTTTGCGGTCCGCAAGCTGGGTCAGCCCAAGAGTGATGATAACAACGGCTGGTATTACGCTCCCGGCGAGGTGGTGGACGTGCTGCTCCGGGGCTCCATGTCCGTCAGCGTGCTCAGCGGCACCTATGCCGCCCGTGGTCAGGTCTATGCCTGCAACGGCAAGTATGCTGACCGTGCGGCCGGCACCATCACCGGCACGGACGACACCACCAACAAGGACACCCTGGCTGTGCCCGGCGCTGTGTTCTCCACCGGCCATGTGGATGATAACGGCGTTGCGGAAATCACCCTGACCAGCCGCATTGTGTAAGAAGAAGGAGGCAGACAATAACCATGAACAATCTGCGTATGAGTGATTACCCTATGCTTTCTCTGGATGCCGCTCCCGGCGGTATCATGCAGTTCGACGCCGGCGGCATGGCCTTCCTGGTGGGCGAGTTGGAAAAGCGTGATGAAAAGCTCCGGGAGCCCCTTTCCTCCGTCACCTGGATGCGTGACATGCCTGTCAAGACCGGCGGCGGCTTTGTGGACTCCATCGCGTCCTTTAACGTGTCTTACGGTTCTTCCGGCGGCACGGCGGACGGCCTGATGCAGAACGAGTCCAACGAGCTGCCCGTGATTCAGGCTGACATTGAAAAGGACAGCTACCGGGTCTTCATGTGGGGTCACATCCTGAAGGTGCCCATGATTGACCAGGAAAAGCTGCAGAAGGTCGGCCGTTCTCTGGATCAGATCTTTGACAAGGGTCTGCGCCTGAACCACGACAAGAAGATGGACGAAAACGTCTATTACGGCTTCCCCAAGTACGGCTCCTACGGCCTTGTGAACCATCCCTCTGTTACCAGCGTGGTGGCAGACCCCCACACCGCCGGCGGCACGGATACCCAGTGGAACGTGAAGACCCCTGCGGAGATCCTGCACGACATCAATAACGTGCTCACCGGCACCATTGCCGCCAGCGAGTATGACAATCGTGGCATGGCTAACCACATCCTGATCCCCTGGGAAGCCTACACCTACATTGTCACCACCGAGCTGAGCGACGGCTCCGGCAAGTCCATCCTGACCTACCTGATGGAGAACAACATCGCCACCAAGCAGGGCATTGACCTGACCATCGTCCCCTGCCGTCAGTGCAAGGGCGCAGGCACCGGCGGCTCTGACCGCATGGTGGCCTACCGGAATGATGAGGACATGATCGGCATGGACATCACCGTGCCCATCCGCCGCCTGTTCACCCAGCCCTCTGCGGAGCACCTTGCCTACCTGACCCCCTACGTGACCCAGTTCTCTCAGGTGCAGTTCAAGTACCTGACCCACGCCATGTACGTGGATGGGATCTGGGGCGAGTGGGGGGAAGTAACGCCCAGTAATCCCAGCTAATGGATAACGCTTTCGGGGGGAGAAGGGGAAACGATCCTCTTCTCCCCAACAGGCTTCGCCTGACCCAAAAGGAACGACCCGCCGCTTTACAATCAATCAAAACAAACGAGGTGAAAACCCATGATCAAGCTGTTTAACGGATCCAATCCGCCCCGCACCTTCCTGATCAAGGCAGGGGAAGGGGCAACCATGACCATTCAGCCCGGCAAGTTTTACGATGTGCCGGATGCCTATCTCCGGGACGTGACCCTCCGTGTAGCCCTGTCCTGCGGCGATCTGCAGCAGTTCGAGAACAGCAAGCAGGGCGGCGCGCTGGAAAAGGCCGCCGCTGAAGCCAAGCCCAGAAAGACATCCGCCAAGGCTTCCCTGACGAAGGAGGACTGACCCCCATGGACGACTTCCGCAACGTGGTGAGAGAGGCGGCCAACCTGAAAAGCAAGAACGGGCAGGAAGTGTCTTTGCAGGACTTCCTCACCGTGTACCCCGGCTTTGAGAATGTGCCCCCGGAAGTCCTTTCCCTGATGCTTCAGCAGGCCAATGACACCGTGCTGGAAAGCCGCTGGCACGCCCGGTGGAAGCTGGGTGTGTGCCTTTATGCCGCCCATCTTCTGACCCTGTGGCTGAAGACTTCCGTGCCGGAAGGTGCGGATGATGCGGCCGTTGCCGCCGCCGGACAATCCCGTGGAAGCGTCACCAGCAAGAGCGTGGGCGGCGTGTCCGTGTCCTACGGCACGTCAGAGGCTACCAGCGATCTGACGGGCTACGGCAGCCTGAAGGATACCGTCTACGGCCAGCAGTTTGCTTCCATGGCAAGGCTTGTCGGCCGGGGCATGATGGTGGTGCAGTAACATGGGCGAAATGGGCGCAAGCGTGAGAACCGCATGGGATGAAATCAAGAAAATCTCCGACGGCTTCAAGTTCGTCAAAGAGATGGACGTGCTGGTGGGGATCCCTGCGGAAAAGAACGAAGACCACGGAACCCTGAACAACGCTTCCCTGCTGTACATCCATGAAAACGGCAGCCCGGTGAACAACATTCCTCCCCGGCCTGTGCTGAAGGAAGGCATTAACGACCCGGAAGAGCGCCCCAAGATTCAGCAGCTCATGCAGGAAGGGATCAAGCAGGCCTTGGCGGGCAATCTCCAAGGGGCGGAAAACGCCTATCAGCGGGCAGGCATGGCCGGTGCCGCCGCTGTGCAGAAGAAATTCACCGACGGCGGACTGGCCGCCAACGCTCCCATTACCATCTCCGGCGGCTGGATGCGGAATAAAGTATCCGGCAAGCTGGTGCACGTAAAGGGCAAGGGCAACAAAGGCCCCCTGATTGATACCGGCGCCCTCCGGCAAAGCATCACCTTTGTGGTGCGCAAGAAAGGCAAGTGATGCACCATGGTTCTGCTTCCCGATGTGCGGGAGCTGCTGACGGATCCCGATTTGGGCGGCGGCGTGTCCTTCATTGTGTACCGCACCACCCACACGCGTTCCTACGGCCACGTAGGCGAGGGCGAGACCGCGACTTACACCGCTGCGGGCAATGTGCAGCCTGCCGGAAGCGTGGATCTGCAGTCCATGGCCGATGAAGACCGGCGGAACGAGTTCATCATCATCCGCTCTACTTTCGATTTTCAGACCGGGCAGGACAGCGGAGAAACCTTCACCGCCGCCGATGAAGTGGCAGTGCTGGGCAGAATGTGGCGTGTGACCCGGGTAGAACCTTGGTCGCCTTGGGGCTTTACCGTGGCCTACGCCGCCCTGAAGGTGGAAGGAGGGGAATAAGCCATGGCATGGCTCAAACAAGCTGACAAGGCCGTTTTTGAAGCCCTGTGCGCGTGCTTCGGCCTTGACCCTGCGTCCGCCGATGCAGCGAAGCGATTCCGTGCCGCCTATCTGGAGGAAGCAACCAGCCCCCAGAGCGGCCGGAAAGATAATCTGTGCTATTACGCCCTGTCTGAAAGCCCCAACAGCAGTCTGGACGCCCTCTTTTCCCGGTACGAGAACGATGCCGTCACCGTCCGCAAGGTGATCCCCATTCAATGCCTCTTCACCTTCTACGGACCGGATGCGGATGAGGATGCGGAACGGGTCTGGAGCCGTCTTTTCATCGACTTGGGGCAGGGATGCCCCCGGAGCATTCTTAGGCAGGCGGGGATCGTGCCTCTGCCCCGGCCTTCCCATCCCAATGCCGCCCCGGAGCTGGAAGGCAGCCTGTGGCGGCGGCGCACGGATCTGACCGTATATTTCTCCATGCTGCAGGAAGAATCCATTGCCGTTATTCAGGTGGAACAGCCGCCTGAAACGGAGCTGCGGCAAAAGTAAACTATTCCCCCCATTTTGATGCTGCTCAGGCAGCAGAAAGGTAGATGACAAAATCATGCTTACGCTAGACCCGATTGTAAAGGTCAATCTGCTGGTGGGTTCTGCCACGTCTGCGTCCAATGTGTTTGACGTGGGGCTGATCCTGGGCAGCAGCGACACCATTTCTTCCACCGACCGGGTGAAGGAATACGCCAGCCTGTTGGAAATGACGTCTGACGGCTTTGAAACCACCGACGAGGAATATCTGGCCGCCGCCAAGTATTTCGCCGCTTCCCCTGCTCCGGCTTCCGTGATGATCGCCTCCATCGCTTCCGGCGAGACCCCGGTTCAGGCATTGACCGCCGTGCTGGAGAAGACCAATCACTTCTACGGCGTGTATCTGTGCGGCGGGGACGCCACGAAGATCCTTGCCCTGGATGAGTTCCTCACCGGGCTGGGTCATCACATGCAGTTCTACGGCGTGAAGGCCACCGCTGCCGAGGCGGCTTCCGCTTCCGGCACCTTCGCCCAGCTGAAGGCAAGGGATTCCCGCCGGGCAATCGGCCTCACGTGCAAGACCGATGAAAACGACGCTGCCGCCCTCATGGGTACGGCCATGGGCTTGAGCCACATGCACACATCTGATGCCTTCGCCCTGTGCTACAAGAAGGTACCCGGTGCGGAGACCTTCACCATGACCCAAAGCGAAGTGGACAACATCAAGAAGGTCAACGGCAACGTGTACATTATTCGCGGCTATGGTCACGCCATGGTGGAGCCCGGCACCACCGCTTCCGGCCTGCGGTTCGATGAGGTCATGTATCTGGATATGCTCTCCAGCGATATGCAGGATGCCTGCATTGCCCTGATTGCCGACCGTTCCTCCAAGCTTCCCCAGACGGACACGGCTTCCGCCCTGATCATGTCCGCCCTGACCACCACCCTGCAGAACTACGTGAACCGTGGGGTCATTGCCGCCGGCACGTGGCGTGGGGATGCAGTGGGCAGCCTTAGCACCGGGGACGCGCTGGACAGCGGCTATATGCTCTATGCGGACTCCTATGATAATCAGACCGCCGCGGATCGGGAAGCCCACAAGGCCATGCCCATCACCTGCTGCCTGTGCCTTGCCGGCAGTGTGGAGTCCGTGGAGCTGAACGTGTACGTCCAGCGGTAAAAGGAAGGAGGAATAAACCATGGCGAAACAGTTTGCAATCTATTCTCTTGTGGATACCCGGACGGTGCTGAACCACCCGAACGTGGGTCAGTGCGTCATTTCCGATGCGGGCGGCGGCAAGATCGCCATCTCTTACACCGGGGATATGTCCAGCCACACCACCACCGCCAACGGCTACACGGTCATTAACAAGACCCGTGCCCGGAACGGCTCCATCGCTCTGGAATTGCCGCAAAATAGCGATGCGGATCTGTTCATGCGCCGGTGGATCAGCTATCTGGACAACGGCTCTGTGCGGAATTTCGCTGATTCCACCCTGACCGTGTATGACAATGCCGTAAACCGCACCATCACCTGTGTGGGTGTCACCCCCCAGAAGCGGCCGGATATCAACTACGACCAGACTTCCGGCACGGTGGGATACACCCTGCTGGCGGCAGAAATCACGGAAACCTAAAGGGTTTCGAAGAAGTGGATGCTCCACTTCTTCGAGTTTGCACTCAGTCGTTGGTCGCTTCGCTCCCGGCCACTCCTTCGTGTAAGGAATGTTTTCGGCAAGCCGAAAACGCCCCGCCCGACCGGCAGAGCCGGCCGATACGATTTCAGTCCTGCGGACGGCTGAGTGACTGCAAGCAAAATCGATTATTTTGAGAAGCCGATGCGGATGCCTCTTCCGCACCGGTTTTCTTCTGCCATTGTGAGATGAAAAGACCGAAGGAGGGAACAACATGCTCCGTGAAATGACCCAAGCCGTGGAGATTGACGGCGAAAAGTATCAGGTGCGGAAAATGGATGTGATTTCCGCCACCTATCTGCTGAAATTCCTGACCCAGAAGCTGCTGCCTGTCTTCACCGAGGCGCAGAAGCTTTTCTTGCCGGAGGAAGCCCCTGTAAGCGCCAAAAAGAGCCGGAAAAAGCCGGATGACAACGGGGCGGATGCCTTTGTTGCCCTCCTGCCCAAGCTGCTGGACGCCATTTCGGAGGAAGACCTGCATCACATCATCGTGAAGTGCCTGAACTACTGCGACAAGTCCCTTCCGGCAGGCTGGCAGAAGGTGATGACCGGGGAAAGCTACGGGATCAAGGACATTGAGTATGACCTGACCACCTGCCTCCTGCTGTGTTATCACTGCATCGTGTTCAACTGCGGAGGTTTTTTCGGCGAAGGCGGCTCCCTTTTCAGCCTGCTGGGGCAGAGTATGAAGTCGCCCATCCTGTAAACATTGACGAAAGCTGCTTTGCCCCGGTGAACGCCGGATGCTGGCAGCAGCACGAGCTGTGGGATGGAACCTATTGTCTTGACGACCTGTGGGATGTGCTGGAGATGCTCTCCGTCCGGGCGGAAAACGAGAAACGCGCACGGGATGCCATGATGAGGAAATAATGCCGGGGGTGGGGTATGAGACTGACGGAAGGGCAATGGCGCATGCTGCTGGAAATTGCGGCACGGCTGCTGCTGAGAGAAATTGAGAAGGACGAAAAGAAGGCCGCACGGGACGGCGGCCCCGGATCTGGAAACTTCGGGCATGCCGGCCGTCCCGGTCAGGTTGGCGGAAGCGGCAAGGGCGGCGGACATGGTGTTGGTGTGCTGGTGCCGAAAACGCCGGCAAAGCCTGCAAAGAACCGGAAGGTTTCGTCAAAGAGCTTTGTCGGTACGCTGCAAGCGGCCAAGGACACATGTCCCGAAAAGTCCAGATGGCGTGTGGACACCTACCGTGCAGCAAAAGACTTTGATGATGAAAACATCAAGGTATATGCCACGGATCATGGTTCCACATTTGCGATCAAGCCGGGCGGCGATATTATTTCCGTCTGCAAGAATCAGCAGAGTGACAAGGGCATGAATGCCCGGGATCTGATGGCGGCTGCTGTGGAAGCTGGCGGCAATCATCTGGACAGCTATGACGGCAACTATTATTTCTACGCCAAGTGCGGCTTTGAAGTGGTTGCCCGGGTCAAGTTCGATCCTCAGTATGCCCCGCCCGGTTGGGATCCTAAGCGGGACAGGAAGGAAGATATCCTCTTCATGCGCTATGTTGGCGTGGGCAACGTGAAGGATCAGAGCAAAACGGCCATGCGCAAGCGTGTGCCCTATGCCAAGGATTACGACAATGCCGCAGCCATGGTCGAAGAAATGACCAAGCCGAAAAATGCCAACAAAAAACCTTCGGAACCGCTGAAAAAACAGGCGGAACATGGTATAATAGAAGAGGGCAAGAAGTACGCCCTGCCCGAGAAGTACAAGGCCATGACGGACAGGGATGTGGATGCGTACTTCACCAATGCCGACGGCAGAAATTGCCTGAGCAAGGACTTTCAGAAGCTTCCTCTGGAAGCCAAGCAGACGATTGTTCACGGCTTTGACACGGCGGAGAAGCTGTTCGGGAAGAAGTTCCGCATGCAATCCATGACCTGTGGGAAACTGGGTAAAGATACCTATGGCGAGTATAACCCGGGGAAGGTTTCCATCACCTTCGATCCTGACAAGTGCGGCGAAGGCGTGGACAGCGGCGAGTTCTATGCTACCACCGTGCATGAACTGGTGCATCACATGCAGTACCGTGGCGGCATGGATGCCAAGAAGATCGTGAGTGCCGTGTGGAGAGACAAAAACAATCCGTACAGGCTACAGGACTTCAAAACACGTCAGCTTTTGCAAGAATTTGTGGGTGGTAAGGTAAGCAACATTGAAGATCCTGAAGAAGTTGTTGCTTATGCCATTGAACGGGCAGTGACGAACAAAGACTCCGTCCATTCAAACGGTGTACTGGAAGCAATTATTAACCAGTGTAAGAAGAAAGGTTATCTGAAGGAGGGGGAAATGTAAATGGTGAAATGTCGTATCGTGATGCCTAAGCACTTAAAGGAAGAAGAAAATAAAATTTGGGCGATTATGGGTTCAAGGCATGATCCCGATGAAGAAATCCCGTCCAAGGCCTTTTTCGCAGAGTTGGATGCCATTCGCGAAAAGTACGGTTCTCCTGAGCTTCGTGCATGGTACAAGGAACAGGATGAACTCTATGAAGACAAGCGCCGCCGTGGCGTAGAACTTTCCTGACAACCTGACATTTTCCCAGCCCCGACAGTCCGAAACGACTGCCGGGGTTTCTTATACCCAAAATTCAAGCAAAAGGAGGAAAACCCATGTTTTCAGCGCAAGTGAAAGCCGTGCTGCAGGAGCTTGCCGATTTGCTGACCAAGCGAGTGGATGCGGAAGACGGCGGTCCCGGTTCAGGCAACTGGGGACACAAAGGCCGTCCCGGCGAAGTCGGCGGAAGCGGCAAGGGCGGCGGCAACCAGTACCGTGGCGGCAAAAAGGGCATTCTTTACACGTCCAGCAAACGGGACTGGCTGAACGGCCTGACAGGTGAAAAGCAGCAAAAGGCAACCAAGTTCATGCAGAGCATGGAGAAGCTGAAGAACCCCAGCCAAGACACTGAGGTTTTTATTATGCGGAACGGCACAACGCCGACCGGCGCGTCTGCCGTGAAGGAGTATCTGGATCTGAAGGGTGAAGCCAGAGGGTGGGACAAGTACGCCAACCGGCTCATCGATGAGAATCTGAATGAAGACGATAAAAAGATCGTCAATGCGCTGGGCTTAAAGTACGGTATCATGTACAAGGGCAACGCCACCCTGCCGGATGATTCTTTCGGCATGGAAGGTGATGACCTGCGCACGTGGAACGACCTGAAGAGCAAGGCCATGGGCGGGCCCACGTCCGGGCTGGAGCCGTCCGATGAATTGCTGATTACCGCAGGGCTGAAGGAAGCGCCGAAGGCAAAGGTTCCCACCACCGAGGAAGAAAACGACCACTGGATGGATGGACTCAGCGATGAAGAAGCAAAACGCATCAAAGGCATGCTGAACCCCGGTATGAGGACACTCCCCACGGAAGGCCTGTCCAGCCTCGAACGGAAAACCGCGATGACAGTGTTGGATGAAAGCAAGAAAAAGGAGTTCAATGCGTATCTGAACGAAAAAGCAAAGGCGTTGGATGTCGATTTCTTCGGAGACATTGCCTCCGGCAAGGGTGCCGGTTTCCTGAACGATGACCAGGCCAAGGCGATTGCCGATGTGATGCAGACCAAGCTGGATGAAATCAACCTGCGAGACGGCACCAATCTGACCTTGCCGGAAGCCGGAGCCAAGGTGGAGCAGGAAATCCTCACCGGCGGGGACATCTTCGATAACTTTCACCAGAGAAGCTATCTGAATTTGAAGGCGAACGCCCTTGGTATGGCGCCCTCTCAGCCGTATCATCCCGAATCCAACGTTGACAACCTGAAGAAGTATCAAGCCAAAATCCAGCAGTCGATAGCAGCCAAACAAGGACCTGCCGATGCCAAGAAACTCTTCTCATCCAAGACGCATGAAGAGCGTACGCAAAGCATCGAAAGAGCAAAAGACAGTGAAGCGGTCGGCAAGGCGTTGATGGAAACCGGCCTTATGCCCAAGGACGCAAAAATTGACCTGCAAGATGTTGATGTAAGCCTTGCAAGAGACGCCGCACTCAGTTATAATATGGTTGCGGAGAAGTTCCCGTTCATGGCTGGCGAGTGGCATAAACTGAGTGCAAGGAATTTGAGACCTGGTGTGTATGCTCGAGCATTTATGGTAAGTGACGATAGGACAATCGAACTCAGTGCAAAGGAGTATGCTGATTCATATGCACTAAATGACTCGTATAAGAGATGTGTGAAGACCGGTTTCCACCCCGAAGGTACGGATTATCGGTCGATTGTGACCCACGAAATCGGGCATACGCTGGACGGGTACCTGACCAGAAAGGGCGTTGCCGGGAGCAAGCTTGCAATTACGTCCAAAGGAACCATCAAGAAGGGCGTGTCTTTCGCCGGTATCCTGAAAACTCGTGTATGCAAGGAATTGAAGGTCAAGAAAAATG
>JAUMVT010000008.1:0-2595 GCA_030529995.1 Clostridia bacterium
GTTCGACCAGTGAGCGAGTGCAAAACTCGACAAAGTGGCTTTGCCACTTTGTCGAAACGCATCAGAAAAGGTTGGATGCCTTTTCGATGGCTTCCTGCTGTGCCTGCAGCAGGGCTTCGAAGTTCTTCCGATACTCGGCGGCGGCGGCACGCAGGTCGGCAACCTGACGGGTCAGGGTTTCCTTGTCCCCGGATAGATCCTTCAGCTGCTCGTCGGCCTTTTCCTGTGCCTTGGCCAGAATCTCCTGTGCCTCGGCCTGTGCCTTTTCCAGAGTTTCATTCTTCAGCTTCTGAGCCATTTCCAGAATCTCCAGCGCATCCTTGCTGGGTGCGGCAGGAGCTGCAGCCTTGGGGGCAGCGTAGGGGCTTGCCTGCACGGGACGCACCACCTGGGTGGCGGCGGCAGGGGCGGCTGCGGCGGCCTTGGCGGCGGCCAGCTGCTGCTGCAGGGACTGCTTCTCATCCATCAGGCGAGCCATTTCGTCCATGATGTCGTCCAGGAAGCCGTCAACCTCCTTAGGATCATAGCCCCGGGCAATGACCTTGAATTCCTTGGTTTCAATCATTTCAATCGTTACAGCCATGGGATCTTACTCCTTTCAACCATCGCACAGGGGTGCGAATCATGGGCGAATGCCGCTTGTCTTCTATCTTATATAGGATACCATTATTTGCCGAAAATTTCAAGCACCACCGGCAGCCGATCCTTTCGGGTGGGATGGCCGACCTCCTGCAGGCGAATCCTGCCGAAGTGCCGCACGCTGATGAGCTGTCCGGCCGTCAGCAGCTTGTCCACCCGCTCTTCCGCCTGATGATCTACCATGACCAGCCCCTGACGGATGATCTCCGCCGCCTTGCTCCGGCTGGTTTTCATGCCGCTGGCAAGGAGACAGTCCAGCCGGGTGGAGGGCACCGTATCCCGCAGCAGGGTGCCCTTGGGCGGTTCCAGGGCAGGGGCTTCCTCCAGTTCACGGACGGTGATGGCGATTCGCCCAGCCTTGTCCCACTCCATGGGCAGCCGCCGGGCAGCCTCCGGCAGGGCACACAGCCATGCCTGACCATCCCCGGCAATCAGGTCCCCGAAGTAGCTCCGGTCAATGCCCAGGGCCATCAGGCTGCCCATCAGGTCGCTGTGGGTCACGGCGGCAAACTTGCTGTTCCAGCGGATCTCCAGCCACACGTGGGTGTATACCGGCTCATCCTCCGGGGGATGAAAACAGGCCTGCACCCGTTCGCATCCTGCCCAGCCGCCGCTGAAGCTGACGGCCACACCGGCTTCCCGGGCGGCGGCACGTGCCTGCCCCTGCTCCTCCCCGGCCACAAACCGACCGGGACAGGGGCGCATCAGCTTGTCTGCCCGCATGGCTTCCTGCCGCAGGCGAAGGAGCAGTCCATCCTCCGTACGCATTACCAGAAGATGCTCATCAGGTTGTTCAGCAGCATGTTGATCAGCTCCACCAGCAGCCAGGCTACCACGGGAGACCAGTCAAAGATCTGCCAACGGGCGGGCAGCTTGGCCACCAGCACCCGGCGGATGGGGGTCAGCACAGGCTCCACCACCCGCTTCAGCAGCTCCGTCCACTTGTTGGACGCAGGCTTCAGCCAGGACAAAAGCACATACAGCAGCAGACATACGTCAAACAGCCATAGCACGGTTCGAATGATTTTGTAAAGCAGCATTTGCTGATTCCCTCCTTTTCGTCTCTTCCTGCCCAAGCGGGCAGAAAATACATCATGAATCATTTCAGGGCAGTGCGGTCGGACTCAAAGGCTGCCGACCACCCCGGGTGGTGTTGGAGGGTTCGCAAACCCTCCGACTGAAAATCGGCTTTCAGCGAGCCCCTTCGGGGCGTTAAACGGGGCGAAGCCCCTGTGCGGCGATTCACGCAGCTTTCCGCAAGGAAAGCTTCCTTACACGAAGGAGTGGCCGGGAGCGAAGCGACCAACGACTGAGTGCAAATCTCGACAAAGTGACGAAGTCACTTTGTCGAAACCCTCTCATTGCACGTATTCCCCCTGAGGATGCCGCATGGTGGCGTACACCCCCCGACGGGTGTCGGACTGATAGGATCCCCGTGCTTCCGTCCGTTCCTGACGGATGGGAGACTGACGGTTGGTAAAGGATGCCTGCGCCGGCCGTGCCTGAGGCCGGTAGCCCGTGGTCTGATAGGGTTCCGGCTGACGCTCCCACCGGCGATCCGGCACGTAAGCTCCACGCTCGGCACGGTAGCTTTCCTGAGCGTCGTCCATTTCCGGCATCTGCATGCTGTCCCGCTCGTTCCAGTGGGCGAAGGACTTGTCCTGCATCACCAGCACGGTTTTGGGGGCAATCAGATAGGCACGCTTCACTTGAGTGATCTTCGTCAGGGAACATTCCAGGGTGAAGGCGGCACCGGCCAGCATGTCCAGGCAGCGCTGCACGTCTGCCTCGTTGGCAATGCTTTCCGTGTTCACAATGACGCTTTCCCCGTTGCGCATGAATTCAATAATGCGGAAGCAGGCCGCCACGCTGACCAGCTGCACAATCCGCTCCACATGGGCGTAGCTCCGGCGGTCATCGTCCACAAAGTTGCTGCTGCCGGGCATGTAGCTGATG
>JAUMVT010000008.1:2605-6860 GCA_030529995.1 Clostridia bacterium
TAACCGCCCTGTTGGTAGCCGGTCTGCTGATAGCCCCCGTTGTCCGGCTGCTGGCCGTAATAGGGCTGATTCATGGTGGGCTGATAGCCTTGATTCATGGTGGGCTGGTAAGGCTGCTGATAGGTGCCTCCCATGCCGCCGGTAAAGTCCTGCTGGGGCTGCTGATAGCCGGTCTGCTGGAAACCCCCGTTGTCCGGCTGCATCTGCCCGTCCATGGCGGCGAAGCGGCCTGTCATGCCGGTGGACTGCCGGGGTTGGGGCTGGGTGGCCTGCTGCACAGGAATGCTCTGGGTAGAGAAGATACTCCTTCCCTGGACCTTGCCCGGGCGGTAGCCGCTGGTGCCTCCGTTGGCCATATTGGACACAACTTCCGGCTCATCCTGCTTGTTGCCTCTTGCTCCGCTTACACGGCTCAGAAAGGAATCCTTCAATTCCTTGAATGTCATCTTTGAACCTCCCATGCTTGCTTGGGCACTCAGACCTTCAGGCCGTAGTCCCTGGGGCCGAACAGGGCGCTGCCGATGCGTACCATGGTTGCGCCGTGCCCAGCCGCTATCTGATAATCTCCGGACATGCCCATGGAGAGTTCCTCCATCTCCACCCCGGGAATGCCTTCATCCCGAAGGCGTTCAAACAGGGTGCGTGTCTGGGCAAACAGCCCGGAAAGCCAGGCTTCATCCTCTGTCTTGGGCATCACTGCCATGAGCCCACGAACCTTAATCCCCGGCAGCTTTGCCATTTGCCGCAGCAGGGTTTCCGCCTCTTCCGGGGCAACGCCCCCTTTTTGCGGCTCTCCTGCCGGGCTTATTTGCATCAGCACAGGTATGACCAAGTCATGCTTCTGGGCCTGCCGGTCAATCTCCTCTGCTAAGGACAGCCTGTCCACAGAGTGAATCAGGCATACATGTTCTATTATATATTTAACCTTGTTGCTTTGCAACCTGCCAATGAGGTGAATCCGAAATTTTCCTTCCAGGGCAGGCAGCTTTTCCACGATTTCCTGCACCCGGTTTTCCCCGATGTCCGCCTGATCCATGTCCAGCAGGGGGAGGATCATCTCCGCCGGATGGGTTTTCGTGACCGCAATGATCTTCGGCGCAGGATACCCGGCCTGAGCCGCCGCCTCCGCCGTTTCCCGGCGCACCTGCATGAGGCGATTCCGCAATAGGTCTTCCTCCATGCTGCTTTTGCCTCCTTAGAAGAGAGCCACGGTCTGACCCTCATACAGCAGCCCCTGCTGAAGGGCTGAGACGTACACATTGTCCCCATCCTGCAGCAGCACATTCACCGGGATAAACAGCCGGTTGGTGCCGTCCAGCACTACCACGCCGGTAGCGCCTTCGTAGGTGTAAATGGCCCGGGAGGGCACCATCAGGCTCTGCACGTATTCGCCCAGTTCCGCCTGACAGGTGCGGGTGTACAGCACCGGGGTCACCGGGGCTTCCACCTTCAGCCGCACCAGCAGTTCGCCGCCGGAGCGGGTGGAGGATACCACCGTGGCGTTGACCTGCATGTTCTCGTATCTTTCCAGCTTCAGCTCGTAGGTCTGGCCGTCCACCGGGTTCCACTCGGAATTCTTGGACAGGAAGAGCACGTACCAGCTGCCGTCCCGCACCATGCGGTAGATGGTGGTCTTGGCCTTCTGAGTGGTGGACTGGGAGGGTTTCTGCCCCTGGTACATCTTCCGCACATCCGTGGGGGAGAAGTCGGCGTAGGTTTCCGCCGTCAGGCTGTACTCGTAGCCGTCGGAGTAGAAGCTGACAATGGCCTCCTCCGTGGCCAGGTACTGCTTGGTCCAGCTGTCAATCCGCTGGAGCTGGGACTGTTCATCGTCATACAGCCGGCTCAGCCGCTGGTTGGTGGAGTACTTCTTTTTGAAGTACTGCTGCCAGGCGTCCACCGCCGCGTCCAGCAGGGACTCCTGATTCAGCAGATTGCCCCGCTGCCCGGCGATCATCTGCCGGAATTCCTTGGCACGATCCAGAATGTCGCTGCGGAGCTGATCCATCTTGGCGTCAGTGGTGGTTTCCGCCGCCAGCAGCTGGGACTGATAGGTCTTGATGGAGTCCCGGTAGTTCTGCAGGGTGGTCATTTCCTTGGTGCTGTAGCCCGTGGAGTACACATTGCATATGCTGGAGGAAACAGACACCAGGGAGCCCTCCTGAGCAATGTAGTCAATGCTGGAGATGCCCTCCGCGTCGTAGGGCACCTCGTCCCGGACAATCACGCAGTCCCCGGAATACCGTGCCCCCAGGGTGCCTGCCTGAATGGTGGCATAGGTGGCGGCTTCCGGGGCGACGGCGGTGTATACATACCATGCGGCAAAGCCCACCGCCACCACCACAAGTATGATCTGCCACAGCTGCATCTTTTTCTTCTTCGGTTGAGCAGGCTGGGGCGGTGTCATCTGATACATGGCTACTCCTTTCAACGCTGACGCTTTCGCCAAAGCGGCAAAGCCACTTTGGCGAGATTTGCACTCATTCACTGGTCGAAGGGCTTCGCCCTTCTCCCGGCCGTTCATTCGTGTAAAGAAGCAATCCTTCGGATTGCTGCGGCTTTCACCGCAGGGGCTTCGCCCCACTTAACGCCACGAAGTGGCTCGCTGAAAGCCGATCTAGAGTCGGAGGGCTTGCGATCCCGACCACGCCACCCGGGGGCGGCACTGCCGGGCTTTCGCCCCGTTAAACGCCCCGAAGGGCTATTGCTCCATTTTCTCCCGAAGCTTGGCCAGCATTTTCCGCTCCAGGCGGCTGACCTGCATTTGACTGACTCCCAGGGCGGCGGCGCAGTCCCGCTGTCCCATTCGGCGGATGAACCGCATGTCCAGCAGTGTCTGTTCTCTTTCAGTCAGCAGGCTGCGAACCCAGGCCATCCAGTCCCTTTGCTCCACCTGCTCATAGCCCTGCTCCATTTTCCCCAGGGTTTCCTCCAGCAGTTGAGCGTCTTCCTGAGCGGAGGCAGGGGAGGAGAGGGACAGCATGTCTGCCGCGCTCCGCTGATCCAGCAGATCCAGCAGGCTGTCCGGGGTAATGTCCATGGCTTGCGCCAGCTCCATCATGGAGGGTTCCCGCTGAAGGGATGCGGTCAGCGCATCCCGCACCTGCTGCATCCGGTACAGCTCGCTCCGAGCGTCCCGGCTCAGGCGGATGGCGGTGCTCTTGTCCCGCAGGTAGTTTCGCACTTCCCCGGCAATGGTGGGGGTGGCGTAGGTGGAGAAGCGGAGCCCACGGCTTACGTCAAACCGCTCCACCGCCTTCATCAGCGCCAGGGCGGCTACCTGTTCCAGGTCTTCGGTTTCCACCCCTCTGCCGGCAAACTTCCGGGCAATGGCACGGCTCAGGGGCAGGTAGCCTTCCACCAGCGTATCCCTGTCTTCCGTGGAGGGGGCGGCAGCATAGCGTGCCCATAGGGCATCCCATACGCTGTCATTCATGGGCGCACCCCCTTACGCCCTTGCCCGGGGCACGGCCAGGTCAATGCGGCGGATGCATCCGCCGGGGGTAGTGGTCAAGCGCACCTTGGGGGAGAGGGTCTCCAGCACGGCCTGCATCAGTGCCGCTTCTTCCGGATTCCCGCTGCCGTCCCCTTTCAGGGCGGCCTCGATGCTTACCTGAAGGTAAGCCCCTTCCTCCCGGATGGCCACGGTCAGTGTCTCCACTTCAACGCCCTGATGCAGCAGGCAGTCGCAGCTTTCGTCCGCCGCCATGCGCAGGTCGTCCATGGTGTCCACATCCAGATCCTTCAGGATGGCGGCGCCGCCCAGGGCGGTACGGATCACCAGGCCGTAAGCCTGATTCCCCGGCACGGTCAGGTAAATGGTCTTTCCATCATCCATGGGCATCCTCCTTCCGGATCAAATTATGATACCACATTCCACCGCCATTTGGCAACTTTCAGCGGGACGAACATCGAAATTGCGAGAGGGAAGCTTTTGCGTCAAAAGCTCCCCTCTCGCGCTCTCCCCGAAAACCAGCTATGATAAAAGGATAGTATGGTTAACCCTAAAAGCAGGGTGCCGAAGGAGTCCAGAGGGCGACCGGAAAGCCCTCTGGGAAAAATGGCTTTCAGAAAGCTACTTTGGGGTGTTCAAACGGAGCAAAGCCCCTATGCGATGAAAGCCGAAGCCTTCTGCCGGGAAAGTCAAGATCGTCAACATCCCCTGGGAGGCGTGGGGGGGGGGGGGCCCCCCCCCCCGCCCCCCCCCGCGTCGGCCGCCAGGGGGGGGTGTGACGCCGCCCTGCGGCCCGCGATC
>JAUMVT010000008.1:6870-59702 GCA_030529995.1 Clostridia bacterium
GCGTCGGAGGGCTCGCAAGCCCTCCGACTGCCCATCGGCTTTCAGCGACATGTGCGGTGAAAGCCGCAGCTTTCCGACAGGAAAGCTTCCTTACACGAGTGAACGGCCGGGAGAACGGCGCAGCCGTTCGACCAGTGAGCGAGTGCAGCCTCGCAGAAGCGGCGAAGCCGGTTCTGCGACGTGCTTACAGCACGAATTCCTTATAGATTGCCCGAATCGTGGTCTCGAAATCCCTGTCGTTCACGCCCACCAGAATGGAAAGCTCGCTGGAGCCCTGGTCGATCATCCGCACGTTCACCCCTGCGGCGGACATGGCGGAAAACAGCCTTGCGGCAGTACCGCAGTTGTGCACCATGCCTCGGCCTACCGTGGCGATAATGGACATGTCATCATGAATGGTCACCACATCGGAGCCGGTGAGCTCAATGATCCGGCTGACCACCTTTTCCCGCTTGGCCTTCAGGGCGGAGCCTTCCACCACCACGCACATGGTGTCAATGCCCGTAGGCGTGTGCTCGAAGGAGATGCCCTCGTCCTCCAGCACCTGCAGCACCTTCCGGCCGAAGCCCACCTCGCTGTTCATCATGGCCTTTTCCACGGAAATGACGCTGAAGCCCTTCCGGCCTGCAATGCCGGTAATGGTGGGGGTGTCCGTTTCCGGGGGCATATCCAGGGCAATCACCGTGCCCGGATGGGTGGGATCATTGGTATTGCGGATGTTGGTGGGGATGCCTGCCTTGTGCACGGGGAACATGGCGTCCTCGTGGAGCACGGAAGCCCCCATGTAGCTCAGCTCCCGCAGCTCCTTGTAGGTAATGGAGGAGATTTCCCGGGGCTGCTCCACCACCCGGGGGTCAGCCATGAGGAAGCCGCTGACGTCCGTCCAGTTTTCGTATACGTCCGCGTTCACCGCCCGGGAAACAATGGCGCCGGTAATGTCGCTGCCCCCACGGCTGAAGGTGTGGACAGACCCGTCCGGCAGGGCGCCGTAGAAGCCGGGCACCACCGTAGGCACGCCGCCAATCAGCAGCTGCCCCAGCCGCTGATTGGTTTCCTCCGGCAGGAAAGCCCCGTGGTCGTCAAAGCAGATGCCCTTGGCCGCGTCCAGGAACTGCCAGCCCAGATAATCCGCCAGCAGCATGCCGTTCAGGTATTCACCCCGGCTGGCGCAGTAGTCCCGGCTGGCGCCGGCGGCGATCTGCTCATTGATTTCGTCCAGGGCGGAGGCCAGATCCGTCTTCAGCCCCAGCTCCTCGGCAATGTCCATGTACCGGGCGGCGATCCGGTCGAAGGTTTCCTGATAATCCTCCCCGGCGGCCTGCTGAGCATGGCACCGGTACAGTAGGTCGGTGACCTTGTCGTCTTCCTTAAACCGCTTGCCCGGGGCGGAGGGCACCACGTACCGCCGTGCCTCGTCCATGGACAGAATGCGCTTCACCTTGGCGAACTGTCCCGCGTCTGCCAGCGAGCTTCCACCGAACTTGGTCACAATCTTCCTCATAAGATACCACTCCCTCAGCTCTTTTCGTTGATTCTGCCCATCAGCACCACGTCGTGATACTTGCCGCCCCGGAAGATTTCCCGCCGAAGCCTGCCTTCCTCCTGAAACCCGTTGGCCGCGTAACATCGGATGGCGGCTTCGTTGAAGGCGAACACGGAGACCTTCAGCTTGTGCAGGTTCATCTCCTGAAAGCAGAAGTCGCACAGCAGCTCCATGGCTTCCTTCCCGTAGCCCCGACCTCGCCAGTCCGGGCCGATCATAATGGCCACCTCGGCCACCCGGTTTTTCCAGTCCAGCCGGATCACGCCGCACCGGCCTACCATGTCCCCCTGGAAATCCTCCACGGCAAACTGGTACTCTCCCCGGCTGTAGCTGCTCTGCTGCTCCAGCCAGCGGCGCTCATCCTCGTAGGATGCGGGAAAGGGAATGCCGCTGAGCATCCCCTTCACGGTGTCATAATCGTTGATAAATCGGTGATTGCCTTCCAGATCCCCCTGCTCAAAGGCACGGAGGCGTACCAGGGTTCCGTTGTACATGGATTCGCCTCCTCAGTCAATGTTCTCGAACATGTCGCCGCCGATGACGTCCAGGCCTACCGTGGTGTAGTACAGGCCGAAGAGGCTGTTGTCCCAGATGCCGCCGTCCTCCACCTGCCACCGCTTCCCCTGCTGGGATACATGGCACTTGAAGGCCTCCCGTGCCACGTCCTGAGCGGTCATGCCGCCGAAGTAGCTCAGGGGCTGATGCCAGTCCATCTGAATCTGATTTTCTGCGTACAGGTGCATGTACACCTTGGGCACGTCATAGGCGGCAAGGCCGGTATCCGTCAGTTTGTCCCCGTCGGCAGCCACCGCAATGGCCTGCCGTCCTGCCCAGGAGAAGGCCCGGTGCACCCCGTGGCCGTACTCGCCCTTTTCGTCCTGCAATACCACCACGCTGGGCTGATAGGTGCGGTACAGGGTGGCCACCTTGTTCACGGTTTTCTGCCTGCCCCAGGAGTCGAAGATGGTGTTCACGTTCTGGGTAATGATGTCCTCAAACCCGGCGAACACGGGATAGATCCGCACGCCGCAGGTCCACAGGCAGTCCAGCAGCTCCAGACGGCGATTGTATACGTTGAAGGCGGCACAGACCACCAGCACCTTCTTCTGCATCTGCCCGGCGTAGTAGGGAATCAGTCCACCGAACCAGAGGATTTCATCATCCGGGTGACCGGCCAGCACCATCATGTCCACAGGGCCTTCCGCCTTCTGCCACACCTGAAAGTCGTCCGGCAGCTTGCCCGGGGTCACCACCGTCAGCTCGCAGATCTGCAGCTTGGCGCTTTCCGATTCTCTGCCGATAATGCGGAAGGTTTCCGTCAGGTTGGGCAGGGGAATGTACTGGGCGTTAAAGTCCGCATCGCACCAGGCCACTTCCTGCCAGGTGCCGTCTTCCTGCTGGGTCTGAATGCTGACGGACAGGGGGAAGGAGCGCCACTTGATCAGGATGCCTGCCGCCACTTCCCCTTCCGGCGGGGTAATCTGCAATTGGCGCACCC
Source organism: Clostridia bacterium (assembly GCA_030529995.1). Taxonomy (GTDB): domain Bacteria; phylum Bacillota; class Clostridia; order Christensenellales; family Aristaeellaceae; genus CAKUFA01. The sequence continues at coordinate 9,912 of JAUMVT010000008.1, forward strand.
CGTGGTTCTGGCTCACGTCCAGAAAGGTGCGGTAGTTGCCGTCCCGCACCTGATCCAGGTGCTGATTCTTCGCTTCCCCGTTCAGCAGGCACTGGGCGGTAATGTCCCGTGCCATTTCTTCCGTATCCGTGGCGGTAGCCAGGTCGGAAACTGTAGCCAAATCAGAAGCCGTGGCCAAATCAGATGTCGTCGCTTCCGCTGAGGCTGACAGCATCATCATCAAGGAGATCATCAGTGCCAGTATCATAACCCGGAATGTTTTCCATAAAGTCATTGCCAAGAACATCCTCTCCCACAGTGGTGTCATATAAGCCAAAGAGGCTGTTGTCGTTTTCGCCCCCGTCTTCCATCTGCCAGTGCTTCACCTGGCTCACATGGCATTGAAGGGCTTCGGTGGCTACGGTCAAGCCGTCCTTTCCGTCAAAGGCGGCAAGGGGCTGGTGCCAGTCCAGCTGAATCTGCCGGTTTTCGTACAGGTGGACGTAGACCTTCTTCACCTGCCAGGTGCCGTATTCCTTCACGGATTCCTTGTACTTGTCTTCCTTGGCGGCATAGGCGGCGGCCTTTACCGCAGCGTCTGCCGTGGCACGGTGCCCTCCGTGGCCGTACTCCCCGTGAAAGTCCTGGGTAATCAGCACTTCCGGCTGATAGGCACGAATGAGGGCGGTCAGCTTCTTCAGCAGGTTGTTTTTGTTCCAGTGCTTGTACTGCCCCTCCAGGGTTTTGGCACGGGCGTCCGGCATCCCCACAAAGGAGGGATAGGCGGTAACCCCGCACTTTTGCAGTCCGTCCAGCAGCTCCAGCCGCCGGTTGGGGGTGGAGGGAACCACATACACCACCTGCACCGTCAGGCCTTTTTCCCCGGCGTAGGTAGGCAGCAGACCACCGAACCACAGCAGTTCATCATCCGGGTGGCAGACCACCAGCATCATGTCCGCCTTGTCCGCCTGCACCCAGTGGGGAGCGTCCTCCGGCTCATCCCCTTCGCCGTACACCTTGAATTCCGCCAGATACATGCGGCCGCTGCTGGTGTTGGTCAGGCGGATGATGGTAGTGCCTTCCGGCATGGACACATAGTCGCTGAGATAGTCGCCTACCGTGCCGCAGACTGTCCAGTTGCCGCCCGTGTAGGCTTCCACCGTGCCGGCGGCGGCGTGGTCATAGAATTGCAGCTTCAAGCCTCCCAAGGCTTTCCCTTCGCAGGCAAACTCCAGCACGCCCCCCTTTTTCAGGCTGTAGTAGGTGGTGTACTTGCCGTCCCGCATCGTCTTGGGCTTGGTGGTTTTTCCTCCGGCGGTAACAGTGACCTGCTTGGTCAGCTCTTCCGCCGCCTCGCCCCGGGCGGTGCATAGCCAGCCGGTGAGCAGCAAAGTCAGCAGCACCAGCCAAACCAATCGTCGCTTCATGCGTGCGTGTTCTCCTCTTGCTTGTCTTCCTTGGCGCCGGTGGCCGTCAGCACCCACACGGAGCGTGCGCCGCTTTTGAGCAGGGCACGGGTGCAGAACAGCGCCGTGGCGCCGGTGGTGTGCACATCGTCCACCAGCAGCACGTTTTCCCCGTTCATGGGGATGGCGTCGAATACGCCCTCCAGGTTCCGGAGCCGTTGCTCCCGATGGAGCCCCTCCTGGGTGTGCCGGGACTCATCTCCACGGATCAGCAGCTTCAGGCAGGGGACGTTCATCCGGTGGGCAACGCATTGCGCCAGCACACGTCCGTGGTCAATGCCCCGCTTCCGCCGCCGCTTGTCCGGCATGGTGACCCAGGTGACGATCGTATCCTTGGGCAGATCCATCAGCTGCACCGTGCCCATCATACCGTCCGCCAGTACCTCCGCCGCCTGAGCCATGCCGCTGTGCTTCAGCAGCAGCACTAGCTGCCGGGGAACGTCCTCATGCGCCCAGGTGTACCAGGTGCCGTCCTCCGCTTCCCTGTCCAGCCGGCTGATGTCCATCTGCAGGCGGCAGGCATCGCACAGGGGCTGACCGCCGGAACCTTCGCCGCAGCACAGGCAGGTCACGTTGGGGGGATACAGGACGCCCCGCAGCCGCCGAAGGAATCCCTTCACCGAATGAGCAGGGCGGCGGTTTGCTGCAGCCGCTCCGTCAGGGCGGTGTACCGCTTCAGGATGTGATCGTTTTTCGTCATCTGGTAAATCACGTCCTCCCGGCCTACCAGCACCACCAGATTCCGTGCCCGGGTTAAGGCGGTGTAGAAGAGATTTCGTGTCAGCAGCATGGGAGGTCCTCCCACCACCGGCATCACCACCACCGGGAACTCGCTGCCCTGGCTCTTGTGCACCGACAGGCAGTAGGCCAGATCCAGATTCTCCAACTGTGCGCTTTGGTAACATACTTCCTTTTCCTCATCGAAGAGCACCGTCAGGCTGTTGTCTTCCTTATCCACGTGGGTGATAAAGCCCACATCCCCGTTGAAGACCCCGGTGCCGTCCTCCCAGCCGGCGGCGGTTTCCTTCCGCCACTCCAGCTGGTAGTCGTTCTTGGTCTGCATCACCTTGTCTCCCAGGCGGAAGACGGTTTCCCCGTAGGTGAGGGAAGGCCGGCCGGGACTGGGGGGATTCAGCTCCTTTTGCAGCAGGGCGTTCAGGCTGTTGACGCCGCAGTCCCCTTTTCTCGTGGGGGACAGCACCTGAATGGAGCGCATGGCCTGCTGCAGCCGGGTCTTTTCATCATAATGAAGGAACTTGGGCAGCCGCAGGGTTGCCAGCTGCACAATGCTCTGGGCGGCACGGGTGGCGGTTTCGTTCCGCTCGAAGAAGAAGTCCGTGCCCTTTTCGTTCAGCAGGGGCATTTCCCCGTGATTGATCCGGTGGGCGTTCATGACAATGCGGCTGGTTTCATCCTGCCGGAAAATATCCGTCAGCCGCACCTGAGGCACCACGCCGCTTGAGAGAATATCCCCCAGCACATTCCCCGCGCCTACGCTGGGCAGCTGATCCGCGTCGCCCACCATCAGCAGCCGGGTGCCCGGCTCAATGGCTCGCAGCAGGGAGCGCATCAGCATCAGATCCACCATGGACATTTCGTCCACAATGATGCAGTCCCCCTCAATGGGAGTGTCCTGATCCCGGGCGAAGGAGCCGTCGTCCCCCCCGTATTCCAGCAGACGATGGATGGTCTTGGCCTCCACCCCGGTGGCCTCGGTCATTCGCTTGGCGGCACGGCCGGTGGGGGCGCACAGCACCACTTCCCCCTCCTTGGCCAGCAGGGAAATGATGCAGTTGATAATGGTGGTTTTGCCTGTGCCGGGGCCGCCGGTGATGACCATGACCCCGGTATTCATGGCGGACACAATGGCCTCCCGCTGCCGGGGGCTGAAGCGGATGTTCCACTTTTTTTCGAAGCGGTCAATGTCCTGCTCCACCTGCCGGTGGGTGTCCACGGTCAGGGCGGCCATCAGCTCGCACAGCCGGTGCGCCACTTCCTTTTCCGCACTGTCAAAGGCGGGCAGGTACACCCGGTCGTCCGGGTCGGCGGGGGTCTTGGTCAGCACCACATCGTGCTTCAGCGCCAGATACATCAGCTGCCGCTCCACCAGCTCCTCCGATGTGTGGAGCAGGGTGCTGGTGCGCTTCATAAGCTCTGCCTTGGGCAGATACACGTGCCCCATGGAGGCGGCCATGTCCCGCAGCACGTACTTGACGGCGCTCTGGATGCGGAACTCGCTGTCCTCCGGAATGCCCAGGGCCATGCCGATGCGGTCCGCTGTCAGGAAGCCTACGCCCTCCAGATCGTCGCACAGCCGGTAGGGGTTCTGGCGGATCACTTGGGGGGTGTTCTCCCCGTACTGCTTGGTGATCTTCATGGCCAGGTTGGCAGGCACCCCGTAGCTTTGGAGGAAGACCATGGCTTCCCGGGCACGCTGCTGCTCCTGAAAGCTTTCCGCAATCTGCTTCCACCGCTTCTTGCCCATCTTCGGCACTTCCTGCAGCCTTTCCGGATGCTCGCTGAGCACGGTCAGGGTTTCCTCGCCGAAGTATTTCACAATTTCCCGTGCCGTGGAGGGACCCACCCCCCGAATCAGCCCGCTGCCCAGGTATCGCTCGATGCCCAGCAGGGTGGTGGGGGTCTGCACCTGGCACAGGGCACACTTGAACTGGCGGCCGTACTGGGGATGCTCTACCCAGTCGCCCTGCAGCACCACCTGTTCCCCGGAGGAGAGCATGGGCAGCACCCCCACCACGGTGGTTTCGCTGCGGCCTGTGCGGATGGTCACCACGGAGTACCCGTTGTCATGATTGCGGTATACCGTGCCCACAACGCTTGCCTCGATCTGTTCCATGCCGCGCCTCCTTCCCGGGAAAAAATACACCAGACCATTATAGCACCAAAGCAGGGGGGATGTCATCTTTTTTGAAAATGGGAGGATGAGAGGGCAAACGGCTGCTGGAATCTTCCTCTGCGTTCTTTCCACTGCAATAGTGGGCTGTTGGAATAAGCATTAGGGCATCAACAAAGCGGCACTGCTGATACCCTGTTGATGCACACTGTTATTATTCCGTTTTTCCCACCACCCCCGCTGCAGCCCCCAGCAAATTCGCCTCCTCCGTGCGCACAAATTTCACGGGGCAGTCGGCCATCGCTTCTGCCAGCAGCTGCTGCAGCAGGGGATTCTTCCAGTAAGTGGAGCCTTCAACGGCCAGCAGTACAGGCTGCTCCCTGACACCTATTTCATCCAGAATGCCGTGGAGGGTCATGCTGACCAGCAGCACCGCCCGGCGGACAATGGCCATGGACAGCTCACGGAGCAGGGCCTTGTCCCTTGCGTCCGGGAAGGCTTCCTCCAGTAGGCAGCTGTGCCCGTTCACCATTTTGGATACATCAATGGCAGTGGGATGCACGTGGGTCAGAACTTCCGGATTGGCCAGCATCCCCTGTTCCGCCGCCAGCTTCAGCAAGGCGCCCAGCAAAGACCCCTGATACGCCCCGGAAAGCATCTTTTCCAGAACGCTCTGATCCGGGTCGATGCTGCCCTTGCGCACCAGCAAATCCGCCGGGCTGGGGGTCATGAGGGAGAAAGCTCCCGATTCAATATTGATGATGCTCCGCCCCTCCTGCGCCTGCAGGGCAGGGGCTTTTGTGATGCGCCGGTTCTCCTCCCCGTAGCAGCAGTTGAAGCCCGTGCCCAGAATCATGCCGATGCACCCATCGGTACCGGGATGCTGGGTGACCGCCCCCAGCAGAGCGGCAGGCGCATCGTTCATCACGCGGATCCGGGTAGGGGCAGGCGCACCCAGCGCATGCAAAGCCTCCCGAAGGCCGGTGGCCACGGTGTCGCCCACCAGCCCGTCCACCTGCAGCTCCTTGTCCAGGTACAGCACCCGGGCATCCCCATCCGGCAGAATGTCCGCCGTAAAGCTGAAGCAAAAGCCGATGGGCAGGGGAGAGGCCATCATGGCGGCGGCGTCCTCCGCCAGGGAGCGGAAGAAAGCCTCACGGCTCAGCCGCCCCTTTGTGCCGGGCATGGGACGGTCTTTCCGAGCGAGGATTTCCATGCCGTCTTCTGTCAGGCGAACATGGGCGGTGCGCAGGTTGGTGCCCCCGGCGTCCAGCACCAGGGCTTCCCCGGTGGGACGGCGGCGGTTCAGCGGCAGATAGGAGGGCAGCATGGGCAGTCCTCCCGGCTGACCGGCAAGCCCCAGCGCCATGGCACGGCGGAAGGCTTCCCTGCCTTGGGCAAGGGCACGATCGGTGGGCATAAAGCCTATGGAAGACAGAAAAGATTCGCAGTCCATCCTCATTCTCCTTATACGATCATAACGATTCACACATTCGAAAAATCTCCCGCCCACCGGGAGCGGGAGACACATTTGCAATTTACTCGGCGCACAGCCGCATCAGCGCATTGGCATAAATTCTAGCGGCCTTCATCAGCTTGGTGACGGAAGCGTACTCGTTGGCCTGATGGGCAAGATCCTCATCATCCGGGAAGGCTGCGCCAAAGGCGACCCCCTGCTTGAGCACCTTGGCGTAGGTGCCGCCGCCGGTGGACTGGGCCTCTGCCGGCAGGCCGGTTTCCTCATGATAGGCAGCCAGCAGGTTGGAGACCAGCTCCGTATCCGCCGGCACGTGATGGGGCGCCTTGGCGGTGGCATCCACAAAGGTGAAGCCGGGCAGATGAACTCTGGCAGCGGCTTCGATGGCCTGCAGATCCGCCTTCACCGGGCAGCGCATGTCCAGGGTGGCAGTGATGACGCCCTTTTCCAGGTGGAGGATGCCCATGTTGCAGGTCAGTGCACCGGAGATTTCATCTTCGCAGGCGCAGCCCAGGGACCTGCCGTCTGTTTCTATGCCCACCGCATCGGCCAGGGTGCGGAATGCGCCTTCCACGCCCAACTCCCTGAGCAGCAGGAGCATCATGCCGATGGCGTTCCGTCGTCCTTCCGGGTAGGCGGCGTGTCCGGGAATGCCCTCCGCCGTTACCTTCACTCCGTCGGCGGTGACTTCCGCCGTGTAGGGCAGGCCGGTCTCGGCGGCATAAGCCTCTACCGCACGAGCCAGATCCTCTCCGCCCTCCAGCAGGGCAACGGATTCGCCGGGGATTACGTTCATTCTTTCGCCGGTGAACAATTCCTTCACCTGCAGGCCGGTTTTGGCTGCCGGGGCGGTGATGGCGGCGTGGAACATGCCCTTCTCCGTGTTAATCAGGGGGAAGGATGCGTCCGGGGAGAAGCCCACGTCCGGCATCTGGGTATGGGTGGTGTAATAGGCCATATCCTGCCAGTCGCTTTCCTCATCGCAGCCCAGCACCATGCGGATGGAACGCTTCAGGGGCACCCCTGCGTCCTTCATGGCCTTCATGGCCAGCAGCGCCGCAATGCTGGGACCCTTGTCGTCATTGGTGCCCCGGCCCAGGATGATATCCCCTTCCAGGGTGGCAGAGAAGGGAGGCACACGCCAGCCGTCTCCTGCGGGCACAACGTCCAGATGCCCCAGCACCGCAATGGCTTCCGGCTTGTCGCCCAGGGTGATGTCGCAGGCGTAGCCGTCAAAGTCGCGGACGGCAAAGCCCATGGCCTTGGCGTCTTCCATGGCCACGTCCAGCATCTTCCGCACATCCTTGCCGAAGGGGGCACCGGGGGCAGGGGTATCCTTCACCGAAGGGATCTGCACCCACTTGGTCAGCAGATCCACTAATACGGGTTCCATTGCATCAAGCCGTGCCGCTACATTCTGATCCAGCATGATGAACATTCTCCTTTACGCATTTCTGGGATCCTGGGAGCGCTTCTTTTTCGCTTCCGGGTCGATATATTCGATTTCCAAATGATCGAAGGGAACACTTTCAAAGAAGGATTCCTTCAGGAATCTGGTTTGTCCGAATGCTTCCCACTCCCGCTGATTTTTCTCCAGCCAGAGGGGACGGGGCAGATCCAGCTGATGGCAGGCTTCCTCCAGTGCCTCTTGCGGATTCTCCCGGGTGCAGGGCGCAGTGGTTTGCCTGTCGATTTTGTGATGGCGGATCGTACGTACCCACAGGGCAGTTGCCATGTTCATGCCTCCTTCCGGTTCCTTCCGCTATTATGCCACAGTTTTTTCGGGCTGACAAGGGTAGGGAAGGGGGCAAATCCCCCAATTTCCCCCTTGACAACGCCCTTCACACGGGGTATAATACTCATGTTTGAAGTAGAAGCATGCCCGCTTCTCACCCGGAACGGCGAAAACTGTCGGGTCTGCGGCATTCTTTTCCCTCGGGGGAGAGATGATTGTGTCAGCTGAGCAGCGGGTGCGCATCCCGCTGCTTTTTCTATGCCGCAGCGGTCGAACGATTTTGAGGAGGTGCATGGTTATCGCACTCGATCTGATGATCAACGAAGACATCCGCGACAGAGAGGTTCGCCTGATTGATGAAAACGGCGAGCAGCTCGGCGTCATGCCCACGCAAAAGGCGCTGGAACTTGCGGAGGAACGTGGCCTGGACCTGGCCAAGATTCAACCCACCGCAAAGCCTCCCGTCTGCAAGTTGCTGGACTATGACAAGTACCGCTACGAACAGTCGCGGCGGGAGCGTGAGAATCGGAAGAATCAGCGGGTCGTGTCGCTGAAGGAAGTCCAGCTGTCCGCCACCATTGAGGAGAATGACATCCTCACCAAGGCGAAGATGGCTACCCGCTTCCTGCAAGACGGCGACAAGGTGAAGGTTTCCATCCGCTTCCGTGGCCGCCAGATCACCCATTCCGACATCGGCATGCAGGTCATGCATGACTTTGCCGAACGCTGCCAAGAGGTCAGCACGGTGGAGCGCCGTCCCCTGATGGACGGCCGTCACCTGATCATGATCCTGGCACCCAAGGCTGCCAAGGCCTCCTTCGCCGAGAAGAAGGCACGCAAGGAAGCTGCACAGGCTGCTGCCCCTGAAGAGGCAAAGAATTAACAGCAAAGGAGGACCATACCATGCCTAAGCAAAAATCCCACCGTGGTGCTGCAAAGCGCTTCTCTTTCACCAAGAGCGGTATCGTCAAGCATAAGCAGATGAACGCAAACCATCAGGTGCGCCTCAAGACCACCAAGCGGACCCGCCACCTGCGGGCCGATGGCGTTGTGGACAACAATGCCGAAGCACGCACCATTCATAAGCTGCTGCCCTACAAATAAGCCCGATGGCTGGCAAGGAGGTATCATCCAATGGCACGTATTAAGAGAGCCGTTAACGCTCATAAGAAGCGTCGTAAGGTTATGAAGCTGGCGAAGGGCTACTGGGGAGCAAAATCCAAGCAGTACCGCGCCGCATCCGAGCAGGTTGCCCGTTCCCTGCGTTACGCCTATGAAGGCCGTAAGCTGCGTAAGCGTGATTTCCGCCGTCTGTGGATCACCCGTATCAACGCCGCTGCCCGCCTGAATGGCATGAGCTATTCCACCTTCATCAATGGCTTGAAGAAGCACAATGTTGAAGTGAACCGCAAGATGCTGGCTGACCTGGCTGTGAACGACGCCGCCGGTTTCGCCAAGCTGGTTGAGCTGGCAAAGGAAGCCTAATCAACATCAACTGTCTCGCCGAAAGGTGAGGCAGTTTTTCTTTGCAAAAATTGCTCCCCCCGTGCATGATCACGAAGGGAGCGTTTCATTTTCCGATGGATTTTGTCCCAACAGGTTTTCAAGCCTGCCGCAGAGCAATTTTACTTTGTCACCTTGCTGCCGTAGCTGTCGGAGGTGTCGGACACCACGTCCCGGTCTTCCTTGGCACGGGAGGTGGCACGGCGCTCGTTCAGCAGCTTCAGGAACTTTTCCTCATCAATGGGCAGGGACACGGTTTCCCCTGTCCAGCCGGAAAGGTGAATGGCATTGGACAGCATGAGTCCCCGAATGCCTTCACGGCCGTCGGCGATGAGGGGTGTGCCGTGGAGAATCTTCCCGGCAAAGGCGTTGAGCACGGCCACGTGCTGCTCGTTCTTCCCGTCGGTTTCCACAGAAACACGCTCGCACGGAGGCTTGGCAAAGCCCTTGTCGCAGGTGACGCACCATTCCCGCTCGTCCACGCCCAGCTTGTCATAGACCAGCTCGTTGTTGTCGCAGATCAGCCGACCCTTGGTGCCGGTAATCTCCAGCCGGTTGGTGCCGGGAGCGTCTCCCGTGGTGGTAATGAACACACCGGTGGCGCCGTTGGCAAACTCCAGGTAGGCGGTTACATCGTCCTCCACCTCAATGTCATGCCACTTGCCCTCGTGGGTGAAGGCGTGGACACGCACCGGCAGGCCGCACAGCCACTGGAGCAGATCCAGCTGATGGGGGCACTGGTTCAGCAGCACGCCGCCGCCTTCCCCTGCCCAGGTGGCGCGCCATGCGCCGGAATCATAGTAGAACTGGGTGCGGTACCAGTCGGTGACGATCCAGTTCATCCGCTTAATCTCGCCCAATTCGCCCCCGTCGATCATTTCCTTCATCTTGCGGTACAGGCAGTTGGACCGCTGGTTGAACATCATGCCGAAGACCAGCTCCGGATGCTTGTCCGCCTCTGCGTTCATCTCCCGCACCTGCAGGGTGTACACACCGGCAGGCTTCTCGCACATAACGTGGAGCCCGTGGTTGAAGGCGTCAATGGCCAGGGTGGGATGCTGATAATGGGGCACGGCAATCAGTACAGCGTCGCATGCGCCGCTGGCGATCAGGTCGCTGCCTTCGGTGAAAACCTGCGCGTCCGGCACGTTTTCATGAATCCACTGGCGCCGGGATTCCTTCCGATCCGCCATGGCGGTGATTTTGATTTCCGGGCACTTGCCCTCCAGAATGTTCTTCGTATGGCCTGAGCCCATGTTGCCCACGCCGATAATGCCAAGTCGAAGCATGATTCGTCCTCCCCAAGCGTTTTACAGGGTTGCCAGAATGTCCTTCAGTGCCTTGACGGCGGCATGGAAGGCGGTCTTGCTGTCCGGGTAGGTTTCGTGATGGGTCACAGGTTCGCCCTGCAGATCCTTCAGCCCGTCAAACACGGTCAGGTGGGGTTCCACCGTCAGGATGACCTCTCCGTCGTGCTCCGCGTTCACCTTCTTCAGGATTTCCGCCACATGGCCGTCTCCGTGACCGGCTGCCACCACAGCGCCGTCCTTGAGGAAGGCATCCTTGATGTGCATGTAGGTCACATAGTCCTTCAGCTGCTCGTAGCCCTCGGCGGTGTTCATGCCGCACTGCACAAAGTTGGCCGGGTCAAACACGAAGCCCATGCGGGGATAATACTTCTCCATCAGCTCCACGCACCGCTGGGTGGTGTCGCCGTAAATATCCTTTTCGTTTTCATGCACCAGATAAATGCCGGCCTTGTCGGCAAGATCCAGCATGATGTCCAGCCGGCGGAAGACTTCTTCCTTCCAGTCCTCCGGCTTGGCACCCTTGGGGGGATAGAAGCTGAACATGCGAATCCGGTCGCAGCCCAGCACCTTGCACAGCTCCAAGCCGTGCTTGAAGGATGCCAGATGTTCGTCGAAGGGCTCGTCCAGCTGTGCCTTACCAAAGGGAGAACCCAGGGCAGAAAGCTTCACCCCGGCGGCGTCCAGCTTTTTCTTGACCTCGGCCGCTTCCTCCAGGGTCAGGGCGGAGCAGTTCTTGCCGTCCACACCGCGGAGCTCAATGCGATCCATGCCTTCTTCCTTCAATGCCTGAAGCTGCTCATCCAGCACGGGGCTTGCTTCATCGGCGAATGCAGACAAACGGAATTTTGCCATAAGGAATGCCTCCTTTATGATATGCAGGATTTTCTGTCTTTTCTATTCGACCAAAATGGTCTGATTCCTGCCTGTTTTGCACAAAAATGAAGGAGCCCCCGCCACGATGTTTTCACAGGCGAAAAGCTCCTTTTTGTGGTATGATGCAAAGGTGTAAATCAAACGAAGCGAGGGATTCACCATGGACGTACTTTCCGTTATGCAGTCAAACGAGCCTTATGTCAGCGGCTATGCCAACTTTCCCCGGGAGCTTTCCCGCCGTGCCAAGAAGCTTTGCTGGGCGTACAACCAAACCTCTCCCGATGAGGAAGAAAAGCGCCGGGGCATTCTCCAGCAGCTCTTTGGCACCTGCCATCCCCTGACCGGCATCGAGCCGGATTTTCACTGCGACTACGGCTTCAACATTCACACCCACGGGCTTACGGTGATTAATTACAACTGCTCCATTCTGGACACCTCTCCGGTGAACATCGGGGCAGGGGCGTTCATCGCCCCCAACGTGTGCCTGGCCTGCTCCGGCCATGCCCTCGATGGAGAACAGCGTGCCCGGGGCATCGGCACTTCCGCCCCCATTACCCTGGAGGAGAACGTGTGGATTGGCGCCAGTGCGGTGATCCTCGGAGGCGTGACCATCGGTGCCGGGTCGGTCATCGGTGCCGGCAGCGTGGTGAACCGGGACATTCCCGCCGGGGTCATTGCCGCCGGCGTGCCCTGCCGGGTGCTGCGGAAGGTGACGGAGAAGGATCGGGTAGATGAGGGGAAGTTGGCGTTTTAAGAAAAGAGAAGAAAGGACAAGGGCCGGGAAGAACTGTGGAAAACCGGGCATCACCCTCCCTGCCGCACCTTTTTCTCCAGCAGCAGTTCCAAGACCCTCAGCCTGTCTTGCGTCTTCCATGGCTCGGGAACCGGCTTGTTTCGTTCTCTCAAGAGGACGACTCGAAGTTCCGCTTCATCCATTTCGGTGTCTCCGTCCTGAAGGGCATCTTTCCATTGCTCAAGCGCCGCCGTGTAGAAGGCTTCGGGATGATGGAGCTTGAACCAGGCGCATCGCAGGGCGTTGGACACGAGGGCAGCCGTATGGGCTCTCGAAAACATGTATCGAATTTTTTTGCAGGCGGCCATATACCAGTCATCTACACCGTGCTGCTGCATAACAGCTGCCATTGCATCGGTGAATTTTCCCCTTCTGCCCAGATCCTCCATCATTTGATACGCCGTCTCATAGGCAGCACCTTTGCGCAGCAGAAGGCGCATCACGTCCTCCCGGGCTGCCGGCAGCTCACTCAGCGTGACCTTGCCGGCGTGCAGCATCGCTTTCGTTTCGGCGGACCATACGCCGGTTCCGTGAAGCAGGCAGAACGTGATGATCAGGTCGTTGACGGTCTGCGGCTGTGTCTCAGGCAGGATTTCCCGTGCCGCTGCTTCGTCAAAGTACGGAATGCCGTAGGTGCCCGTTTCGCACAGGATGCGTCGGCTTGTTGTGCCTAACGCGTCAGGAGAGCGGAACAAACTCAGCGCCTGCGAATCTGCCAGCGGCACCGTGGCAGGGTCAATGCCTGTCAATTCCCGCAGCCGATCCAGCATGGGGTGGCTGTTGATATAGCAGCAGGTAAACTTCAAAAGGACGTGATACAGGGTGAAAGCACCGTAATGGGTGCAGGCGCAAATTTCATCATTCTCCCGTCGGCAATAGGTCAAGGGCGTAAAATCATCTGCGCTGTATGCCCGGGGAATGATGAAATAGCGGCCGGCCTTCGGCATCACCTGACTGCAGAAGGAGTCGAAAAGCTTTTCCGTAAGCCCGTTGACGGTTGCTTCGCTTGGCGATTGATGATGATCCGTCAAATACTGCCGGGTGAAGCCTTTGATTTCTTCCCGGTCGGGGAACACAGGCTCTCCCGCCTGAATCACGTGATCCTTGCCGAACAGGGCCGCCAGCTGCTCTTCTACAAGGGATTGACAGGTTCCGGGAACATCCGGTTCAAAGTCGGGGCTTTTTTCGCCCTGAAGCCCGAAGCAGGATGCGGGGAAGAGATCCGCGCCATCCCCGCTGCAGATCTCGCCGCATACAGGACAGACTTGTGCCGGAAGATCCGCACCTACCCGGCAGGCATCCGCCTCCGCCAGCCAGGTATGATGGCAGGAAGGGCAGATGTAATGGGGCGGCAGGGGATTGACGCTTGTAATGCCCAGCAGCCATGCTATAAAGGAGGCACCGCACACGCCTCGGACAGATATGGTTTTGCTTTGCTTGCGGACGGCCTCGGCAATCTGCCGGGCAATGAGATAATGAACCCAGCTGTTTTGTTTGCCGATCAGTTCCAGCTCCGTTGTCAGACGCTCCTGCACAAAGGCAGGCAGGGGATCCCCGTACAGCGCCTGCGTCTGCGTCCATGCCAGCTTCGCAACCGTTTCCTCCTGATGGGGAAGGGAGGGAAGCAGGGGACTGCGCGCATCCTGCCGGGGCGGATAAAGGGAAATGTCCTCATCCACCTGCTCCGCAAGGGCTCGGGAGGCATCAATGACCACCTGCCGGGAAGTTTTTGCTCCGAGGAAAGCCATGGCCTTCATCATTTCATCGGTGGTTCGCAGGTACAGCTTTCCGGCATCCTGCTCAATGCGGCCTGTGCTGTACAGCAGAATGTTGCGGCAAAGGCTGTCCTCCGGGTCAAGATAATGGGCGTTGCTTACGGCAACAACAGGTTTCCCGACTGTCTGACCGAGCTTCACCACACGCCGGATCAGGCTCCGTGCCTGAGGCAGATCCATGGGTTCGTTCTCCGGCGGCTGAATTTCCAAATAATCGTAGAAGGAAGCGATTTGATAAAGCTGCTCCTCCGACGCACCGGAGCGCAAGGCCTGCTGAACCTCTCCCTGATCACAGGAGCAGCCCACCAGCAAGCCCTTTCGGTATTGCATAATCAGCTCTTTGGTTACGCCAAAGGGATCCTTTTGGCTGCTCGTCAGCAAATGATTCAGGCCTTTGAGGCCCTCGCTGCTCTTGCTCAGCAGCATCACATGGGTATCCTGCCCATCATTTCCATGCAGACAAAGTTCGCAGCCGGGGATTAGCTTGATCCCCTTTCGCCGGGCGGCATCAAGAGCCTGCGGAAGATTCATCATGCTGTGAAAATCCGTTATGGCAACAGCACCATGCCCCCAGCAGGCCATCCTTTCCATCAGATCCACAGGCGAACCGATGCCGTCCAGGACGGATGCGCCTGTTTTTGTGTGCAGTTCCACCCGTGTAACGGGGGCTTCATCCCTTCGCGTACTCATTTGCTTCTCCCTTTTCGTGGTTCGCGAAACCCATGAAGCCGCACCCTGCCTGTTGTCCTGCTCGGCAAGCAATGTATCCAGGGATACCTCCAGCACCTCTGCCAGCTTGCAGCATGTTGCCATGCGGGGCTTGGCGCTGCCGTTTTCCCACTTGGACACGGCCTTGTCCGACACGCCTACAAGCTGTCCCAGCTGAAACTGGGAATAGCCCTTCTCCAGGCGCAGACCGGTTAGCAGGTTTCCGAATGCGTAGTCCTTCATGTTTTCCCTCCGACCAAGGAAAGGGTAGCATCCCCCGCGGGGAATAACAAGGCGGATGATGTCGAAGAAAAGTAGAGATTGGGCGCCGGGTTATTCCCTCTCGCTCCCCACTTCCGCCTCATACAGCCGGATGTTCACTTGGGTTTTCCTGTTCAGCAGGCGAATAAAGCCCTCTGCGCACAGCTCGTTGATCAGCTTGCTGACCGTGACCCGGGCACTGCCCACAATGGTGCTGATTTCGTACTGGGTGTAGTTGATTTTCAGGTCGTACCAGCTCCCGTCCACCACGTGGCCGGTATCCGCCGTGGCGCAGTACAGCTGCTTCAGCCGATCCTTGCAGGGGGTAAACACAAGGCTGGCAATCTCCTGCTGCAGAATGCGCATCTTCTTGGAGTAGCTTAAGAGAATCTCCTCGCAGAAAAGGGGGCTTTCCTTCAGCAGCATCTGATACTTGTCGGTGGGGATGCAGTACAGGAGGGAATTAACCTCCGCCTTGGAAAACAGCCCGGTCACATCGTGAAGGGCACAGGGGGTCTCTCCGTAAAACCAGCCGGCGGACAGGGTATAGAGAATCTTCTCCGTGCCGTCCGGGGCAATCATATAGTGCCTGGTGCGGCCGCTGGCAATGTAGTACACACCCTCCGGCACGTCGCCGGGCTGCAGAAAAACCGTCTTCGCCGGAATCTCTAATGCAACGGCGTTTTGGGCAATCAAGTCGCGCAGCTCGTTGGGGTTTGACATGGGCAGCGTTACATTAGAATCCTTCCGCTTCATCCGGAACTCCCTCCTGCTATCAAGATAGTGATTATTGTATCACAAAAAGAAGGCAATGCACAATGTTCAGCAGGCAAAAATGTAACCTAAGATACAAAGTTAATACAAAACATTTGTTGCTTCCATATTGCATAGCAGGTCTTTCCTGAGTACCATAGAGGCAGACAAGGGCGTCTTGTACCTATAACGGAATAAAGAACCACAATATGCTTCCGGGAGGTCGTATATGGATCAGCATATGTACGATGAATACCTAGCCATCCTGCGGGAAGAAATTGTACCCGCACTGGGGTGTACCGAACCGATTGCCATTGCCTACGCATCCGCCAAGGCGCGGAGTATCCTGGGCAGGCTGCCCGAGCACATCACGGTAAAGTGCTCCGGCAACATTATCAAAAACGTGAAGGCCGTCATCGTTCCCACCACGGGGGATATGAAGGGCATCGAAACCAGCGCGGTGCTGGGTGCCGTAGGCGGCAACCCGGAAAAGAAGCTGGAGGTTCTGGTGGATGTGACCGATGAGGATCTTCAGCTGACACGGAAGCTGCTGAAGCAGAAGATTTGCAGCGTGGAGCTGCTGGAGGGCGTGTCCAGCCTGCAGATCATTGTGGAGATGCGGGCAGGGGAAGAATCCGCTCTGGTGGAGGTAGCCTTCGCCCACACGAATATTGTGCGCATGGAGCACAACGGAGAAGTGCTCTTCAAGAAGGGACTCACCGCCAAGAACGCCACGGAGACGGATCGTTCCCTGCTGAACCTGCGGGATATTTATGATTTTGCCCTGGCGGTGAAGCTGGAGGACGTGGCCGACCTGATGGAGCGTCAGGTGGACTGCAACATGAAGATTGCCCGGGAGGGTCTTTCCAATAAGTACGGTGCCAACGTGGGCGCAACCATGCTGGCTCACTACGGGGATGATGTCCGCACCCGTGCCTGTGCACTGCCTGCCGCCGGCAGTGATGCCCGGATGAACGGCTGTGTGCTGCCGGTGATGATCAACTCCGGCAGCGGCAATCAGGGCATGACCGTCAGCCTGCCGGTGGCGGTCTATGCGGAGGAACTGGAAGTCACTAGGGACAAGAAGATCCGTGCTCTGGTGCTCAGCAACCTAATTGCCATTTATCAGAAGAACGAGCTGGGCAAGCTCAGTGCCTACTGCGGTGCGGTATCCGCCGCCGTGGGGGCAGGGGCAGCCATTGCCTACCTGAACAATGCGGACTATGAGGTTATTGAGGAAACCATCATCAACACCTTGGGCAATGTATCCGGCATTGTGTGCGATGGGGCGAAGGCCTCCTGTGCGGCGAAGATTGCCTCCTCCGTCAATGCGGCAATCCTTGCCTACCACATGGCCAGCGAACGCCGGGGCTTCCACGATGGGGAAGGCTTGGTGAAGGCGGATGCGGAAAAGACCCTGAAGAGCTACGGCCGCATGGGTCGTGAGGGTATGCGTGCCACGGATATCGAAATCCTTCGCATTATGCTGGAGGACTGAATCGGCGGAAAAACTTCGGATGGCGTTGGAGGGTTCGCAAGCCTTCCAACCCTGGATCGGGAATCGGCGAAGCCGGTTTGCCGATGTCTTGGCTGAAAAGGCTCTGCCTTTTTCAACATACAGATGAGCAAGAAAAAATATGAAAGCGAGGATACACACCATGATGAATCTCCAAGGTTCCTGGGTTGCTATGCCGACTCCCTTTACGGATGATAATCAGATTGATATTGAGGGCTTTAAGCTGCTGATTGCCCGTCAGATCAAGTACGGCTCCAGCCAGCTGTTCATTCTGGGCTCCGCAGGCGAAGTGACCCTGCTGGCCCTTGAGGAAAAGAAGCTGATCGTCAAGTCCGTTATTGCCTACATGAAGGATCGTGCGGCCCGTGGGCTGAAGGTGGTACCCGTGTTCTTCAGCGCCGCTTCCATGACCACGGAAGCCAGCGTTGAGTTTGCTCAGTTCTGCGAGGCAGAGGGAGCAGACGGCGTGGTGTTCACCGTGCCTCCGTACGTGCTCATTACACAGCATGCGGCAAAGACCCATCTGGATACCTGCATGAGCAGCGTGAAGATCCCCTGCGGCATTTACAACAACCCCAGCCGTCTGGGCGTGCAGGTGCTGCCGGAGACCATTCAGTACCTGGCAGAGAAGCATCCCAACTTCGTGGTGGATAAGGAAGCTATGCCCAGCGTGGAGCAGCTGGTGCAGGTACAGCGTCTGTGCGGCGGCAAGGTCAAGATCATGTGCTGCGACTATCCTCACTACTCCATTGTCATCCCCACCCTGGCAGTGGGCGGCACCGGCACGGCCAACATCGGCGGCAACATCATCCCCGAGGAGGCCGCCAAGTATTCCCGCCCCTGGACGGACATGACCATCATCGAAGAGTGCCGCACGGAGTACTTCAAGTGGTTCCCCCTGCTGCAGGAGCTGTACACCTTCTCCAACCCGGTGGTGATCAAGGCTGCCCTGAACCTGCTGGGTCTGCCCGGCGGACACCTGCGGAAGCCCTATGAGGACTATGCCGGCGCCAAGCTGGAGCACCTGCAGGAGACCATGACCCAGATGGGCGTCATCGAGAAGTATCACATCAGCAACGATACCATTGAAATCTAAGCGGCTTTGCCGAGGTTTACCCCGAAGGGAGTGAAAATCGTGGCTGAAAAGGTTGTTATCATCGGCGGAACCGCCGCCGGCCTGAGTGCTGCTTCCAAGGCCAAGCGGGTGGATCCGTCTCTGGAAATCACCGTGTTTGAAAAATCGGGCTACATCAGCTATGGCGCCTGCGGTCTGCCTTACTTCGTAGGGGATATGATCAAGGAGCCCAATGATCTGGTAAGCCTGAGCGTGGATCAAATGACCCGCAAGCGGGGCGTGCCCACCTTCATTCATCATGAGGTAACGGGCATTGACCGGGCAGCAAAAACCGTCACCGTGAAGAATCTGGACACGGGAGACGTTTTCACACAAGGCTATGACAAGCTGGTCATTGCCACCGGCGCCCGCCCCATTGTTCCCGATATTCCCGGGGCAAAGGCGGAAGGAGTCTACACCCTGCGCACCGTGGAGGACGGCATTCGCCTGAAGGGCGTTGTCCAGTGCCATGCGCAGAAGAAGGCGGCCATTATCGGCGGCGGCTTCATCGGCATTGAAGTGGCAGAGGAAATGACCAACAGCGGCGTGGAGGTGCATCTGTTTGAGATGATGCCCCGGCTGCTGCCCTTCCTGGACGAAAGCTTCTCCCAGACCGTGCTGGATACCCTCACCGCCCACGGGGTGCATGTGCACCTGAACGCCGGGGTGGAGGAACTCCTGACCAAGGACGGCCGTGTCTGCGGCGTTCGTGCGTCGAACGGGGAAGAAACCCCTGTGGACTATGCCCTGATGAGCATCGGCGTTGTTCCTGCCAGCGATCTGGCACGGGACGCAGGCCTGACCCTGGGCATCAAGGGCGCTATCGTTGTGGATGATGAAATGCGCACCGGCGATCCCTGCATCTGGGCCTGCGGCGACTGCGTGCAGATGAAGAACCGCATCACCGGCGGCGCCGTCTATGTGCCCCTGGGCACCACAGCCAACAAGCAGGGACGGATTGCCGGCGGCAACCTGGCAGGGGAGCATGAAACCTTCAAGGGTGTGCTGGGCTCCATGGTCACCAAAGCCTTTGACCTGTACATTTCCGCCACGGGGCTGTCCCTGACCCAGGCCAAGGCCGCAGGCTATGACGCGGCGTCCTCCGTCATCACCAAGGGGGATCGGGCTTCCTACTATCCGGGCAGCCGGGACAATACCATCTGCCTCATTCTGGATAAGAAGACAGGCCGGCTCCTGGGAGCCCAGGCCATCGGCAGCGAGTCCGTTGCCGGCCGCATCAACGTGTTCGCCACCGCCATTACCTGCGGCATGACCGTAGGGGAAATCAACGAGCTGGATCTGGTGTACGCGCCCCCTGTTGCCCCTGTGTATGATCCCATCCTCATTGCCGCCAGCCAGGCCATGAAGAAAGTGGAGGGCTGAGAAATGCCGGAGATTTTCGAAGTGACCGTGAAAAGCGGCGAGGATATCCGTCAGGTGATTGCCGATTACGTCATGGAAAAGGGCTGGCAGAGCGTCATGATCCCTGCGGCCATCGGCTCGGTCATCGGCATGGAATTTACCGCACCCATCGAAAATGAACTGCCCCTGAAAACCGGCGTGACCCCCTGTCACGATGCGGCAGAGCTGCTCTCCTTCACCGGGGAGATCATGCGCCGGGAATGCGTTGATCCGGCTCTGCTGGCCGTGTACCCGGATAAGACAAGCCCGCTGTTCATTCACATCCATGCCAGCTGCGCTACGGCAGGCGGCCATGTGATGGGCGGCGGCATGCGTGCCGGACGTGCCTTCCGTGCCGTTCGTGTATTTCTGGTTCCACTGAATGATGCGGTCTGATGGTCCCAGGCAGCGTTACCGTTTGCATAAAAGAGGAGGAATTTTCATGAAAAAGATCGTTGCTTTGGTGATGGCGCTGACCATGCTGTTCTCCGTAACGGCATTTGCTCAGGCTGATGAAATTACCCCGCCTTCCAAGCCCCTCCGTTACTCCCTGGGCACCAGCTCTTCCGGCGGCAACTTCTACCTGGTTGGCGGCGGCATTGCCACCGTGCTGAATAACGCACTGCCTGACTTCTTCGTCATGACCGCTGAGGAAACCGGCGGCTCCACCGCCAACCTGACCCTGATCCAGAACGGCGAGGCCGAGCTGGGCATCAGCATGACCTCCGCCATTGCAGAAGCCGTGGCCGGCGAAGCCGAATGGACCGGCGGCGCCATGGACAAGATCCGGGGCATGGTAGCCCTGTATCCTTCCTACCTGACCATCTACTCCCTGAAGTCCACCGGCGCAACCAAGCTGACCGACCTGAACGGCAAGATCGTGGGTCTGGGCTCCAAGGGCGCTGCCATGGACAGCATCCTGCGGGAAGCCTTCGGCAAGATGAACATCACCCCTTCCTCCATCTTTAACGATGGTCACAGCGCTACCGCATCCGCCGTGGGCAACGGCAGCGTAGGCGTGGCTGTGCTGTTCTCCCTGCCTCCCTTCTCCGCCATTACAGAGCTGGAAGCCAGCAATGACCTGACCTTCGTAGGCCTGACGGAAGAAGAGCAGGATTTCCTGTGCGAGAACTATCCCTTCTACAGCAAGGCCGTGCTGCCTGCCGGCTCCTACAAGGGCGTGACGGAAGACCTGCTCACCGTGTCCGAATGGAACATGCTGGTGACCAGCTCCGACGTTCCTGCGGATTATGTGTACCTGATGACCAAGACCCTGCTGGAGAGCAACGAAGAACTGCTGCAGATCTACAAGGGTCTGAGCTACGTAACCGCTGAGAACATCCTGAATTACAACTGCCCGCTCCACGCCGGCACCGTTCGTTACCTGAAGGAGATCGGCGTTGACGTGCCGGAAAGCCTGATTCCCCCGGAATACGCAGAGTAATCTCGCTTTCGGCAAAGTGGCTTTGCCACTTTGCCGAGGTTTTCACGCCCTCACTGGTCGAACGGTTTCACCTCTCTCCCGGCCGTTCGGTCGTGTAAGGAAGCAATCCTTCGGATTGCTTCGGGAATCGCCGTACACGCCGCCGATTCCCGATCTAAAGTTGGAGGGCTTGCGAGCCCTCCAACGCCACCCTAGGTTTGCTAATGGTCTACAGCTTCGCCCAAATGGGGACCATGCATTTGGACGAAGCCTTTTTCAAAAGCAAAACGTCCCTGAGTACCCTCGAATTTGTCCGGCATTGTTTTTGACTTTCCAACAAGGAGCAGCATAAACATGAAAAAGAAAATCGCCTACGATAAGCTTGTACAGGCTATCGTAATCGCAGTTTCCATCTTTGCGGCCTTCTTGCATATCGGCAATTTTACCGTCTTCACCATTCCCAGCATTCTGTTTTACGCATGGCACCTGCTCATCGGTCTGGTGCTGATCTTCCTCTACTACCCCCTCGGGCGGAAGATGAAGGAAAAGACGAAGGCGCAGACCATATGCTTCAGGATCATTGACTGGATCTGCATTCTGCTGACCCTGGCCGTCAGCATCTATGTCATCACCAATTACGAGACCTATGTTTCCAACATGCAGAACAACAAGCTGACGGATGAACTGCTGGTCTTCGGCGTCATCATCACCTTGCTGACGCTGGAGGCAGGTCGCCGGGTGCTGGGCAATGTGCTGCCCATCATCGCCATCATCGCCATTCTTTACGCCTTCTTCGGGGATCAGATTCCCGGCCTGTTCGGTCACCGGGGATACAGCCTGCGCCGTGTGGCACTGGCCATCTTCTCCGACCGTGGCGTGTACGGTTCTCCCATCGGTACGTCCGCCAATAACGTGTACCTGTTCCTGCTGTTTGCGGCCTATCTGAACGTGTCCCATGCGGACGTGATCTTCCAGGACATCGCCATTGCTCTGGCTGGCCGTAATCGCGGCGGCCCTGCCAAGATGGCCGTCATCGCCAGCGCCCTGTTCGGCACCATTTCCGGCAGCTGCGTGGCTAACGTGGTCAGCACCGGCGCCTTCACCATTCCCCTGATGAAGCGGAACGGCTACCAATCCAAGTTCGCCGGCGCCGTGGAAGCCGTTGCATCCACCGGCGGGCAGATCATGCCCCCCATCATGGGCGCCGCCGCCTTCGTGCTGGCGGACGCTACGGGCACACCCTACTCCACCGTCTGCATTGCCGCCATCCTGCCGGCTGTCATGTACTATGTGTGCCTGTTCAAGATGGTGGACTTGGAGGCCGTGAAGCATAACCTGAAGGGTTTGTCCCCGGACATGATCCCCGACCTGAAGACCTCCGTGAAGAAGGGCATTAAGCTGTTTGTGCCCATTATCCTGCTGCTGGTGCTGATGCTGGGCGTGGGCACCACCCCTATGGTGGCAGCCATCTGGTCCATCGTGGCCAACATCGTGTGCAGCTTCCTGGATAAGAATGACCGGATGACCTTCGCTGACCTGATTCAGGGCATGGTATCCGCAGGCAAGTCCCTGTGCACGGTGGTGGGCGCCTGCGCCGCTGCCGGCATCATTGTGGCCATCTTCTCCCTGACCGGTCTGGGACTGAAGTTCTCCAACTTCATTGTGCAGCTGGGCGGCAACATGCTCATCCCCAGCCTGATCCTGTCCATGGTGGTGTGCGCTATCCTGGGCATGGGTCTGCCCACCACGGCGGCCTACATCGTGTGCGCAACCTCCATCGCCCCCGCCCTCACCGGTCTGGGCATTCCCACCCTGGCAGCCCATTTGTTCCTGCTGTACTTCTCCTCCCTGTCTGCCATTACGCCCCCGGTGGCCGTTGCCTCCTATGCCGCAGCAGGCATTGCGGACGAGAACCCCATGACCGTGGGCTTTACCGCCGTGAAGCTGGGCATTACGGGCTTCATGCTGCCCTTTGCCTTCACCCTGAACACGGACTATATCAACTTTGCCTTTGATATTCAGACCCTGCTGACCTGGCTGTCCGGCCTTGCCATCAGCTATTCGCTGGCCATTGCCCTGCAGGGGTACATCGAACAAAAGATTACCATCTTTGAGCGCATTGCCTATATCGGCGTCATTGTGCTGACGATTACCGCCAGCAAGCTGTACTCCATCATCGGCATCGTGCTGTTCATCGCCCTGTACACCTTCCGTAAGGTGCAGGCAAAGAAGATGGAAAAGGCTGCGGCATAAAGGTTATGTAAGTCTGAATTACACACAAAGGAAACCAGCCGTCTCGGTTCTTCGGGGCGGCTGGCATGTGTTTTGGGGAATAGAAAAAGCTATTCACTTGAGGGAACAGCGCAGGGTATCATAAACCCAGATGGGGGGTGCTCCATGTTTACAGCTGGTTTTCGGGGAGAGCGCGAGAGGTAAGTGAGCGGCTATGCGCCAGTGGCGCATAAAGCAGCCGCGAACGCATCAACCGAAACGAGCAAGCGCAGCTTGCGACGATTGAGGTTGCGGAAGCTTTTAGCATAAAAGTTTCCCTCCCGCAAATTTAAGCTTGTTTATAGCTGGTTTTCGGGGAGAGCGCGAGAGGGGAGCTTTTGACACAAAAGCTTCCCTCTCGCAAAAACATACGTTACTCCTCTTCTTTCATCTTCAGGCCGCAGAAGTCGGCCATGGTCTTCACGTGTGCCCGAGCCCGGGCAGAGGAGGGCATTTCGCAGAAGATCCGCAGCCGGGGTTCCGTGCCGGAGAACCGGGCGATGAGCCAGCCATCGGCAAAGCGAACCTTCACCCCGTCCATGTAGCTGACGGAGGTGATCTCCTCGCTGAACTCAGGCAGCTTCTTGTCCACCATCAGCATCTGCTGCAGCCGATCCTTCATGTCCTGGTCAAAGGGCCAGTCAAACTCCAGCATCACCAGATGCCCGTACCGCTTGTACAGATCCTCTACCAGCTCGCTCAGCTTCTTGCCGGTTACGGCCAGCATCTCCACCAGCAGGGCAGCGGCGTAAATGCCGTCCTTGCCTTGAA
The DNA here is from genome assembly GCA_030529995.1 of Clostridia bacterium. Lineage (GTDB taxonomy): Bacteria > Bacillota > Clostridia > Christensenellales > Aristaeellaceae > CAKUFA01. The sequence continues at coordinate 33,892 of JAUMVT010000008.1, forward strand.
TGTGCCCCCGCACGGTCAGGCCGCCGCTGGATTCGCCGCCGATGACCGCACCGTGTTCCTCCATAGCGGAGGAAATGTACTTGAAGCCTACAGGCACTTCATAGCACTTCTCGCCGTAGGCTTCCGCTACCTTGTCTAGCATATGGGTGGTGGCCAGGTTCCGCACGGCACAGCCGTGCCAGCCCTTGATCCGCAGCAGATAGTCGTACAGCAGCACCAGAATCTCATTGGGATGAATGAACCGACCCTTGTCGTCAATAATGCCCAGCCGGTCCGCATCGCCGTCGGTGGCAATGCCGATGTCCGCATGATTCTCCTGCACGGAGGCACGCAAAGCCCCCAGAGTATCCACGTTTGGGGCAGGCAGACGGCCGCCGAACAGGGTGTCATGCCGCTCGTGAATCACGTCCACGTCGCACCGTGCCGTCAGCAGAATGGTCTGCAGGCTGGTGCGGCTGACGCCGTACATGGGGTCGAGGATAATCCGAAGCCCACGGCTGCGGATAGCATCCATGTTCACTGCACGGATAATGCTGTCCAGATAAGCGTTCTGGGGATTGATCTCTTCAATCAGCCCGGTTTCAATGCCCTTGGCATAGGGGATGGGATGCAGCTCCTCTTCTTTGATGGCGTTGGCTGCGTCCCCGATTTCGTTGGTAACCTCCTCCACCGCATCCCGGCCGCCCTTGGTGAACAGCTTAATGCCGTTGTACAGGGCAGGATTGTGGCTGGCTGTAACCGCCATGCCGTAATAAAGACCATAATCCTTCACCGTGAACATGATCAGGGGGGTGGGGGCTTCCCGGTCAATCACCCGGGTGTGAATGCCCTCACTGGCCATGATCTCCGCCACCCATTCCGCCGCTTCCCGGGAAAGGAAACGCCGGTCATAACCAATCACAAAACCCCGGCCGTCGCATTCCTCTGCCTTCATCCGCCGTGCCACGGCCAGCGCCAGCCGCTGAATGTTCACCCGGATAAAGTCATCACCGATAATGGCACGCCATCCGCCGGTACCGAAATGAATCATCAAACATACCTCCTCAGCTTCCCGCCTCAGGCAGGTCGTATCTAATCACTACACCCTATGAGATTCTCCGAAATTCAGGCTATTCCTCCTTTTCAGAAAAAAGTTTCGGAAGTTGTATTATTGTTGTATTAAACATGACTAACGCCCTTGCCATTCACTGTGCATGCTGGTATACTATCCTCGGAGGTGTGTTTTCATGCTGCAGCAGATCACGGAGCGTTGCTATGAGCTTCCCTTTGATGAGCGGACGGATCGTCCCTCCCTGGGGTACGTGCGGGGAGATCGCTTTGCCCTGCTGGTGGACGGGGGCAACAGCCCCGACCATATGGCGCTGATGCACCGCGCCCTTGACGAAAAAGGGCTTCCCCGGGAACAGCTGGCAGCCGTGACCCACAGCCACTGGGATCACACCTACGGCCTGTGCGCAACGGATGCGCCGGTGATTGCCTGCAAAAAGGCGCAAAAGGCGCTGCTGGCCATGCAGCACTGGGCATGGACGCCGGAGAAGATGCAGCAGCGGCTGGATACCCGGGAGGATATTCTGTTCTGCCATTCCTTCATTTTGAAGGAGTACCCGGATCCCACGACCATCCGGGTGCGGGCGGCGGACATTGTGTTTGATGAATTCCTGGAGCTGGATCTGGGCGGGGTGCATGCTCGGCTCATGCGGCTGAACAACAGCCACTCGGAGGACAGCGTGGTGGTCTTCATCCCGGAGGACGGGGTGGTGTACCTGGGGGATATTGCCTATAAGGATCTGCACCACGAACCGCCCTGCTGGCATGCCAACCGCCGGGCGGATCTGATGGGAGCACTGGATCGGCTGGACTTCCAATGGGCAGTGCCCGGGCACCACGGTACCTGCCAGCGGGATGCCTTCTTCCGAGGAATGGAAGAGGAGTTCGCCCACGATAAGGCGGAGGGCATTCTCGTGCTGCAAGACTAAATACGTGACGCAAGGGAGCATTTTCCCTTGCGCTTTCGTTTATTGTACGGATGATTTTACGATACCGTGGATTTGTATTGAGGATTTCTTTGGGGGTGCTGTATGAAACGATTGCTTTTCCGTCTGCTGCTGGCGGTGCTCTGCCTGCTGCCCCTTTCCTGTCAGGGGGAGACGGCCATTTATGCCTTCGCTGATACCTGGCCGGAGGCGCTTGCTTCCGCCGTGGCGGATACGCCCTTGGCTTCGGCCAGTCCGGTGGAGGGTTACCTGGCCATCCGGGACGGGGCTTCCGCCTACGGGGCGGCTGTTGCCCGGGACGATGCCGGGTATCTGCTGGCGGTGTTCCAGGGGGAAGGAGACGCCTGGCAGGCCGCCTATTCCCGGCAGGCTCTCCGGCAGGATGAGCCTCCGCAGGTGTGGAATCAGGCACTGGCAGAGGAGTGGAGCAAGGCAGACATTGCCGCTTATGACGGTTCGGAGCAGTTTGACTTGATCTATACCGATGTGCGGTACACCTGGCAGGCGGAAGGAGACACCTGGCGCCTGACCCGTGCCCTGCTGCCTGTGGCCAATGTGGTGGTGGACGATCATCAGCTGTACTGGAATGAGGAGACCGTCTTCTATCCCCAGGAAACCACCCTGTCCGGCTTTGTGGAGGAGGAATTCCCCCGCACCCTGCTGGCAGCCCAGACCAATGCCGCCGCATCCGCTGAGCAGGATCTTTCCCGAGGGGTGACCGCCGGAAGCGGTGCCGATTTTCCCGTGACCCTGTACGCCGCCCCATCCGCCGGCAGCACGGTGGTGGGCTACTACGCTGCCGGGGTGGAAGCCCAGGTGCTGGATCAGGGCAGCGGCTATGTAAAGCTGGAGTTCGGCGGCAGCTTCTCCGGCTGGACGGAGGAATCCCATTTCCTTGCCGGGGCTTCGGAGGATGGTGCTTCCAAGCTGCAGGGGGAGATTACCATTCCCTCGCCGCTGGTGGGCAAGTATTGTTCCCTGCTGGATGCCCCCAAGGCGGACGCGTCCTCCCTGGCCCTGCTGGGGGTGCACTTTCAGGTGCGTGTGCTGGGCATTACGGCGGATGGGGAGTACCTCCACGTGGAGCTGACGGACGGGCAGACCGGGTATCTGCCGGCGGCGTCCGTTTCGGCGGGGGATGTATGGATCACCAGCGATGTCCGGGAAAACCGGCTGAACCTGCGCCAGTCTCCCTCCACCAAAGCCCAGACCCTGGGGAAGTATTTCGGAGGCGTGAAGGCGCAGCAGCTGTACGCCCCTCCGGCGGATGAAGGGTGGATGCGGGTCAGCATCTACGGCTACACCGGGTGGATGATGCGCTCCTTCCTGGATACGGACGCTTCTGCCGTGCCAGAGATGCTGCCGCCCCTTGCGGTGGTGGATCCTGAAAACGACAGCACCCTGAACCTGCGCATAGAGCCGGATCAAAAGAGCGACGCCCTCGCCCAGTATCCCACCGGCACGGTGGTGGAGATCCTTGGGGTGAACAGCAACTGGGCTCACGTTCGGGTGCAGGACGGCAGCACCGGTTTCATGCTGCTGAAGCACGTGGGCGGCGAGCCTGTGTCCGCCGTGAAGAACGCTTTCACCTTGGCGGAGGACACCACCCTGACGGATGCCTTCGGCAACGAAAATGTGACCCTTGCTGCCGGCACTGCCGTAGCCTCGGCAGATGGACGGCTGTGTCCTGTGTGGCGGTATGATGCGGCCAAGGGCGGCATGGTCTTTGCCCTGCCGGAGCAGGCGGAGCTCCATGCAGCGGATGCCTGGGGCTATGTGCTGACGGAGAACGCCCCGGATATGTGGACTGTTGAAGAAGAATAAAAAACGGGATGCTGTGAAGTACGTGTTTCACAGCATCCCTGTTTGATTACAGTTGTTTCACTTGCCCGCCCAGGTCTTCAAACACCTGCACGCAGGCCGCCCAAGCCTTGGCCGTATCCCCCTCGGCATGTCCCAGCACCCACACGTTCACGGGCTGAGGGCGCTCTGCCAGACAGTCATGGAGGGCATCAGCGTTCATGCCGTAGTGGTCAGGCAGTGCCAGCATACGGCGCAGGGCTTCATGAAGGGCGTGCCGGTCAGCATAGCGGCCGGGTTCCATCAGGATCGTCTCCATGGCCTGTGCCTCAGTTGCAGCTGACCGTGCCGGTCTTGCCGTTCATGGTAACCACAGCGCCGGTCTTCAGGATGGAGGTGGCGTTCTTGGCACCGATGATCACGGGAATATCCAGGCTCATGCCGGCAATGGCGCCGTGGCCTTCCGGGTCAGCGTCTTCCAGGATCAGTCCGGCAGCCTTCCGCACCAGGGGCAGCATCTCCTTGGTGGTCTGGTGACACACCAGAATGTCGCCGGTGGAGAAGATTTCCTTGCCATCTTCATAGTTTTCTGTCACCACAAGGGGAGCGGTAATGGCATCGCCGCTGACGCCCGTGCCCTTCACCAGCATGTGACCCACCACATGCACCTTCATCAGGTTGGTGGTGCCGGGAATGCCCAGGGGTACGCCGGCGGTCAGCACCACCAGTTCCCCATCCTTGATGAGGCCGGCATGCTGAGCGGCGTTCACCGCATGCTCGAACAGGTCGTCCGTGTTCTCTTCCTCGTCAATGATCAGCGGCACAACGCCCCAGCTCAGGTTCAGCTGACGCCATACGGTTTCGCTGGTGGTGCAGCCTACGATGGTGCAGTTGGGACGGAAGCGGGAGATGACCCGCGCGGTCTGGCCGGACTTGGTCACGGTGATGATGGCACTGGCCTTCAGGTCGTTGGCAGAGGTGACGGTGGCGTGGCTGATGGCGCCGGTTACGTCCGGGCTGCCCTGGCTTTGGATCCTGGCAAAGCGGGCGATGTAGTCAATATCCGCCTCCGCGCGCAGGGCGATGCGGGCCATGGTTTCCACAGCCTCCACAGGATAGGCGCCTGCAGCGGTTTCGCCGGAGAGCATGATGGCACTGGTGCCGTCATAAATGGCGTTGGCCACGTCGGTGGCTTCTGCACGGGTGGGGCGGGGGTTCTTCATCATGGAGTCCAGCATCTGGGTGGCGGTGATGACCGGCTTGCCCACGGCCACGCACTTCTTAATGAGCATCTTCTGCAGGGCAGGCACGTCTTCCAGGGGGATTTCCACGCCCATGTCGCCCCGAGCCACCATGATGGCGTCTACCACACGGAGGATTTCATCGATGTTCTGCACGCCCTCCATGTTCTCGATCTTGGCGATGATGCGGATGGAGTCGCAGCCCTTCTCCTGCATGATGTGACGAATCTGCATAATATCGTCCGCATTCCGGGTGAAGGAAGCGGCGATGAAGTCAAAGCCGTTTTCCACGGCGAAGAGAATATCATCCCGATCCTTGGGGCTGACGAAGGGCATGGACAGATGAGCGCCGGGAATGTTTACGCCCTTGTGATTGGAGATGGCACCGCCGTTGTTCACCCGGCAGCACACTTCCGTATCCGTTACGTGCTCCACGGTGAGGCCAACCAGACCGTCGTCAATGAGGATGGAGCTGCCGGGGCGCACGTCCCGGGGCAGGTTCTTGTAGGTGACGGACACACGGGTCTCATCGCCCAGCACATCCTCCGTCGTGAGGGTGAACAGCTGACCTGCATCCAGCACCACCTTGCCATCGGCAAAGTCCCCTGTGCGGATTTCGGGACCCTTGGTATCCAGCATGGTGGCCACGGGCAGCCCCAGCTCTTCCCGCAGGCGGCAGACTTCCTTGTACCGCTTCAAATGATTCTCATGGGTGTCATGAGAAAAATTGAACCGTGCCACGTCCATGCCGGACAGCATCAACTGGCGAACCAGTCCCTTTTCGAACAGATTGGGACCCATGGTGCAAACGATCTTCGTTTTCCGCAGCGGTGTTGCAGTCATCCTTTGATCGACCTCACTTTATCATAAAATCATCGTGCAGGCGAACCTATCGCCCGTGGGACTTTCCAACTCTTCCCGTTTATATCATACACCAAAAGTTTGCACTTGGAAAGTGTTGCTTTGAAATTAACAATCAAAACATCCCTCTCTTTCTATCGTGTGAATCACCCCGACATAAAAAAGGGGTCTGCACCTTTCGATGCAGACCCCTTTGCATGTTTGGAATTACTTGTTGTCCTCGGTGATAGCCTGTGCTGCAACACGGCCGGACACGATGATCTCGGTGATAGCGTTGCCGCCCAGACGGTTGCCGGCATGGATGCCGCCGGTGACTTCGCCTGCTGCGTACAGACCGGCGATGGCATTGCCGTCTGCATTCAGCACGTGACGGTTGGTGTCAACCATCACGCCGCCCATGGTGTGGTGGGTGGAAGGAGCCATGAAGCGGACACGAATCTGATCCAGAGAATAGGTCTCAGGCAGATACTTGCCGTTTTCATCCTGCTCCACATTGCCCACGGTGCCGCGGACGGACAGCTTTTCCACTTCCAGGGTGTCGGCAGTGCCCATGACGTAAGCATCGTAGTCTTCGATGGTCTTGCGCAGGGTAGCAGCATCGCAGCCCAGCTTCTCAGCCAGCTCTTCCACGGTCATGAAGTACATACGGCCTTCAACATCCTGCTGGGTGTTGTTGAATCCGCCTGCACCGGCGGTAACACCGGTGTTGGAAACTTCCACATAGATGCCGGGCACATACTTCAGACCCAGCTTCTCAGCGGTTTCCTTGCTCATGCTGTTTTCGAATGCGCCCTCGGACAGCACGTCACGCTCGGCGGATTCGTCCACATACCGCTTGCCGGTAGCAGCGTTGATGAAGATAACATTTTCGCCTGCACCGCCGGACAGGTTGCCGTTGTCAACCCAGCCCAGAGGCATCATCTGCGTCCAGCCTTCGCCCTCAGTGGCAGCGCCTGCAGCCACAGCCATGGTGATGCCGTCGCCGGTCAGAGAGGAGCGGTTGGTGGTGCCGATGTTGTCAGCGATGTAGCTTTCGTCCCAGTAGGTGTTGGTCTCCTGCACCATTTCGATGTTGGCTGCATAGCCGCCGGTGGCCAGGATGACACCCTTGGTGGCGTGCATGGTCACTTCGGTGCCGTCATACATGGTGGCCTTCACGCCGGTAACACGGCCGTTTTCGTCAACGATCAGCTCGTTGGCGGTGGTGCGGAGCATCACCTTGTTGTTCTCGTTGGCGGTAACCATGGTGTTGTAAGGCACGGCGAAGTAAGCGCCCCACTTGCCGGAGTACTCAACACCGTCCACAACGCCGCCCACGGGAGCATTTTCTCTCTGCCACAGGCAGCCGATCAGGGTGGACTGCTTGGTGTAGTCGAAGATAGCGCCCTGGCTTACCAGCCACTCCTTGATTTCCTGGCCGCCTTCGATGAACTGGCTGACCAGGTCATAACGGCCGTATACCCAATCGGTCTTGTCGGCATTGGGACGGAGGCCGCCGTAGTAGGTCTGGAAGATGTGCAGGTTGATGGTGGAGAACAGGGTCAGCTGGGTCTCTGCCACGCCGGCATCCAGCTGGGGCTGTGCCCAATCCAGGTAAGCCTGAATTTCCTGCTTCAGAGCCTGCAGGGTGGGCAGGTATTCCTCATGCACGCCGCGGACAGCGTTCAGGGCAATGTTGCCTGCCACGAAGGGATGATCGTCGTCCAGGGTGCCGTCGAAGGGCTCCTCGGACCAGGTCAGGATGGTCTTCAGGGTGTCGATACGGCCTGCATCGTTCTTCACCTTGTCGTAGGTCTGACCGTCAATGGGGTTCACGCCCGTGGTGGCATCGGGATCAGAAGCATCCCATACCAGGTAGGACATAACGGACTGGAAAGCGCCGCCGGAAACCAGGGTGTTGCCGCCCATTTCCGCGTTCTTTTCCAGCACCACAACGGTATTGCCGTCCTGGGCAGCCTGTGCGGCAGCGGTCATGCCTGCGCCGCCGGCACCCACGATGACCACGTCATAGGTCTCTTCGATGGGATCCTGAGCGGTGTGCTTCACGGTGTTTGCCTTGAAGGCGCTCAGGTTGGTGCACTGTGCCTGCTCGGCAGCGTCGTTCACGGCAGCACGCAGAGCAGCGCTGGAGAAGGTTGCGCCGGAAACACTGTCCACGCCGGAGCCGTTGGCAGCCAGCATGTCGGTGATCATGGGCTCAAAGGCCACATCGCCTACGTGAGCGGTCTCGGAGGACTCGGTCACTTCGATGGCGGTAACGGCGGTATCGGAGAAGGTAACGTTCACCGTGACATTGCCGTTGTAGCCCTTAGCGGAGGCGGTATAAGTGCCTGCGGTGAAGGCAATGGCGGCATCATTGGCCACAGCTTCACCCTTGGCCTGTGCCAGTGCGTCAGCAAAGGCAGCCTTCACGGCGGTGCTGGTCACGGTTGCGCCGGAGGTAACTTCCACGGCGTCCGCATCGGTTACGCCCACCAGAGAGGTGTTGTAGCCCTCAATGGCTGCGCCGCCCAGTGCGGGGGTTTCACCCTCGCCGGTTACCTGAACAGCCGTTACGGTGGAATCGTCCACGGTGATCTTCACCGTGACATTGCCGCCAAAGCCCTGTGCAGTGGCTTCATAGTCGCCCGGAGTAAAGCCTTCTGCGCAGCCGGTGGCGAAAGGCGTCACTGCCAGCATCATGGCCAGACCCAGGGAAATGATCTTCTGCTTCATGTTGTTTCCCCTTTCTTTTGTCCAGACAGCAACATTGCTGTCGCTTTAACAATTATAGGGGGTAAAGCGGCTTTACTGTCAAGGGGGTTCGGTCATCATTTGTTCAATTTTTTCACAAATTATTCACTTTGTCCGCATTTGAAGAGGAGGAGACGGCATCCTCTTCCTCCTTTTCCACCGGCAGGAAGAATTCGTGCACGCCCCACCGTTCACCGTCTTCGTTGCGGTATACGATGCAGATGTTGGAGTAGATGTCTCCGCAGAGTCGATAACCCTGCCCTTGTGTCCAAGCCAGCAAATCGGAAATGTCCGGAGGATCCCCCAATCTCGCTTTGGCGTACCCGACGGCGCACAGCCGACCGGGCAGCAGCACGGCGCAGCTCAGGGGCAGCTGCAATGCTTCCGCCTTCTCCCGGGAAAGGGTGGAGCCGAACACAAAGGCATGCTGCAGGTTTCGATCATAATACATGGCGGAAAGCGTCACCGGGGGCATGGCATCCACCCAGCGTTTTTCCTCGCTGCGCTCCCGGGCAATCTTCTCCTTTTCCGCCTCGGTGGAGGCACTGGCTTCGTCCGGCACACGGTGCCAGAAGTAGGTTTCCGGCACCATCTGCAGGGATTTTCTCCCGGCCTTGTAGGCGGCAATGCACTGCTGCTGACGCTCCAGCTCCTGATGCATCCGGGCAATGGCTTCCTCCCTCTTCTTCAGCTCCCGGATTTTATCTTCCAGCCGCTCCTCCATGTCGGGGAAGGTGGTTTCCACCACCATGGTCTGGGCATCCTCCAGGGAAAAACCCAGGCTTTCGTAGGTGCGGATCTGCTTCAGGGTGGTGATTTCGTCCCGCTCGTAGTAGCGGTACCCGGTTTGTTCGTCCCGGGTGCTGTTCACAATGCCTTTTCGTTCGTAGTAGCGGATGGCCTCCTTGGTCAGCCCGAAGAACTCCGCCATTTCTCCTATGCGGTATTTCATACGCTTGTACAAAAAGACCCTCCCGGCACAAGACGGCTGGAAGGGTACTTCGCTTTCTTACAGATTTTCCTTGATCTTTTCGATCATCTCGGCATACTCCGCATCCGTCAGCAGGGTCTTGCCGGGATTCATGGCAAACACGCCGCCCCACTCATAGCCGTCCTTGTACTTGGGCACAAGGTGCATGTGCAGGTGGCAGCCCGTGTCCCCGTAGGCGCCGTAGTTCACCTTATCCGGGTGGAAGGCCTTGTGAATGGCCTTGGCAGCCCGGTTTACATCCGCAAAGAAGGCATTCCGCTCTTCATCGGTCAGGTCAACGATTTCGCTCACATGATCCTTGTAGGCCACAATGCACCGACCCGGGTGGCTCTGTTCTTTGAAGAGAATCAGCGTGCTGACGCTCAGCTCGCAAATCACAATTCCGAAGGCATCCAGCAGCTCTCCCCGAGCACAGTATCCGCAATGAGCATCCTTCATCAGTCATACCCTCCTGTTTTCTGCATTTCCTATTTTATAGATCAAACTCCACCCGGACGCACCGGCCGAGGAAGTTCACCTCGCTGAGCTGCAGGGTCTTAGCATCATACTCCCGGTCAAAGGACTGGAGCAGCACCTGAAAGCGCTCCATTACCTTCACCTTCCGCAGTGCCCGGTGCCCGTCGTACTCCACCAGCATGACAGCGCCGTCAATGGGGCTCTGGGCAGGCACGGTCAGCGCCACATCCCCGGCATGGATGCGGAAGCCCCGCATGCTGGCGTCCGGGGCAAGGAAGTAGAACACCTTGTCCGGCTTCGCCCCCTCGATCATGCCGTTTTCAATGGGCAGCAGCCGGTAGCTGACCGGCTTCATCACGGCGTTCATCACCGGCACCCGCTTCAGCACGCTGGTCAAGGCATCCAGCCACACGCTGCCCGTTACGGCCGGATCCTTCTCGTCCGTGGAGGCCACCACTTCCGCCTCCGCCGGCCGCACCTTGGGCTTGGCCATCTGCTTGGCCATTTGAGGCTGTACCTGCGCCAGATCCACCGTGGCGGCAATATCGTCCAGGGAGAAGTCCGCCTCGGTTTGCTCCCGCAGGCCGATGGTCTTCAGGATCCGCCGTGCCTGATCATCGGCAATAATCCGTGTGCCGGCTTCCACCGCCAGCAGATAACTTTCGCTGACGCCGCACTTCTTCGCCACCTGCTTCGGCGTCATTTTCTGCCGTACCCGTTCGGTGCGGATTAAATCACCCAGTCTGCTCATATTGCAAGATCCTCTCTGTATTACTTATGCCGCAGCTGCTTGGCGGCCTGCACCGCATAAACCAGCATAGCCACCAGGGTCAGCGCCACGGACGCCCACAGGACAATGCTGTCCAGAGGCACGCCCCATGCCAGGAATTCCTCGTGGAAGAAGCTCATCACCAGTGCCAGAATGAACATGCATTGAGCCACCTTGCCCCACATGTTGCTGTACACCACTACGCCCCGGCGGAGCATCACCACACCCCCCAGCACCATCAGCAATTCCTTGCCCAGCACCACCCCGAAGGCCACCCAGGGGATGGCGCCCCCGATGGCCTGACACAGCAGTGCCGTGCACACCATCACCTTATCCGCCAAAGGATCCATCAGTTTGCCGAAGGCGGTAATCTGGTTATTCTTCCGAGCCAGATACCCGTCCAGAAAGTCCGTAAAGCTGGCAAGAAGGAACACGACCAGCGCCCACTTGCTCAGCCCCTTGGCATGGAGCACCACAAACACAGGGATCAGCAGGATTCGCAGCATGGTCAGCACATTGGGCACGTTCCATACATCCACGAACAGCTCGGCAACAGATTCCTTCAGTGATTTCTTTCCCATGCGCAGGATACGACCTTTCCCTCGAAATATCTCCATTATAGCACAGCTTTCAACCTTTTTGCTACCACAGGAACGGAAAAATGCCGAAGGAAGCAATCAGAAACTTCCGGTTTCTTCCCCTTTATGACCAGTTTCAAAAAGTTGTCCCTCAGGCTGTTGCAATTTGTTAAAAAAATGATAAAATAATAACGGTTCAAAAAATTGAATCTTCTGGGGAAAAGGAAGGAGCTCTTTAATTATGAAGAAGGTTCTCTCTCTGATCCTTGCCGCCTGCATGATGGCAACCATGCTGGTGCTGCCTGCTTTTGCAGACACCACCTACACCGGCGTGGGCGACGGCAAGAACGGCACCGGTTCCATCGAAGTCTCTGTAACCCTGAACGACGCCAAGGAAATCGTGGCGGTGGAAGTGACCAAGAACGACGACGACGCCGGGGTCAGCGATCCCGCCGTGGCGGAAATGCCCGGCAAGATTGTGGATGCCAACAGCCTGAATGTGGACACCGTGGCCGGTGCTACCCTGACCAGCAAGGGCATTCTGGCGGCTGTGGAAGCCGCACTGGTCAGCGCCGGTGTGAATCCCGATGATTACAAGGCTGCTGCCGACGTGGCTGAAGTGACCAAGACCCCTGTGGAAGAGACCACCGACGTGCTGGTCATCGGCGCAGGCATGGCCGGCCTCACCTCTGCCCTGGCTGCCAAGCAGAACGGCGCCAACGTGGTGGTCATCGATAAGATGTCCGCTGCCGGCGGCACCACCAACCTGGCCGGCGGCATTCTGGTGTGCGTAGGCTCCGAGCTGTTCGCCAACAACCGGCTGGACAGCGACAATCTGGAGTCCGTTATGGCTTACTGGCACACCAAGATGGCTTCCTCCGGCGTAGACAGCGGCTATCCGGACTATGACCGTCTGGAGAGCGTTGTGGCTGAAACCGGCAAGACCGTTGACTGGCTGGTGGAAAGCGGCGTGGAATTCTCCTCTGAGCCCTATGCGGCTTCCACCACTTATCCCATGGCACTGGCCAACGGCGGTGGCGCAGGCCTGATCAGCATGCTGGTGAAGGTGTGCACCAATGCAGGGGTTGACCTGCGGCTGAACACCACCGGCGTATCTCTGGTGACGGATGACACCGGCGCTGTGGTCGGCGCCGTGGCTGAAACGGAAGATTCCGAAATCACCTTCCATGCCAAGAGCGTGGTGCTGGCCACCGGCGGCATCTCCCAGAATGAGGAGCTGGTGGAGAAGTACAGCCCCAAGCTCCACCGTGCAGGCCTGATTCCTGCCAGCGCCGTAAGCCACACCGGCGACGGCTTCCTGATGGCACTGGCTGTGGGCGCAGGCACCTTTGACGTGTTCTCCACCCCTCTGTATGCCACCACTGTGGATCCTGAACTGTCTGCCCTGACGGATACCTCCGCCATCACCATCTACAGCCAGCTGGGCGTGAACGCCAACGGCGAACGCTTCGGCAACGAGGCGGTCAGCGCCGGCTGGGATACTCTGGACATGACCGCTTCCGATATGATTCAGGACGGCAATGCTCCCTTCTGGTACGTGTTTGACTCCTCCAACGCAGACGTTGTGGCTGCCCTGGAAGCAGGGGTGGAAAGCGGCGTTGTGGCCAAGGGCGAAACCGCCGAGGAGCTGGCCCTGAACATGCACGTGTACACCAAGAACTTCGTGGCTACCTTCGACGCTTACAATGCTGCGGCTGCTGCTGGCACGGATGAAGAATACGGCAAGGATGCCATGTTCCTCACCGCCCTGACCACCGCTCCCTTCTATGCCGTGAAGGTTTATCCCACCACCTTCGGCTCTGCCGGCGGCGTCACCACCACGGATCAGGGTCGTGTCACCCGTCAGGACGGCACGGTGATCTCCGGCCTGTACGCAGCAGGTGAAATGAGCAACCGTTACTATTACAACGAGAACTACATTCTGGCTGCTTCTCTGGGTCTGTACTCTACCATGGGTCACCGCACCGGCACCGCCGCTGCTCAGGACGCACTGGCAAAGTAATCCCACTGAACGGAACACAAAAAGAGACCGGAATGCCCTGCAATATGGGCGTTCCGGTCTTTTTCCATGTGTCTGTGTTTATTCTCCCTGCAATTCGGCAATGGCCAGAATGTCCGCATCCCGGCTGTTGTTGCCGAAGATGGTTTTCAGGGAACCGGCAGCATTGGTTCGCATGAGCAGGGCGGAGGAAGGACCACCGTCCAGGTCGTAGGCCCACTGGGGATGAATCTCCTGCAGCAGGAAATCCACGCAGTCCACCAGCGTCAGCCCGGCGTTGGTTTTGTTGGTCACGGTGAGCAGGAAGTAATTGTGCTCATCCATCTTCCCGATGATGGTGCGGATGGCCTTCCGGTTGGCAAAGGTCCAGTCCGTGTCCAGAATGGAGACACCGTCCTGAATCAGGGGGCACCGCTCATAGAAGGACCAGGTCTGAGTAGGGGACTGAGCCAGCACATCCTCCGGGTCGTCTCCTACGTGCATGTGGAGTCCGTCCGCCTGCAGGGTCAGCCCGTAAAAGGGCACGCCGGCCAAATTGCGGAACACTTCTCCGTTGGTGATGGTCAGGCTGCCCAGCGGGGTGTAATAGTAGTCGGCACTGGTGCCCGGATAGTTATCCGGAATTTCGGGGAACACGGGGCTGACATAGCCGCTGCCGTTCACCACCAGCATGGGGGTAACGTTCAGCTTCTTGGCAATGTCCGAGGGGTAGGACAGATCCTTTTCCCAGTTGGCAGTAGCCTTGTAAATCTGCTCCCCGGGGGAAAGCATCCATACCTTGGTCAGGTAGCACCGGGCATCCTCCCAGTCAAAGGATTCCATGGAAATGTCCAGGCTGTCCGAGGTGTAGGTGCGGATCACCTTTCCGCTGAAGGTGTAGGGCATCTCCTCCGCCAGGGCGGAAGAGCACAGGGCGAAAACCGCAAGCAGTGCGGCAATGATGCGTTTCATGGCAAATCCCTCCTGAGGGGAGTATAACACAGCGGGGGAGGAAAGACAATCGGGGGGAGAGAGGGTGAAGGGTGGAGCAAGAAGACGATTGCTCAGACCGTCAACAAACCCAGGGCGGCGTCGGAGGGTTCGCAAGCAATGATTCCGCTATTTGCAATGATAGATTTTTACAGCTGGTTTTCGGGTGGGCGCGGGAGGAGCTTTTGCCGCAAAAGCCTCCTCCCGCAAATAACCGTTTTTCTTTGCTTCCCCTCCTTGCCCCTATATGGTCTGTGGTGCTATAATGTTGCCGAAAGTGGGTGATGAATTGGGCAAGAGGAAGAATGCCTACATTTTCGCTCCCGAGCCTAAGCACCACGGACGAACGGCACTGATTTGGGTGCTGTCGGTTGTGACCGTGCTGGTGCTGGGTGTTTTGGGCATTAATTTTGTGATTAACCATCAGGTTCGGCTGGATTCCTTCCGCCTTACGGTGCAGAATCTGCCGGAGGATTTGGAAAACTGGTCCATTCTTCACATCAGTGATTTACAGGGGCAGGAGATCGGCTCGGGGCAGAGCGGCATTCAAAGTGCCATTTCCGGCAAGAGCTACTCCTGCGTTGTCTTCACCGGGGACATGGTGGGCAAGGACGGAGACGTGCAGCCCTTCCTGGATCTGATTGCTCTGCTGCCGGCAAGCACCCCCAAGTTCCTCATTGCCGGAGACAGTGACCCTTCCGCCCTGGTGGATGCCACCGCCCACGGCAGCTTGTCCGTGTATGCGGACTGGGTCACCAAGGTGCAGCAGGCCGGCGTGACCGTGCTGGATGAGCCTCTTTCCGTGACCCGGGGCAAGAGCAACATCTGGTTTGTGCCGGAGTATTATTATTCCCTGGATCTGGACAGCATGGAAACCGCTTATCAGAACCAGCTCAACAGCCTGAATGAATCGACCGCCGGGCTTACCCCGGATGAGGCTGCCCGGAAGCGTGTGGCGGAATATCAATTGGAAAAGATCGCCCGCATCCGGGAAATCAAGGAGACCATCACCGCCAAGAATGACGTGCAGATCGCCGTGACCCACGTGCCCGTAACTTCTGTGGAAATGGATGAAACCCGTGCAGGCACGTCCTCCGGGGAAGTTTTCTCCATCCAGAATGCGGCGCTGATTCTGGCCGGCCACTTCTGCGGCGGTCAGTGGCGGCTGCCGGGGGGCGGTGCCATTTATGTCCCGGATTACGGCTGGTGGCCGGAGGATGAAAACCTGCAGGGGCTGAACTATCTCCGGGGTGTGCCCCAGTACATCAGCCCCGGCCTGGGTGCGTCGGATTATTATCCCTTCCCCGGGCGGCTGTTCAATCAGCCTGCCGTGACCCTGATTTATCTGACAAGTCGAGTAGTGTAAGGAGTATCAACGTGAAACGTACGAAGACTGCCAAGTATGAAATGGATATGACCACCGGCGCCTTGCTGCCCAAGGTGCTCGCTTTTTCCGGTCCTCTGGTGCTGACCGGCATTCTGCAGCTGCTGTACAACGCGGCAGACGTGGTGGTGGTAGGCCGCTTTACCGGTGCAACGGCACTGGCGGCCGTAGGCTCCACCGGCTCCCTGATCAACCTGCTGATTAACATCTTCCTGGGGCTGAGCGTGGGCGCCAGCGTGGTCATTGCCCGGAACTACGGCGCCGGGGACGTGAAGCACGTGCAGGACGGTGTGCACACCTCCATGACCGTGGCTGCCATCAGCGGCGTGGCGGTGGGCATCATCGGCGTGATCTTCGGCCGCCCTCTGCTGGAAATGATGGGCAGCCCGGAGGACGTGATTGACGAGGCCGCCCTGTACATCCGCATCTACTTTGCCGGCATGCCCTTCAACATGCTGTACACCTTCGGCGCAGCCATTCTCCGTGCCGTGGGCGATACCCGCCGCCCCCTGTACTACCTGTCCGTGGCAGGGGTCATCAACGTGATCCTGAATCTGGTGCTGGTGATTGTGTTCCACATGGGCGTGGCCGGTGTGGCCATTGCCACCATCATCAGCCAGGCGGTAAGTATGGTGCTGGTGCTGATCTGCCTCATCCGCTCCGAGGGTGCCATTCACCTGGATGTGCGGAAGCTGCGGGTGGATAAGGAGCAGCTGATGCAGATCGCCCGGGTGGGTCTGCCTGCCGGGTTCCAGGGCAGCCTGTTCTCCATCTCCAACGTGCTGATTCAGTCCTCCATCAACTCCTTCGGCTCCCTGGTGGTGGCCGGCAACTCCGCCGCCTCCAACCTGGAGGGCTTCGTCTATACCTCCATGAACGCCATTTATCAGGCGGATCTGACCTTCACCAGCCAGAACATGGGTGCCGGCCAGTATCACCGGGTTCGCCACGGCATGTGGGTATGCCTTGCCACCGTAACGGTGGTGGGTCTGGGTGTAGGCTTCCTGTTCCTGACCTTCGGCTCTCAGCTGCTGAGCCTGTACAATGAGGATGCCCAGGTGATTGCCTACGGCATGAAGCGCATGTCCATCATCCTGCCCACCTACTTCATTTGCGGCCTGATGGATACCATGGTGGGTCAGCTTCGTGGCATCGGCTATTCCATCATGCCCATGATCGTGTCCCTGACCGGCGCATGCCTGCTGCGGATTGTGTGGATTCTCACCATTTTCGCCGCGGATCCTACCCAGGAAATCCTTTACCTGTCCTATCCCGTGTCCTGGGCGGCCACCTTCATTGCCCACATGATCTGCTACCTGATTGTTGTGCGGAAGATTCCTCACGAAAACGAGCCGTTGATTATGAAAGAGGCCTGATTTGAAAATACTGATGGTAAACCGGGTGCTCTACCGCCGCAGCAATGCGGAGAATGAAATGTTCCGCCTGGGGGAAGCATTGCAGGGGATGGGGCATCAGGTTTCCTTTTTTGCCCTGGATGACCCGAGAAACCTGCCCCTGAAGGACGCCTATGTGATCAAGCATCCCCCCATGAGCAGCGGCCGTGCCCTGCGGGTGTCCCTGTTTGACCGGGGGGCAAGGGAGCACATGCTGAAGCGGATCATGGCGGATCGGCCTGATCTGGCACTGGTGTGGCAGGTGAACCGTACCCTGACCTACAGCGTGGTGGATGCCTTGACGGCGGCAGATGTGCCTGTGTGGGTCATGCTCACCGACTTTACCCCCGTGTGCCCTGCCCAGTCCCTTGCCCGGGATGGCAGCGAGTGCCGCAAGTGTCTGGTGCACCGGAACGCCTGGCCCTGCTTCTTCCACCGCTGTGACGGGGATCGATGGGGGAAGTCCTTTGCCGCCGCGCTGGAATCCCAGTGGATGCGGCTGAAAAAGCGTTGGGATCTGCCCAACGGGTATCTGGTGCCCAGCGAGTATCATCGGCTGATGATGGAGCGGGGACGATTCACCCATGCCCCCATCAAGGACGTGGGGATTCCTCTGGCGGAGCAGGCTTTTCTTCCCCAGCAGACCCGGCGAGGGGAATATCTGCTGTACGTGGGCAGGCTGGAGATGCGCAAGGGGATTGTGACTCTGCTGGACGCCCTGCAGCAGTGCGTTGCCGCCCTGCCCCTGCTGGTGGTGGGGGATGGTCCGGAAATGGAGCGGCTGCGGCAGATCGTCCGGGAATTCGGGCTGCAAAATCGAGTGAACTTCACCGGGCAGATCGGCAGCGACCCTCTGCGCCGTGCCATGGCCGGGTGCCTGTGCCTGGTGGTGCCTTCCGAGTGCGAGGAGATCGCCCCCTGGGCGCTGCTGGAGGCGCAAGCCATGGGCAAGCCAGCCATTGTCAGTGACCGAAGCGTGCTGCCGGAGCGGATCACTTCCGGCAAAAACGGCCTGGTGTTCCGCCACCGTTCCAGCCCGGAATTGGCGCAATGCCTGGACGCCATGGCGGAAATCAGCGATGAGGACTACCAATCCATGTGCGTCTGCGCCCGGGAAACCGCCTTGGAACAATATACCCCCGACGTCTTCGCCCACCGTGTGCTGAAAGCAGTCGGCGCAGTGGGGGAGGAATAAAGGTGCCCCCAGCGGGGATAAAAAGAGCTGTGAAAGAATCCCCTTCTTCCACAGCTCTTTTCATTTGCTGATTCATTTTTGCAGGTTAATCAACCCGTCCCTGGCTGCCGCGAGCAGTGCCTTCAGGTCTTCCACCCGCTCTGCCAGCCGCTTGCCGTTGTCCGTATCCCGGACATGGAGCCGCTTGGGGTAGGTGACAAACTCGAAGGACTGGGAATGAATATCCCGCCCGTCGTTCAGCGCTTCTTCAAAGGTGGAGAAGGGCTGGTGGGACATGAGCCGCATGCCGTGGGAGTTGGCAATCAGGGTGTACCCGGCAATGCCGGTGGTCTTCTGATACGCCCGGCAGAAGCCGCCGTCGATGACGATCAGCCGTCCTCCGGCCTTCAGGGGGCTTTCCCCCCGAATGACCCGGATGGGGGTGTGACCGTTGATGATCCGGCTGTTTTCACTGTCCAGCCCGAAGGCCATCAAGATGCGCATGCAGTCCTGCTCGTTGTTGCAGTACACATAGTAAGGATTCCGGGGTTCGTGCCAGGCTTCTTCATCCGGTACGAAGAACCGGGCGAAGGTGGTCACGTGGCGGCCGCACAGGGGAGAATCATCTCCGCACCACAGGTACCACATGAAATCCAGCGCCTTTTGATCCCCTTCGTAGAAGGCCCGGCGAGCCGTCCGGTCGGCATAGTTCATCAGTGCCTGGCCGGAAAGATCCTGCCCTTCCAGGTGCTTGGTCAGGAAGCTGCCGTCCTCGTTCATGGGCACACAGCCGTGAAACAGCAGGTTCCCGTTGTACCGGCGGTAGATTCTGCCTCGGGTGTACAGGAAGCCGATGTGGCTCCGCAGCCGCAGGCTCTGCCGGAAGGCGTCCTGCAGCCCCTTCATCACCTGCTCCTCTTCGCCGGTCAGCACATAGGGATCATCCCAGGAGATGGTGGGCAGGCGGCGGTGCTTGATGGGCCAGTCCCTGTCCCCGATGCGCACCGTGCCGGCGCTCAGGTCGATCTTCTCCAGCAGCAGCCGGTCTTCCATGCCGAACTCCGGGTTCCGGCGGATCAGCTGGCCTTCCAGCTTGAACATCATGATGGTGATGGCTTCCAGCGCCGCCTGATCCAGCTCCATGTCGGGATAAATCTTTTCCGCAAACAGAGCCAGAGGACGCAGGGGAATGCCGTAGCTGTTTTCCAGAATCTCCATGTTGTGATACTGGAGACAGTTCCGCACCACTCCGGCCACGCAGGCACCGCTGCCGGAGGCCGCGCCCATCCACAGAATGTCGTGATTGCCCCACTCGATATCGATGCTGTAGTGGTTCATCAGGATGTCCATGACGCTGTCCGCCCGGGATCCCCGGTCAAAAATATCTCCCACCACGTGCAGCCGGTCGACGGCCAGGTATTTAATCAGATCCGTCAGGGCGACAATAAAGTCGTCCCCGCTGCCGATGCTGACCAGTGTATCCAGAATGGATTGATGATACTGGTGCCGGTTGTCATCCTCGTCCGTCTGGGCGTGGAGCAGTTCATCCAGAATATTGGCGTAGGCCTCCGGCATGGCTTTGCGAACCTTGGAGCGGGTGTACTTGCTGGACAGCATCCGAGCCAGGTACACCAGCCGTCCCAGCTGGGTCTGGTACCACTCCGGGCTCAGCTTGCCTTCCTCCTGCAATAGCTTTAATTTTTCCCGGGGATAATAAATCAGTGTGCAAAGCTCGGAAACTTCCAGCCCGGTCATGTTGTCCCCAAGCCACAGGTTCACCTTCTCCCGCACCACGCCGGAGCAGTTGTTCATGATGTGACAGAAGGATTCATACTCCCCGTGAATGTCACTCATAAAGTGCTCCGTACCCTTGGGCAGGCTGAGAATGCCGCTCAGATTGATAATTTCTGTGCACAGGGCCTGCTCGGTGCGGAACTGCTCCGCCAGCAGACTCAGATACTTCAGCCGTTCCGCCGTCATGCTCTCCACAGGCATCACCCTCCTTTACTCGGCAAGAACATTATACGTTTTTTCGATGAAGGGTGCAAGCAGGGAACGGCTCTTATGCCTGCTTCATTTGTCCTGATGCAGGGCTTCCAGTTCGTCAATGATGGCCAGCGTGCGGGCAATCTTACCGCGTTTCTTCTGATTCTGTTCCTTGCGTGCCAGTTTCCTCCCTTTCTTTGAATGCCGGGCAGGAGGCGTGTAACCGGGGATGCTTTTCTTTTCCTGCTCCTTCTGCTTTGTTATGGCTTCCTGCTTGTCCACATACTGATCATGGTCAGCAATCAGCCGCAGGAGCACCAGAATTTTGTGGGACTGGGACATCTGGCGATGATAATCATCAATCGTGGCTTCCTTCTTGCCCTTGCGGCGCATTCTGTTTCGGTGATACAAAGCAGGTTTTCCTGATACTTCCTCGATGGCAATGCGCCAGAAGTCGTGCTTGGAACGGATGTGCAGCACCCCATGGCTCAATACGCAGGTCAGCCCTGTCTTGTGACAGTATAACTGTACCCGCTCTATGACAGGCTTGTAGAATCGGTCAATGGCAGCACAGTATTTGCAAAGGTGATAGCCTTCCTCTTTGGCCTTCCCCATATGGTCAAACTGTTTTCGCCGGTCGGCAGGAATCTTTGCCAGAATACGGCAATGGGCATAGTGCACAACATGCCTGCTGGATCGGGTGCTGCCGATCACGCATACAGGCTGATCGTGATAGTCCTTTTTAGGGGCGACAGCATGAACGGTCACCTTGCAGCAGCTGCAGGTCTTCAGCCCCAGCTGGGTGCAGGTCTTGAAGGGAATGGGGCGGCAATCTTCCCAATCCGCATCGATGAGGACGCAGTCGGCACGGTGTACCATGCCGGTTTTTCTGTCCAGCACATAATCTTCATGAGATGAAGCGTCTTCCTCCGGGGACAGTGCCGGAGGCTTCACGGTAAGTTCCAGATTTTGAGACGTCGGCCCGATTAGGCAGCTAACCGGTTGATTGACCCAATGCAGGAGAATCCGCATTGCCCGGACGTCATTCAACGCCCGATGCTCCGGCCACTTGGCGTTCAGGCCCCGGGCTTTGCAGATTTCATGGGGGCTTCCCTTATTCTTCCGGCCATCCTGCAGCGCCATCCTGACCCCTGGCCGCAGGATCCACATGTCGTGGGCGATTTCTTCCCCCGTCACCTGAGCGAATGCTTTCCGGAAGAAGGCCTGGGATGATTCGTGCCACCACAGGAGTTCATCCGTGGATAAGAGCCAGCGGCGCAGCGCCTCAAAGACCGTCTCCACCGTATCTGCACGCAGAAACTCCCCGGGACTTGCCCCGGAGAAGGCAATGTTCTTCCAATAGACTCCCTTCAGCGTCTGGGGGAATATCAGCCTTGAAAACGTGCTCACCATTTTGAAATCCGAGTCAATTCGGATGGCGGCAATCTGCGTAATGAAAACGGCGGCCTGAGATTCATACCATTCCATGTCCATCAGTACATACATGAGATCACTTCCCGAAAAAGCAGATCGGATTGGGAAAACGTCTGCATCAAAGATAAAACATTTGTCGAGGAAATGCAAGGAGGGGAGAAAGAATATTTTGGAATAGTAGTTGAAAAAAAAAAAAACAAGGTATACTTGGGGTGAGAGTTTTTCTTTTGAAGTCTTATAAGAATTTCTAAGGATTTTTTTCGGAGGAATACGCAATGAACATCATGGGAGACTTTATTTATAAAAAGGCCAAGCCGCTGCCGGTTATCCTTCTGCTGGATACCAGTGGGTCAATGGCCGATGGTGATCATATCGGGACGCTGAATCGAGCTGTACAGGAGATGCTGCGTGATTTCAGAAAAGCTGCGAACAACGAGGCAAGCATTTCAGTCGCCATGATAACCTTTTGTAAAGAACAAGCGAGGGTTTATCAGCCTCTTGCGGACGTTAATGAAATCGACATTGACCGGGTGCGGCTTGAGGCATATGGCATGACGCCGATGGGTGATGCTATTCGTACGGCAAAAGCCATGATCGAGGATAAGGAACAGATTCCGTCCCGTGCCTATCGGCCGACGGTTGTGCTTGTGTCTGACGGGGCACCCACGGATGATTGGAAGTCGGCACTGGATGCGTTCATGGCCAAGGACGCTCGCAGTGCAAAGTGCTATCGAATGGCGATGGGAATAGGCGTTGAGCGGGGAACAGCGGAATATGACGTGCTTCGGCAGTTTGTCAGCAGTGAAGAGCAAGTATTTGAAGCAACAGATGCAAGTGAAATCAGTAAGTTCTTTCAATATGTGACAATCAGCACCACCGCTAGAACCGTTAGTGCGAATCCTAATTTGATTCCGGCACGCGCTGATCTTTCGAGTACCTTGAATACCAAGGAATCAGAGGATGATGACGATGACCTTGATGGACTCCTGCCGTTTTAATGTAAAAATATTGGAAGCAGAGAGTGTCATCGGAAAAAGCCACACCGCTGCCGGGCTTCCCAATCAGGATGCAGTAAAGAAAGTCATGTTTGAAAACGGGAACATTCTTGTCATCGCAGATGGGGTAGGGTCTGAAATTCATGCGGAGCTTGCAAGCCAAGCTGCCGCAGAGGCGGTTATTGAAGTGTTCTGCAGCCTGGATGCGGGTATGCTGACAGAAGAAGATATTGCGGAAATGCTGTGCGGTACGTTCAGAAAGCGTCTTGCAGCGAAGTGTACCCAAAGGGCGGCTACGACATGCATCTTTTGCGCACATTTGTTCCGTAAAGGCATCTTCCTGGGTCAAATCGGTGACGGTATCTGCTGCGGTTATCAAAACGGGAGTCCGTTTGTGCTCGCAGAAAAAGATGCGGATTTCGCCAATGTTGTTGTGCCGCTGACGGCGGATTGCTCCCCTGAACGATGGAAGATTGTGAAGCTCGGCGCGGCTGAGGAGCTTGAACTGATGCTGGCAACCGACGGAGTTGCAGATGATATCCTGCCCGGGAAGGAAGCAGACTTTGCGCATCACCTGATCAACGTTTTAGAAGCGGAGTCTGTTTCCGATCGAAAGACAGCATTGAAAAGCATCCTGGATCACTGGGAAACGCCCATGTCCTTTGACGATAAGACGATAGCCCTTTATCATTTCATTAGCAGCGGGAGGGGAATGACATGAAACTGCAAAATCTGCCACTCTGTGTGAAAGACACAGACGGGCAGGATTATCCCGTTCCACAAGACGTTCGGGGAGGCGGACAGGGCATCTTCTTCCCTTCCGGAAAATTGGCCGTGAAAATACTGTTTCCGAAGCAGTATACCTTGGATCAAAAGCTTGAGGCAGGAGAAGCGGAATATCAGAAGTTTCAAAGAAAGCTGATTCACCTCATGGCTATGCCTTATTTGGAGCATGTATCCATGCCGATAGTGGCACTCAAAGCCCCTTACTGCGGTTATGTTATGCGATTTATGGATGGGCTGAAGCCTTTATCGGATTTTATGAAACCGGCTTCAGAAAAAGAAGGCGGTTATGCGAAAACGTATGCGGCAGAATCTTGTGACTTGAAAAAAAGAATCCTTGTTTTGCGCAATCTTGCTGATCTTCTGCGAAAAATCCATACAAGCGGGTTGGTGTACTGTGATCTTACACCCGGCAATGTCTTTGTTTCCGAAAAAAACAGCGAAGCCGAGGTTTGGCTCATTGACGTGGATAACATCGAATATGGGAATGTATTGCAGTCTCATTGGCAAACCCCGTGGTACAGAGCACCGGAGGTCTATGGTGGTCAGCGGAACTCGGTTTATTCGGACTGCTATTCATTTGCACTGATTGCCTTTGAATTTCTTACGTCATCGAGACCCTTCGACGGAAAAATGGCAGAAGTGCTTGAAAATGAGTCCGGCTGGGATGATGAAACGGAATGGAGTACATCACCTCAAACGGAAGAAAGCACTGCACAGAAAAAAATCGAATCCGGAGAAATGCCTTATGTAGATGAATCTTGCACGAAAAACATGCAGCTTTTCGGGCTTCCATTACAATGTGCGATGACACCGGCCATGCAGGAACTGTTCTTGTTGACTCTGGGCAAGGAAGGCCGTCAAAATCCTGCCAGCCGTCCCTCCATGAATGAATGGTTTCATGTGTTTGATATGGCGATTGATCAGCTAAGATGCTGCTCAAAAGGACATGCACATCTGGGAAATGCATGCTTCCTTTGCAAAGAAAAACAAACCGGCGAGAAGGAGAGAGTGCTAACCGTTTACCGGCGGATCTTTTATGCAGTATCCCCTCCGGTGAGAAGCGAAAACGAAGAAGTGGATCAGCTAAAGGAAGATAAGCGAAAAATCTATGAGGTAAGGTTTGCAAAAAAAACGCAGCAGCGCGGTAAAAAAGATGAGTATGAATTAGCTGTGCCCTGGAAATGCTTTGCAGATGCACAAGCCGAGCATCGCCCCGATGCCTGCGCTGTCACTTTGAAACTTGGCATGAATGATGAAAAAATAAAAGCTGCCCATTGTTATGATGCAAAACTGAAAGCGGCGATAAAAAATATCAGTGACAAAGATACGGTCTTCATCGCCTTTAAAGATCGTTTCTATTATGAATTGGTTGTGGAGGAGGTGACGACAGAAGATGTTGCTTCAGGAAATAAAGGGACTGTTTAGGAACGAAACGCTGGAGCTGATTGTTGACAATGCAAGGCAATTTGCACTGAATTCTTTTGTGTCCATTCAGGCACTGGAAGGCACATCAACGGTATATATCAATCCGAAGCAAGTGGCATCCGCAGATGTTGTGTTGCAAAATGTGGAGGCGAAATTTGCAACGGACCATTTTGAAGCACAGTGGCGTGAAATTCAAAAAGGCTCTTATTTTGCACAAGTTTCTTTTGCAAAGGATAATCGTCTTAACGTGGATGTTATCTACGGCTTTCCTACGAGAGAACTGGGAAAACTTGAAATTGCCGTGACGGACAGGCAAACGATTAATCGGACAGGAAGAAGACTGCGCAACGTTGATGCTGTTAGGCAGCAAATCGGAAATGATTATGTGCTTCGTGTGCAGGGTGACGAGTATATTGCAGTTGCAAAACATGAACACGGGACAGAGGATACATTCCAAATTGTCAATGGTAGGCATGCTTATTCCGTTATAACATGTGCTCGTCGTGAGCTGGTTGATGAAAGATTCCTGGACGATACCATGGAGGCGACCTCAACTGACAGCAGGCTGGATGAAGAAATATGGACGATTCATTCTGCGGAGGAGCCATTTCGCACAGACAAAGGCAACTATCTCTTTGAACTGTGGAAATGCGATTTGGAACTGACAGATGAAACAACAGCGGCAAGACAAAGTGCTTCTTCAAAGGCTTTTGCAGAAAGTGGCTTGGATAAATATTTGAATATCTGGGAACAGTATATTCGATTCGAATGGTTGATTGTAAAATGAAGTTGGACACTTAAAAAGAAAAATCCATAGTGAT
>JAUMVT010000100.1 GCA_030529995.1 Clostridia bacterium
GCGAAACAGAAACGACCGAAACCCGCTACGCCATTACCTCACTGAAAAGCATCGATGCATTTGCCGATGCCATGCGCAGACACCGGAGCATTGAAAATGGGCTTCATGATTGCCTAGACGCACCTTTCCGGGAGAATCATTCCCGCATCAGAAAAGATCACGCTACGGAAAACATGGCTGTCATCCGGCATTTGGCACTGTCCGCATTGAAACATCTCCCGGTTCCAAAGAAAACTTCCCTGAAGCGGCTGCGGAAAGTCTGTGCCTATGACACGGATTTGCTCGATGAGGCGATGGCTTCATACTTTTGTAACATGACGTTGAATTCACTGGACCGTGCGATGCCATACGCAAGGGATTGACAATCCTTGTTTCTTGTGCTACAATGAACAAGCTGTACGAGCGCCTGTAGCTCAGTTGGATAGAGTGTCAGACTCCGACTCTGAAGGTCACAGGTTCGAATCCTGCCAGGCGTACACGATGAACTTCCTTGAATCATAAGGATTCAGGGGGTTCTTTTTGCGTTTTTCGGGTGCGGTAGGTTGGCAGAACTGAAAGCAAAATGCCGGAACATGTACCCGTCATCGCCTTTTATCTGCACTTGGAACGCTGCCGCATTCTCCACAAGCTGATCCTGATCTTCTTCCCGCCCAGCCGTATGTTTTTGCTTTCCGCTTATGTTCCTGCTCTACCTGTGCTAGGACAGAGGGGAAGGCGGCGGCAGGTACCGCCCATCCCCTCTGGAATTGGAGCTTAGAGCCTTGCCAAGGCTTCTCTAAGCTCCTTTTTGTGTGCCTTGATTTTTCCTTGATTTCTTTAAGCGTTAACCACGCTTTCGCTGCCTTCAAGCAAAACAACGCCCGCATGAGCTGCGAGCGTCAGCCCATCAACACACTCAGGGAGGCATGGTCGGACTGATTATATCCCCATTTTCCCGGACACGAATATTTCAAGTAGACAGTTAGCATTTTGCCGATGTACTCTGCAACGGCTTTCTGAAAGGATTCAAAGGACGGGTAATCCTTCTCGAAGCCGTAGAACATTTCGTTTTTCGGTCTGCCGAAGAACGTTTCCATGATGCAATTATCATAGCGGTTGCCCTTTCGGGACATGGACTGAATGACTCCGTGCTTCGCAAGTTCATTCCTGTAAAATTCGTGCCGATACTGCCAGCCCTGATCGGAGTGAAGGATCAGTTCTTGCAGGTCAGGAAATCGCTGAAAAGCTTTTGTCAGCATATCCTTGACCTGCACCATGTTTGGGTCAAGGGAAAGGTTATAGGAAATAACCTCGTTTGTGTGCATGTCGAGGACCGGCGAGATATAGCACTTGCCCTGGGACAGATTGAATTGTGAGACGTCTGTCGTCCACTTTTGCAGTGGCTTTTCTGTGCTGAAATCTCTGTTGATGATATTGGCGGCAGCCGTTCCAACCTCCCCTTTGTAGGAATGATACTTCTCTTTCGGATTCTTGCCAAGCAAGCCCAGCTGGTGTATGATGCGCTGCACTCGCTTATGATTGACCGCATAACCGCAGCTAGGCTAGCTTCTATTCCTGATGAAATTGCAGTTTCCTTGTATGATGCTCCTGCCAAGGCTTTGGCTACCAGCCCATATTTTTCTTCTGCTGTCCATACTTTGTTCTGACTCTTATAGCGCAGCGCATCCGAGCCGCAGGATTCCTCTATCCTGAGCCATCTGCGAATCATACCGTGAAAGTTCTTTTTCCGGACGCCCTCCGGTGTCTCTGGCCATTTCCCTTCCCGATGCATTTCCACGCACATACGCTTGTGCTCATAGCTGTATTTTATATAACAATACCCCCAATGCCGAGTGTCCAGCTTTGGGGGTACATCAGCAGGACGATTGGGAGGCAACTGCTGCATTTAAGTTGGCAATTGATCCCTACGCACGACCACAACGTCATGTTACAAAAGTATGAAGCCATCGCCTCATCGAGCAAATCCGTGTCA
>JAUMVT010000067.1 GCA_030529995.1 Clostridia bacterium
CATTTGGGTTCTCTTTTCCTTACCTTTGTGTTACCTATGTATTGTACCTTAACATGTTTTGCATTTTCAAGCAACCGTTGTCATCAAGTTTGGCTACATCGAACACAACCGCTTATCGGTGTCCTTCCGCATTTCGTTTAGCACGCAGAAAGTCACCTTCACCCGGCAGCAGTCACCACGAATTATCTCTGTCTTTGATCGTAATACCCGTACTGATCCGATTGGGGTGCTGGCGGGTTATACACAGAGTTGTTCTCGTAGGTGTTCTGTCTTTGCTGCGGTGCCGCTGCATAGTAGCCGGGGTAATCCGCAGTTGTCCGCCTGCTTGCATTCCTGATATTCATATCCTCAATAAATTCAGGATGATCCCATACAGGAGGAATCAGCGCCCAATAAAGGAAGCCCCAGAAGCCAAACAAAAATCCCCAGACAAACTTGCCGTGGTAGCCTTTGCGCACCGCAATGTTATCGGAAGCGCAAGCAAAGCCGAAACCAGCCCACATGCAAATGACCCAGCACCAGAGGGCATAATGCTCAAAAGCATTCTTTGTCTCGGAAAGGCTAATGATCGGTCCAAGCGTAAATATGACGGCGACGACTAAACCTACGCTTCTGCTAGTCTTCATGATTGCAGCTTCCTCCACTCAATCAAGTTTCATCTCCCCGAATCCATTATACCCCCCGAAAAAAACAACTTTTTTCACGGCAAATTTTCAGCAGCTTGCTCTTTCAGACCACATTGACATTATCGCAATGCTTCCGCACGCTCCTCAAGGAACAGCCTTGCCTGCTCTGCGTTGTCTGGCTTGGTATCTTCCAAAGTCATTTGCACATAGGGCTTATGCTCCATGCAATAGCGGAGCACGGCATCATAGTTCATTTCGCCAAGACCGGGAGCACAGGCAACCAAAGCGTCCGGCGTGGCATGGTAGTCCTTCATGTGGACGACGGCAATCTCATCCCCCAGCAAGTCGATCGCCTCATCGATCACCGCATCCCGGCGCATTACATTATCCGGATGAAGCAGATTCACCGGGTCAAAGATAATCTTCAAGTTCGGCGAGTGGATGGCGTCCAGCACCTTCCGAGCCCGTTTGCCATCCGATACAATGTGGGTGTAGACCGGCTCAATGGCCATGGTGGCGCCGATTTTCTCTGCTGCCTCCACCACAGGATGAAGCCGGTCAATGAACAGGGACAGCGCAGCCTCCGTATGGCTTGCCACGGGATCATACCGATACGCTGCATTGGGGTTGCCTGTTTCCGTGCCCACAACACCGGCACCCATCCAGCGACAAAGCTGCAAATGTGCCACGTACTTCTTCAGGATTTTCTGATATTCCTGCTCATCAGGATGCGCCAGATTCAGGTAGCATCCCAGTACCGCCACGTCAACCCCGTGAAGCATTTCGTTCAGGTGCTTTGCCAGTCCAGGCGTTGCCGCGGCAGGATCCATGTACGCAGGGGAAATCGTCTTGCTCATGGCAAGATGAACGCAGGTGAAGCCCTGCTGCTTTGCCAATAACGCCCGCTCTTCAATGGTACCTGCCGCCATATCATGCATCCGAATACCGATATTCATTTGCTTACGCTCCTTCCACGTGGGCAACCTGTTCGCAGGACAGAGCCTCCCCTGCTTGCCCGGCCATATGCACATTCTTCATCACGATACGATTCACATATTTGGCGATGATGCCTTGGTTCAGGCAAGGCTCCACGTTCTCCGCCATGGCCGGAGGCATGGGTTTGCCCTGCTTGTCAAAGGTGAAGGTCACATTCTCCATCTCCACCTGTTCGATGGGCTGCTCCGGCAAGCCAAGGAAATATCCTGCGCAGGCTCCGCAGTCTTCCGCCTGTACGTCACGGAAAATCACTTTGCCCACCCGAGGTGTGGAATCATCCACAGGGTACTTTTCCCGTGACTGCACCCAGGCCGTATGGCCATCCGGGTCGCAGAAATACAGGCAGTTCACCACAAAGGGTGCGCCTACGTGTTCCATCTTCACCCGCTCAAAAACGATCTCGTCAATGACACCGTCTTTGCCCCGACCTCTGCGTGTTTTGACTCGCAGACCCCGGTCGGTATTGCGCATCAGGCAATCATGCACCAGCACATCATGAACACCACCGGCCATTTCGCTGCCGATGGTTACGCCGCCATGGCCGTTTTCCATCAGGCAATGGGTGATTTCCACGTGCCGGCAAGGCGTCTTATACGTGCTGCCCATGTAGATTTTTCCGGCCTTGATGGCAATGCAGTCATCTCCCAAGGAAAAATGCGCACCTGCCAGCAGCACATTCTTGCAGCTTTCCGGGTCAAAACCGTCCGTATTAGGACTGTCCGCGGGAGCGGTAACGGAAATGCCGATAAACTTCAACTCATTGCTGAAGTAAGGATGCAGATTCCAGGAGGGGCTGTTGCATACACTGACCCCCTGCAAAGTAATGTTGCTGCAGCGGCACAGGAAAACCATCCGCCCACGCCAGGCAATGTTTTTCTGCTTCCGGTTCACCCACCAGTCTGCCTGATCTGCTCTGCCGTTCAGCTTGCCGGGTCCGTAAATGCTCACGTCCTCCACATCCACGCCGGTAATCAATGCAGCAAAGGCATCCAGCGGATTTCCTTCCCACGTGCCAAGGTTGTAATCCCCGGTTTCGTCCGTCGTTTCTGTTGCGCCAGGAAGAATGGGGAAGCAACGGCGATCCGTGTTCAGGCACAGTTCCGCGCCTTCCGCCAGTTCAATGGACATGTGGCTTTTCAGAAACAAGGGCGTTACCGCATACTTTCCCTTCGGGATCAGCACCCGACCTTTTGCCGGACAGCACAAGATAGCTGCCTGAATGGCCGGTGTGTCGTCATGAATGCCATCGCCCACCGCACCGAATCGCCGCACGTTCAGGGTTACACTTTCAAAGGCCGTGCGGAAGGAGATGACTGCAACCTGCTCCTCACCGTCCAGCACCTCCACCGTATAATCCGTATCCGGCCACAGTCCGTACAGGTTGGTCACCACCTGATTGGTGGTCACAGAGCATTCTCCATTGATGCGCAGAGTATAGGGCTTCACGGTATTGTACAGTCCGCCGTCCTCTAGCTGAATGGCAGCGCTTCTGCCCGAGACAAACAAACAAGTCAGCTTCATGGTTTCATCCCTCCTGTCAGGCTTTTTCTTCGGCATTCAGGTATTCTGCATAGGCCATCATGAAAGGACCTACGCCCTTGCTGTCATCACTGACCCGGGGCTCCGAAAGGTAATAAGCCACAGAGCCATCCCGCTTTTCGCCGGGGCCAAGACCCGCCACCCAGCAAATGTCGGTCAGGTGCAGGTTGCCATTTTCATCCGGCTGAAGCTTATCGCTGACCAGATGCTCAAAGGCTTTGCGTCCCAGGGCCGCATACTTTTCCTCGTTAATTACGCCTAGGCGAACCGCTTTCAAGATGGCATAGGCCACCATGGCAGAGCCAGAGGTTTCCAGATAATTTCCAGGCACCTCGCCGTGATCAATCACCTGATAAAACAGGCCGGTTTCCTTGTCCTGATAGCGAAGGATGCCTCGAAGGGTCTCCCGGAAAAGATCCACCAGTGCCCGATAATGCTCATACAGCTTATCCGGCCCCAGAATGCCGATGCAGTCGATCATCGCCATCAGATACCAGCCCATGGAGCGGAGCCAGAAATTCTTGGAGCATCCTGTTTCCTTGTTTGCCCAAGGCTGCTGCTTGGCCATATCGCAGGCGTGATAGCTCAGCTGCTTTTCCTCATCATACAGATACCGGCGCACGTTGGCAAACTGCTTGGTAATATCCGCCACATTCGCCAATCCGTCAAAGGCAGTTTCGTAGGCCATGTAGAAGGGCTGCGCCATGTACAGACCATCCAGCCAAATCTGTTCGGGGTAAATGGCCTTATGCCAGAAATTCCCGCATGCACAGCGAGGATGCTGCCGCAGCCGATCCATGTGGAACTCAATGGCTTTGCGGTACCGATCTTCCCCGGTTTCCTGCCATGCGAAGAACAGAGCCTTGCCGCAGTTGATGGAGTCAATGTTAAATTTCTTCTCAAAGGAAGGGATGGTGCCATCCGCCTCTACCCGACTAGACAAGTAGTCCAGCACAAACTTACGGTATACATCTTCCCCGGTGGCTTCGTACAGATCGATACAGCCGATCAGCACACACCCATCCTCATAATTCCAGTACTCCTTATAGGGCTGGTAGGCATCAAGAAAGCTGAGCACGTACTTCCGAACATCTTTCATGGACAGTCTCTCCTTCTGTATGGTAATGTAAGCGTTATCAACTTGAACACATTATACTCTGGGTTTTTCCTCTTGTCAACGAAATATCATTATTTCTTGCAGGCGTTTATTTCTATGCTTTTCTTTTTGCTCGGAAACGAAAAGTTTTTTCTGTAAACGCTTTCTTTTTCATCATGACAGGTGTATAATGAGCCCGTCTAAAATCTACGGATGTGAGGTGACAAGCAGTGAAACGGCTTGCACGTGGCAACACAGAGCTCATCCTTCACGGGAACCTTCTTCAAGCCATTCTTTCCATTGCCATTCCCGTCATCATCAACAGTTTTCTGCAGACGATGTACAACCTGACGGATACTTTCTGGCTTGGTCGAATCGGCACGTCTCCCTTGGCTGCCATCAGCCTTGTAACCCCTGTGCAAAGCACCGTGGTCAACTTCGGCAGCGGGCTCACTGTTGCAGGGTCGGTGCTGATTTCCCAGTACGTGGGTGCCGGGCGGCATGAAGAAGCGGAAAAGATGGCTAACCAGATTTACTTCTGCTCCATGCTGTTCTGCCTTGTGTGCGTCCTTGCGCTGGAAGCATTCACGCCTGCCATTGTCACCTGGCTTGGCTCGGACGGTGAAACCTGGCAGCACGCCACCACCTACCTCCGTATTGTATCCTTCGATATGCCGTTTCTGTTTACCGTCAATATCTTTCAGGCCATTCGTCAGGCGCACGGCGATACAGTGCAGCCCATGCTGATGAACCTGCTGGGCATCCTCATTAACATGGTGCTGGATCCCCTACTGATGGTGGTCATCCATTGGGGTGCCGCCGGTGCCGCACTGGCCACGGTATTAGCCAAGGCGGTGCCTGCGGTTGTTGTGCTGGTGCTGCTCACCAGATCCAATGCGCAGGTTCGTCTCCAGCGCACCAAGATGAAGCCGGAAAAGTCCAAGCTGCAGGAAATTGTCCGCATCGGTTTGCCAACGGCTTTGGGCAGCAGTGCCATGCAGTTCGGTTTTCTCCTCATGAGCCGAAACGTCTATGCTTACGGCGTTAACGCCATGGCAGCATATGGCATCGGCAACAAGGTGAACGGTTTGATTTCCCTGCCCTCCAACGCTATCGGCTCCGCCGTTGCCACCATTACGGGGCAAAACATGGGTGCTGATCAGCCTGACCGTGCGGAAAAAGGTTATCATGTCTCCATGATTGCCGCCGTGGCCTTTCTGCTGGTAGGCGGTCTTGTGTTGTCCCGTCCTGTTGTGTCTACCGCTGTGGTCAGCGTCTTCGCTACGGATGCAGACGTGATTGCCATGGCGGCGGATTTCCTGAGCATCCTCGCCCTGTGGTGCTTCTCCAACGGCGTTTATAATGCAACGGCTGGGCTCTTCCAAGGCTTCGGCCACACAGAAATCACCATGTCCATTGAGGCAGCCCGCCTGTGGATCTTCCGCTTTGCCTCCCTGTACCTGCTGGATCAGGTGCTGCACATGGGCGTCCGCAGCGTATGGTATTCCGTGGTTATTTCCAACGGCATCAGCGCTTTGATTCTCTTCATTTTCTACCTAACCGGCATATGGCGGAAGAACAGAGTCAAGTTGGACAAGTAAAGTTTTTAATGGGGCGAGCGATGAAGCTCGCCCCATTTCTTTTTATTCATCAAAAGGATATGCTGCCGCCGGTGCAACGCAGAACGCATCAAACACCGCGCAGCCCGCGTCCTCTCCGCCGTGCAGGGGCATGGCAAACAGTGACGGCCGTGCACCCACCCATGTTCCCCGTTCAGGGCTGAATGGCTCTCCCATCGTCTGATAATTCTGTCCATCCAGGCTGAAGCTGAACACAGCCTCCGCCTGATCGTAGCCGGTAGGAGTCAGGGTCATCCGCAGTGCCACATGCCGCACATCCTTAGGCAACGGAAGTGAGGTGCAAACCGTCTCCGGACGGTTGACGCCACCGGAAAGGATATAGTCCATCCGCAGACCGTTTGCTTCCGCCCGAACAGCCAATCCGCCATACTGCCCACCGATGAGCGCAATTCCCGCCTGTCCGCCGGCATGAAGCTCCGTAACATCTACTCCCGTATCCACCGTAAAGGCCGGGCAGGCAATCTTTTGCGTCAGGACTTGAGGAGCATCCCACAGGGTATCGCCTGCTGCGGGCAGCTTCCGTGCGTAAAGCTTCAGCTTGCCATCTCCTGCGGCAAAGAAGTCCTGCCGCCAGTTGCCCATGAACTGCCACTGCAAGCCCAGCTTTTCGCCGGTAAAGTCATCGGATGCCTGCTCAGATGTTATCGGCTGCTCAGATGCCGCAGGCTTTTTATGGCGCATCACCGGCACACCGCATTCCGTACTTGCAGCAACAACGGCTGCTTCGCCTGCATCTTCCCCGGCCTTGACCTTGGCAGGATCCACCGGATGTTCATCCTTCACACCGATGCAAGGCCAGCCGTCTTCTTCCCAGCGCATGGGCTGTAAATGGGTAATGCGGCCATACAATCCACGGCTCTGGAAGTGGAGGAACCAATCCTCACCGTTAGGCGCAGTCACCCATCCGCCCTGATGAGGACCATTGACCACCGTACTGCCCTGCTTCAGGACAATCTTCTCCTCATAAGGTCCTTGAATGCAGCTGCTGCGGAGCACCGTTTGCCAGCCGGTTGCCACGCCGCCTGCCGGTGCGAAAATGTAATACAGGCCGTTTCGCTTGTACATCTTAGGACCTTCAATGGTAGGCTGGGTGCGCTGACCGTCAAAGATCAGGTGATCATCTCCGATGGCATGCTTGCCATCCCAACTCATGGGGAAAAGGCCAAGAATGGACTTGAAGCCAATACGGCTCTTTGCATAGCCGTGCACCACCCAGGCAGTGCCGTCATCATCCCAGAAGGGGCAGGGATCAATCAATCCTTTCCCCGGCAGCACGCACACCGGCGGTTCCCATTGCCCCAATGCATCTTCCGCAGAAACCATGAAGATGCCTTCATCCGGCATACCGTAGTAGATGTAGAACCGACCGTCATGGTAGCGGATGGCAGGTGCCCATACTCCCTGTGCGTGGCAGGGCGCAGCATACCGGGATTCCGGAATATTGGGCAGAGCGTAGTTCACCAGTGTCCAATTCACCAAATCCTTGGATGTAAGGATGGGCAGACCGGGTACATAGTTGAAGGTTGAGGCCGTCAGGTAATAGGTGTCCCCTACACGGATTACGTCCGGATCAGAATAATCGCACATCAGCACCGGATTGCGGTACGTACCGTCACCGCAGTCAGCACACCAGAGTTTATCCCTCATTGCTGTCCCTCCATCCACTCATCATATTCTTCACAGAGAAGCTCCGCATAGATGCCTCCAAGCGCCTTCAGTCCCTTGGCAATCATCCCTGCATAGATCATTGCTCCTTCCGGCTGAAGATGGGTGTTATCTTCCTTGCCATCCGGATAGTACCGATACATGCCTGCCGGGAAAATCATGTACAGCTTGGCACTTTCCTCTTCCGGCAGATGATCCACAAGCTCTTCACTCATTTTCGTCAGGTCGATAACCGGAACATCAAGCCGCTTGCCCGTGCGGCGCATTGCTTCCGCCCACCGATCATGGGAAAAGGCTGCCGTTTCTCTTTTCCTGCGGGTCACCGGGGTAATGAATACGGGATGCGCCCCTTTGTTCCGGGCAACGTTGACGAATTTCTCCAGATTCACGCAGAAATCCGTGTCCGGATCCGCATACCGTGCAGGATCTGCAACCTTTTCATCATTGTGTCCAAACTGGATAAACAGGAAATCATCCTTCTTCAACTGGTCATAAATCGGCGCAAGGCGGCCTTCATCGATGAATTGTTTGGTGGAGCGACCGTTTTCCGCCATATTAGCAATCACCACTTCATACCGCTTGGTGTACCGATCAAACACCTGACCAATGCCCGTTTGCGGAAAGGTCAGGATGCTGTTCTGCTTTACCGTTGAGTCCCCTGCCCAGAAAATCGTTTTCATTTACACATCTCCTTCTGCTATCGATTCAAACCTATCAACAAGAATAGAGCCTGCGTGCTGTTTCGACGCAGGCTCTATGGATTCCTGCCGGAGATTACTCCTTCACAGCACCAATGTTGATGCCCTTAACGAAGTACTTTTGCAGGAAGGGATACAGGATCATGAAGGGCAGGATGGCTACGATAACCGCAGCATTCTGCACCGTGTTTTCCGTTGCACTGCCAACGGCGGTCGGCAGGTTGGAGCCCATCATCATGGAGCGAAGCTTCATCTGGAAGTTGTAAAGGTTCGCTTTGGTGATGTATAGCTTGTAGTTGGTGTAATCATTCCAATAGGACACGGCAAACATCAGACCGATAGACGCCAGTGCAGCCTTGGATAGAGGAAGCGCAATCTTGTAGAACGTCTGCATAGGCGTGCAGCCGTCCAGCGTTGCGCTTTCAAACAGGCTGTTGGGGATGCCTTCGAAGAAGTTCCGCATGAGCACCAGATTATACACGTTGATAGCCGGCAGCAGGATGACCACCCATAAGGTGTTGGTCAAGCCCAAGTTCCGCATCACGATGTAGCTGGGAATCATGCCGCCGGAGAAGATCATAGTGAACAGCAGCAAGCCTGCGAAGAGACCGCGACCAGGCATGTCGAACTGAATCAGCACGTATGCGCCCAAGGTGGACAGGAGCAGACCCAGCAGCGTGCCGCTGACGGTGGTAATAACACTGTTCCACAAAGGGGTCGCCAAGGTGGGGTTGGTCAGCACGGTGATGTAGCCTTCAAAGCCGAATTTCTCCGGGAAAAGCTTCATGCCGTAGCCGGTGGTCAGATCCAGAGAGTCCACCAATACCTTCCACAGAGGCACAAGGATAATGAGGCACACGATGACAAACAGGATGCCGTTAATCACCGGGAAAACGCCCATATGTTTATGGCTCTTCTTGACGTGGGTTGTAGACTTAGCAGTTTGCATCTTTCGCTCCTCCTTCCTTACACAATGCCCCGGCCGCGGACTTTCTTGCTGGCATAGTTGCACACGAGCATCAGCACCATGCCCACCAGGGAGCGGAACAAACCGATAGCCGTGGTATAGCCGTAGTCCGGGATGCCGCCGCTGTTAAAGGTCTGATAGTATACATAGGTCTGCAATACCTGCGAAACGTCCATGACGGCGTCGTTTTGCAGCACGAATACGCTTTCGAAAAGGTTCATGATCTTGGCCAGGTTCAAGATCAGCACGGTGATGATGGTGTTGGCCAAGGCAGGCAGGGTCACATACCACATCTTCTTCCAGCGGCCTGCGCCGTCGATGGAAGCAGCCTCGTAAATGCCGGGATCGATCCCCGTCAGCGTTGCCATGAAAATGATGGTGCCCCATCCGGTATCATGCCAGATGTTGATGACATAGTAAGCAAACTTCCACCACTGAGAGCTTCCCAAGAAGTAGATGCCCTGATCGGTGATGCCCAGGTTCATCAGCACCTGATTCACCAAACCTGCAGTGGAGGGAGAAAGAATCAGCTGGAAAACAGAGGCCGTTACCACCCAAGACATGAAGTGAGGCAGATAGATGATGGTCTGTGCCGTCTTCTTGGCATGAATGTTGATCATCTCGTTCAGCAGCAGGGACAGAATGACCGAGAAAGCCGTGGTCAGGAGCAGCTTCACAACGCTCAGTTCCAGCGTATTGTAGAAAGCGTTCCAGAAATTTGGCATGGAGAAAAGCCGTTCAAAGTTCTTCAGCCCTACCCATACAGGATCCTTAATGATGGTGTATTTGGTGAAGGCAAAGTAAATGCCGAACATGGGCAAGTAGTGGAAGATAATCAGAAATACCAGTACCGGCAGAAACAGCAGATAGAAGCCTGCATATTTCTTGATTCTCGGGCCGATGGGCTTCTTATGAATATCACTGCGTGCAGCGCTTACCATTCGACAACCTCCCTTTTGGTGGAATGAAGTTCAAACGTTGTTGGAGGGAGGAGCGGCATGATCGCCGCCCCTCCCCAACGAGATACCCTTATCAAAGCCAATTTTCATCGGCAGGGTGCTTTCCTGATCAGTTCAGTGCATTCAGGCTGTCAACGATCTTATCGGACCAAGCCTGACCTTCGTTAGCGAAACGGGTCATAGCTTCGGCATAAGTCATTTCGCCCATGGCAACCTTGGCAATCAGCTCATTCTTCAGGGTGGTCAGGTCGCCGTTGTAGGTGCTCATTTCCTCGGTAGAGGGCACGATGGTAGCCGGACGGCTGTTCTCTGCAAAGAGCTGGTTGGATTCCAGGTTCTCAGGCTGAACGATTTCGTTGACGGGATTGTAATAGCCATCCGCAAAGGTAGCCAGGGAGCTCACAGGATCCGTGTGGTGCTTGGTGTACTGAGTGCCAGGGACCTCCAGGTTCTCCAGCATGTGGAACTGGCCTTCTTCATAGGTGTTGCCGCAAACAGTGCCGGCCTTGGTGCTCCAGTGCACATCTTCCACGCCATAGGTCCACAGGAACTGCATGTCGCCGCCGTCCAGAATGGTGTCAATGAAATACTTGAACACGCCTTCAGGGTTTTCGCAGGTGGAAGAGATGGCCCAGACAGGAGGCGTACGGTCGATGTAAGCAGGGCAGCCTTCCAGAGGAGCCAGAGCTACCAGTTCGCCATCCACGCCGTTGTTCTCCAGGTTCTTCTTCAGGTTGGTTGCCCAGGTGCCGGACCAGTAGGTGAACACGCCGGTGGTGTTGTCATAGAACTTGTTGCGGCAGTCCTTGGTGCCGTTGGTCAGGGTAGTGGGATCGATCCAGCCCTTGGTGTAGCCTTCATTCAGGCGAGCCAGAGCAGCTTCCATAGCAGGCTCGGTGAAACCGTCCACCCACTTGCCTTCGTCATTCTTATAGAAGGAAGGATAGGCATCCTGATAGAACTCAGGCAGATAGTTGATGTAAGGCAGCTCGGTGCCAACGAAACCGGCAGCCGTCAGTGCGTAGGTGTCCTTCACGCCGTCGCCGTCGGGATCGTTGTTGACGAAGGCATCACACATGGCGGCATACTCTTCCCAGGTGGTGGGAGCTTCCATGCCGACAGCATCCAGCCAAGCCTTCTTCACATAGGTAACGGTGCCGCCGCCGCGGGCATCGGCGAAGCCATACAGACGGCCGTCAATCTTCAGGCCTTCGATAACGCTGTCACCGGTGAAGCGGCCGCTGTTCTTGGTGTCGCTGTTCTCCCATGCTTCCGTCATGTCCCACAGCACGCCTTCGGCAGCGTATGCGGAATAGTAGCTGGAAGAAAGGATCATCACATCAGGCCAGTCGCCGGATGCGATCTGCTGCTGAAGCACATCATAGTAAGCATCGTGGTCAGGCTGGATGATTTCCAGTTCAATGCCGGTCAGTTCTTCCCAACGAGCCTTGAATTTGTCCTGGGCATTGGCTTCCGTGAAGACCGTGCCATCAACAAAGATGGTAATCTTGCTGGGCTTCTCCACATCAGCACCAGCCATGGTGGGTACGAGACCCAAGCACAGCACCAGTGCCAGCATCAGGGAAAAAAATTTCTTCATAACGTGGTTCCTCCCTTTGTTTTTTCGAGGCATTCCGCCCCGTCCTATGGCTGCATCATAGCATGGGCAGCGTAGGAAAAACAAGAAACAAGATTTGCACGGAGGGTTCATTTCTTTGGATTTCGCTGATTTCAGGCGGATTCAAGCGCGCAAGATTTGTACGCTCCATTGCTGAATGTTAAGGTACAATACATAGGTAACACAAAGATAAAGAAAAGAGAACCCAAATG
>JAUMVT010000101.1 GCA_030529995.1 Clostridia bacterium
TCATCGGAGACGTGCGAGACATCCGAACCGTCGAACCCGCTGTGGAGGGCGTGGACTACATTTTCCATGCGGCTGCCCTGAAGCAGGTGCCCAGCTGCGAGTTTTACCCGGTCGAGGCGGTGAAAACCAACGTCCTTGGTACGGAAAATGTACTGGATGCCGCGATCCGTCATCACGTCAAAAAAGTTGTTGTCCTCAGTACTGACAAGGCTGCCTATCCCATCAATGCAATGGGTATTTCCAAAGCCATGATGGAAAAGGTTGCCGTCAGCAAGGGCCTGTACCAGGACAGCACCACAATTTGTCGCACCCGCTACGGTAATGTCATGTGCTCCAGGGGCTCTGTCATTCCACTGTTCGTCAATCAGCTCCGGGAGGGCAAGGATCTCACCGTCACCGTCCCGGAGATGACTCGCTTCATGATGACCATTGAGGATGCAGTGGAGCTTGTCCTGTTCGCCTTTGAGAACGGGAAGCAGGGCGAACTCTTTGTTCAGAAAGCACCTGCTGCAACCATTGAAACCCTGGCGAAAGCGTTGATTGACCTGAACCAATCTGCGTCCATAGTAAAGATAATCGGCAACCGCCATGGCGAGAAGATGCATGAAGTCCTGGCTACCGCAGAAGAAATGGCTGTGGCTGTTGACATGGGTGACTACTTCCGCATTCCGCCGGACCGTCGCGGCCTCAACTATGATGCTCATTCCTATCTGCCTCAGCTGCGGGTGGAAACCGTTCCGCCCTATTCCAGTGACAGGGCGCAGATGCTGGACGTGAAGGAAATGCAGCAGCTACTCCTGAAGGCAGGGGGTGTACTGATATGAGATACCTGTTTGTCGTTGCCCATCCCGATGATGAAGTTCTGGGAGCCGGCGCATTTATTTTTGATGCAGTCAGAAATGGTGATGCCGTCGGCGTTGTGGTTATGAACAGCTGCGACAAGACCCGTTACAAAGACGACAGCGCCAAAATCGTGGCCGATTTGTCGGAATCTCACCGAATCCTCGGCATCAGCACCTGTTATACCTATAACCACGAAGATGGAAACTTCCATTTAGAAGACCATAGGCGAATGGTACAGGAAGTAGAAAGCTCCATTAGGCTGTTTCAACCGGATTGCGTGTTTACCCATCATCTATCTGACAACAACCAAGACCACATAGTCGTCGCTCAATCCTGTATGGAGGCGTTCCGTCTCGGGCAGCGTTCCCGCGAAAATATAAAGCCGGTGAGTGCGCTTTATACGATGGAGGTCCTGTCATCTACCGACTGGGGCGTCAGCCCTTCCACGGCGCCGTTCATTCCCAATACTTTTGTGAAGGTATCTCCCAATGCTCTTACTGCAAAGGCAAAGGCGCTGATGTGCTACGAAAATGTCATCCGGGAATCGCCCCACCCCAGAAGCCTGGAGAACATCGTCGCTCTGGCAACTATTCGAGGCAGCCAGGGTGGATATCACACCGCTGAGGCATTCCAGTGCGTTTTCAAGAGAGGCGTGTAAGAATGGAAAAGATTAATCTGATGATTACAGGCTGCGGCGGACATTTTATGAATGACACCGTTGAATGCTTCAGAAACCAGGAAGTAGAGTTCAACATCATTGCTGTTGCCTCCCAGCCGGATCCGTTCATTGCTCCGCTTGTAGATCAGTATATCCAGGTGCCAACGAGTGACCACCCGGACTTTGTTGACATCATTCTGAACCTGTGCAAGAAGCATAAGGTCGATGCCCTTGTTCCCACGATTGATGATGAACTCTATCCCATGTGGCTCAGAAGGGAAGAGTTTGCGGCAATCGGAACCAAGGTATCCGTTGACGAGGCATCCCGCTATGGCTCCGATAAGATTGCCTTTGTACAGAAGCTTAGGGAGCTTGGCTTGCCTCATCCGAAGTTCGAGGTAATTCATAACACTGA
>JAUMVT010000068.1 GCA_030529995.1 Clostridia bacterium
GGGTTCTCTTTTCTTTACCTTTGTGTTACCTATGTATTGTACCTTAACATGAAAAACAGACGGAGGAAGTTTTACAAAAGGGAAGCACCTGACTTGCATTTTTGCAATGAATAGGTTACAATGGTCAAAATTCAACCCAAATGAGAAAAGAAAGGAAGATGCTCTATGAAGGGGAAATTGACACGCAGAGAGTATGCGTCCATTGCCAGCATGCTTTTCGGCCTGTTCTTCGGTGCCGGAAATCTGATCTTCCCGGTACATATGGGGCAGATGGCAGGCAGCAACATGATTCCTGCCGTAATCGGCCTGCTGATTACCGGCGTGGGCATGCCGCTCTTGGCAGTAACAGCTTTAGGGATGAGCCGCAGCAGCGGCGTGTATCAGCTGAGCGGCACAGTCAGCAAGAAGTATGGTGCTTTCTTCTCCTGTCTGCTGTACCTGACTATTGGACCGTTCTTCGCCATTCCTCGTCTGGCGGCTACTTCCTTTACGGTGGGCATTGAGCGGTTCTTCCCGGAAAACGGTCAGATTGCACTGTGGATTTTTTCGCTGGTTTTCTTTGCGGTGACATTGGCCTTGTCGCTGCGTCCCGGTAAAATATTGACCTGGGTCGGGCTGATCCTGAATCCTGTCTTTCTTGTGTTCCTCGGCATTCTGGTGGTGGTGGCGGCGATTCACCCGGCCGCACAGATCTGGGAGGTTGCGCCGGAGGGGGACTATGTGTCCCAAGCCTTCTTCACAGGCTTTCTGGAAGGCTACAATACCATGGATGTGCTGGCAGGGCTGGCCTTCGGTATTGTGGTGGTGCAGGTGATTCGGGATCGGGGCGTGCAGGAGCCGGAGCAAGTGGCCAAGTCCACCATGCTGGCCGGTGTGTTCAGCTGCATCCTGATGGCGCTGATCTACATTGCAGTCACGGTTGTAGGCACGCAGAGCAGAGGCTTTGTTGCTACCAGCGATAACGGCGGCATTGCCTTGGCGCAAATCGCAGAACATTATTTAGGCACGGTGGGCTATTGGGTGCTGGCGGTTACGGTTACGGCGGCCTGCCTGAAAACGGCTGTGGGCTTGGTGACCAGCTGTGCGGAAGCCTTTACCGTGATTTTCCCCAAAGGACCGAAGTATCGTGTGTGGGCCATCATCTTCGTGGCAGTGGCATTCCTGATTGCCACCATGGGGTTGACGGCTATTACCCAGTGGTCACTGCCCATCCTTATGTTCCTGTATCCGCTGGCGATTACCCTGATTTTGCTGACACTGCTGGGACGATTCTTCAACCATGACCGAGCCGTGTATATCAGCGTAACGGCGCTGACGCTGGTCGCCTCCCTGTATGACTTGATGAAAACCCTGCCGGAGGAGATCCGCACGTCTTGGCATCTGAATGGCATCATCGATGCGGTGGGCAATACCTTGCCGCTTGCAAAGCTGGGGCTGGCATGGATTTGCCCGGCAGCCTTGGGGCTGGTTATCGGCCTGGTGATTCACGCAGTGAAAACGAAAAAGGCGTAAAGCAAGGCATAAGAAAAGGGTCTGCTGCGGAGTGAACTGCAGCAGACCCTTTTCATTAGTGAATCATCAGATACAGGCAGGTGGCAAACAAGCCGATGCACAGCAGCAGCAGACCGAAGGAGATGCTTCTGGTGATGCGGATGGTACCGCGAGTGATTTCCTTGCCACTGGCATCCAGCACGAACTCGAAGTCCGTCCGCACAGGATGACGGCGGCAAACGGTAGCGTTCAGCCCACGGGCAATGGCGTCCATGAAGCGGCCAGAGCCATAGGTGAAGCGGTTGCCGATGGGAACGGCTTCCTTCCGGCGACGCTTGCGAAGCACCGTGTTCTTGAGGAAGAGCACGATCTTCTCCGGCAATTCGCAAAGGAAGCGCACAACACCGGTAATGATTTCGGGGATGATCTTCTGCACCACCAAACCTTCCGGAATGTTGGCGATGAAGGCGGTGACAGCACCGATTACATTGGGCAGAAACTGGGTAAACACGGGACGATACACGCTGTTTTCCAGATCCAGCCACTTGGGCCAGCAGTCTGCATAAACCAGTACCTTGCCTTCTTTGTGCATCAGCAGAGGACGGACAATCAGCAGATAAGCTGCTGCGCCGATGGCAATGCTTTCAGCCGCACCCAGCAGGTTTTCGCCGGAGAAGTAGGCAATGGATTCCTTCAAGGCCTCCTGGCCGAAGAAGGATGCGCTGCGGGCACCGACAGGGCTCATCAACGCCTGTGGCAGAGCACCCAGGAAGGGGAGAACAATGGCGCTGCCCAGCAGAGCCACGGA
Organism: Clostridia bacterium; assembly: GCA_030529995.1. Taxonomy (GTDB): domain Bacteria; phylum Bacillota; class Clostridia; order Christensenellales; family Aristaeellaceae; genus CAKUFA01. The sequence goes on from JAUMVT010000068.1 coordinate 2,300, forward strand.
AGAGCGAACAGAGATGTAGCTCTTGTTCATGGCATCGAACTCTGCCTGACGAGTGGGATGCTTTTCCCAGAACAGGCAGATGTACAGCTTGGTCATGTAGGCAATGGTCAGGCCGCCGCTGATGAGGAAGAGAATCTCCACAAACTTGTAGGCGCCCCAGCTTTGACCGGTTTCCTGCAGCAGATGAATGTACTCCAGAATGCTTTCATGCAGCAGACTCTTGCTGACGTAGCCGCTGCCGATGGGAGGAATGCAGCCGATGGACAGCGCACCCAGCAGGAAAGCAATGTGCAGCACCGGCTTACCCCGGCCGAATCCACGAATATCATTCAGGTTCAGCTGATGCAGATTCATGAAAACCACACCGGCTGCCATGAACAGGCACAGCTTAATCAGGGAGTGGTTCACCATGTGCATGACACTGCCGTAGGCGGCCAGAGAACCTTCCTCACCCAGCAGCACCATCATGGACAGACCCACGGTGATGAAGCCGATTTGGCTCATGGAGGAGCAGGCCAGCGTACGCTTCAGGTCAACGGAGAACAGCGCCAGAACGGCGCCCAGGAACATGGTGATCACAGCAAGTACCAGCAGCGCATTGCCGAAGGCCGCGTTGCCGGCCATCAGCCGGGAGCAGACCACAATCAGGCCGAAAACGCCGGACTTGGTCAGAATACCGGACAGCAGGGCACTGGCCGGGGCAGGAGCTACCGGGTGCGCCTTGGGCAGCCAGATGTGCAGCGGGAACAGACCGGCCTTGGCGGCAAAGCCGAAGACCACCAGCCAGGCAGCTACCGTTACGGTGGTGGAGGCAGGCTGTCCGCCCAGGGCGGCACGGAGGCCGTCGAAGCTCAGCGTGCCCAGCTCATGCCACAGCATGAACAGACCCATCAGCGTGGTCAAGCCGCCCAGCACAGCCACAGCCAGGTAGGTACCGGCGGCACGCATGGCACCGGGGGTTTCCTCGTGTGCGACCCACACATAGCTGGTCAGGGACATGATTTCGAAGAAGATGAAGGTGGAGTACAAATCATCGGACAGGAATACGCCCAAGGTTGCACCCAAGGTCATCAGGTTGAAGAAGTAGTAGCGGTTGCGGTTATGATAGTGGGCAAAGTACTCCTTGGAGAAAATGCCCGTCATCATCCACATGAAGGAAGCGACCAGCGCATACAGGCTGCGGAAGCCGTCTACGCTCAGGTGAAGCCCTAAACCGCAGAAGCCGCTTACCGTAAAGCTGCCTGTCTGGTTCCACAGAAAGGCGCAGGCAAGGCAGGTCACAAAGCCGACTGCGGCAACCAGCTCGTCCCGCACAGGCTTCGAAAAGCGACCGACGATGTAGCACACCAGTGCCATCACCATGGGTCCGAAGCAAAGAATAGGCAATAGAGCCATGGGAATATCTCCTTTCAAGGGAGTTGAGGTTCCGTCAGAAAATCAGGCCGGAAGCGATGTTCCGCAGGAAGGTGACTAGGGGCTGGCTGTAGATGCCCAGCAGGATGATGGCAAGGGTCAGCACCGTCAGGGGCAGCTTCATCATCCAGGTGGGATCATGCTTTTCCCGGGTCAATGCGGAAAGTTCCGGATTCACGGGACGGAAGTACATGGGACCGGCTACACCGAAGAGATAGATGGCCGTCAGAATGGCGGAAACAATCAGCACTGCCACGGCAACAACGCCCATGGGCAGGCCGGTTCCGGCGGCAGCGGTCAGCAGGTTCCACTTGCTGACAAAGCCGCACAGCGGGGGAATACCCACCATGGCCACAGAGCCGATGGTGAACACGGCACAGGTGAACGGCATGATCTTGCCGAAGCCCCGAATGTCCTGCACATATTCCTGCTCGGTTTTGACCAGAATGGCACCGGCGCAGTAGAACAGGGTGATCTTCATCAGACCGTGGAGCACCAGGTGGCTCAGGCTGCCCACCATGCCGTCAGGGGTCATGAGGGCTGCACCCATCAGCATGTAGCTCAGGTTGCTGATGGTGGAGTAAGCCAGGCGGCGCTTAAAGTGCTGCTCCTTCACAGCCATGGCGGAGCCGTACAGGATGGTGAAGCAGCTCAGGCACAGCACCACAGTCTGTACCCAGGTGCCGTACAGCAGCTCCGCGCCGAATACATAGTAGGTGATGCGCAGCACCGCATAGGCACCGGCGTTCACCACGGCCACGGCGTGCAGCAGTGCCGTTACGGGCGTAGGAGCCACGGATGCGGCAGGCAGCCATGCATGCATGGGGAAGAGGGCTGCCTTAGTGCCGAAGCCGATGAAGGCCAGCAGGAATACCGCACGGAGCAGGTCTTCCTTTCCCTCGATCATGGCAGGATCCAGAATGCCGCCCAGAGTGAAGTTGGGGTTCAGCCCGTAGTAAACGGAGAAAATCAGGCCGATGAAGGCCAGCGCAGCACCGCCGATGGAGTAGTACACGTACTTCCGTCCGGCGTGAATGCTGCGGGCATCCTTCTTGTGCATGACCAGCGGCAGGGTGATCATGGTCAGGCATTCATAGAACACATACAGGGTGAACAGGTTGGCGGCAGTGGCAATGGCCAGCGTGACGCCATAGGTCATGGTATAGTAGGCAAAGAAGGTGTTGGGACGCTCTTCATGGGTCATGTACTCGAATCCGTACAGGGAAGCGAGAGGCCACAGGAAGGAGACAAGTCCGGCAAACACGCAGCTCATGCCGTCTACCTTGAAGGACAGAGCCAAAGCGTCCGTCATGTGGTAGAGCACAAAGGTTTCATCCGTACGGTTCAGCAGCATGATCCATACCAGCACAGAAGTGGCAAGGACAATGGCTTCCACGTACACCCCCCGGCTTTTCACCGTTTTCAGGTGGAACAGGGGAAGCACCGCGCCGCCGATCAGGGGCAGCAACAGCGTCAAATACAGCAGCATCGGAACGCCTCCTTTCTTACATCAGCGTCCCGGCAAGGGTGGTGAACAGATTGGTCAGCCCCTGAGGGAAGATGCCCAGCAGTACCATCAGTGCGGTGAGCAGCACCAGCGGAATCAGCATCACGTAGGTAGGCTCGCACTTGCTGAATACCCGAACCTGACCGTTTGCATCCTTGCCGGTGAAGAAGCCGTGAATGCTGATGGGCAGCAGATAAGCAGCAGTCAGCAGGGCGCTGACGAGCAGCACGGCAGGAGCCAGGTAGCTGAAGAAGGGAGCAACGCCGGTCATACTGAGAGCACCCTGCGCCAAGTACCACTTGCTGATGAAGCCCAGGCACGGGGGAATGCCCACCAGACCGATGCTGGCAATGGTGAAGCACCACATAACCACAGGCATTTGCTTGCCGATGCCGTCAAGCTCGCTGACCTTGGTCTTGCCGGTCTTTTCGATGATGGCGCCGGCGGACATGAACAGGGTGTCCTTAATCAGAGAGTGGGCAATCACGTGGAGCAGCGCACCTGCAAAGCCCAAGGGATGCAGGGTGCTGAGACCAAACAGAATGTAGCTGACCTGACTGACAGAGGACCAGGCAAGGCGCTTCTTCAGCACGCCCTCCCGCAGTGCCAGCAGAGAACCCATGAACACGGTAAACAGGGTCAGGCTCATGATGGCCGTCTGTACCCAGGTGCCCCGGAGGAAATCCGCACCGATGAAGCTATACAGCAGACGCAGGGTGCCCAGCACACCGGCCTTGGTGATGACACCGGACAGCACGGCGCTGGCAGGGGAGGGAGCAGCCGGGTGAGCAGTAGGCAGCCAGCCGTGGAGGGGGAACATACCGGCCTTGGCGCCGAAGCCGATGAGCATCAGGAAGGCGACGGTCAGCACATAGCTCTCATGACCGGCAACTTTCTCCATATCCAGCACGCCGCCGGCGGCAAAGGAGAAGGTGGTCACATAGGGGGAAAGGAGGAACACGCCCAGCAGCACCAGAGAAGCACCCACCACGGAGTAGATCAGGTACTTGATACCGGCGGCAACGGCTTCCTTGGTCATGGTGTGCATTACCAGCGGCACCGTCAGCAGGGTCATGGCCTCGTAGAACATGTAGAAGGTGACGATGGAGCCGGAGAAGCACAGCGCCATCAGCACGCCCAGGGTCACGAGATAGAAGGTGTAGTAGCGGCGCTGATTTTCTTCATGCGCCATGTACTCGAAGGAGTAAGCACCGGCAGCGGCCCATACAAAGCACATCACAGCGGCGAAAATCTTGCCGGCGGTGTCCGTGTGCAGGAAGACAGGCAGGGTGTCGGACAGGGTGAAGAGGGTCAGCGTCATGTCCTTGGCAAACAGCACAGGCAGCACGGCGAGTACGTTCAGCACAAGCACACACAGGGTGAAACGGTTGCGAGCCTTTGTATCTTCAAAAGGCTTCAGGAAGCAGACTGCCAGCCCGGAAAGAATGGGCAGCAGTACAGGCACAAGCAAATACCAGGAGCCAATCATTTTGTTCTCCTCCTTTTATCAGCCAAAGGTGGCAAGACCGGATGTAATGAGCTGAACAAGGGGCTGAGAGAACAAACCCAGCACGATGTTCACAACGGAAAAGCAGATCAGTGCGCAATTGAAGCAGAAGCCGCGCTGACCGCGTTCCACGGGGTAGACCACATTGTCCAAAGGCTTGCGGTACAGGGTAATGACCGTCTTGATGAAGTAGACGGTATTCAGTGCCGTGGAAATGGCAAGCACAATCAGCGTCAGCGTCATGCGTACATCTCCGGCGCCCATGGCCGCCATGGCGAAGTTCACCTTGCTGGAGAAGCCGCCCAGGAAGGGGAAGCCCACCATGCTCAGAGCGCCGATGGTGAAGGCTACGCCGGCGATGGGGCTGCGGTAGCCTGCGCCACGCAGGTCACGGAACTGCTTGGAGTTGCCGGAGGCATCCGCCAAGCCGCCTGCCGCAAGGAACAGCATGGACTTGCATACGGAGTGGGCGAAGATGTGGAACACGGCGGCCATCATGCCTTCATCCGTGCCCAGGCCCATGCCCATGTAGATATAGCCGATCTGCGCCACGGAGGAGAAGGCAATCATACGGCGAATGTCGCTCTGCCGAATGGCGGAGAGAGAGCCCATGATCATGCCCACCAGGGCGAAGACAAACAGCACGTTCAGCACGCCCGTGTCCGCAATCACATCCAGACCGATAACCCGGTAGTAAATCTTCAGCAGCAGGAAGATATAGCCCTTGCTGACCAGGGAGGACAGCACTGCGGAAGAGGTGGGGGTGGAGTAGCTGTAAGCATCCGGCACCCAGGTGTGGAAGGGGAACAGCGCACTCTTAATGGCCAGACCGATGGTAATCACGGCCACAACCACCGTCAGAGGCTGATGGTATTCACCGCTGGCGTGAAGGGCGGCAACGGCTTCCTTGGCATTGCTCATCAGCAGATGACCGGTCAGGTCATACAGCAGGATAATGCCCAGCAGGAACAGGCCGGAACCAACCAGGTTCATGATCATGTACCGGGTTGCGGCCACCAGCGTCCGCCCCTTGGTGCGGGCGGTGATGAGGGAGCAGGCGGAAATGGTCATGATTTCCAGGAAAACGTAGGCGGTGAAAATATCGTTGGTGTATACCTGCGCCATCAGGGCTGCGGTGAGCAGCAGAATCATGATGCAGTACAGGCTCTGCTTGTCGTGGAGGATGTGCTCCTCGATCTTTTTCAGGCCGCCGATGAAGGACAGCAGCATGATCAGCGCAAAGAAGAAGCCTGTGATTGCTTCCAGCTGACCGGCACGCAGTTCATTGCCCCAAGGTGCGGGGAAATGACCCATCATGTAGGTGTAATAGCCGCCGGTTCGGGACATGATGACCGTCAGGATTGCATTGAGCACGGTCACAATGGTCAGAACAATGCAAACCCACCGGCGTGCAAACTTGCCCTTGAGCACGCTGGTCATGGCAGCGGAGCCCAGAGGAAGCAGAATGCAGGCAAAGGGGATGGATTTCCAAAGCTCCATGCTTACATTTCCTCCTTTCGGCTCAGAGCCGTGATCTCATCGATATCCAAGGTGTGATACCGGCGATAGAGGCGAACCGTCAAGGCCAGCATCAGGGCGGAAACGGACACGCTGACCACAATGCCTGTCAGCACCAGACCGGCAGGAATGGGGTTGATGTAGGCTTCCATGCTTTGCACGCCGTTGACGATGATGGGTGCCTTCCGGCCGGTGATGTAGCCCTTTGCGGCCAGAAACAGGTAAATGGCACTGTCCATCATGGAGAAGCCGATGATCTTCTTAATCATGTTCCGATCCAGCAGCAAGGTGGTAAAGCCAATGCCGAAGAGGATCATGGCCGCCATTTCTTCATAATTGGTGAAATTCATCGGTTACATATCCCCCTTTCTGAACAGGGTGTAGAAGGCATACATGGTGCAGCACACCACCAGACCGACGGCCAGATTCAGATAGGGAATCAGGCCAGCGGAGAACAGAGCACCGGGGGTACCCGTGGTGATGATGGATTCCAGATGGTTGGCGCCGGTAAAGAAGCTGTAGGCCTTGGACAGGGCATAGAAGCTCAGTGCGCACAGGCTGACAATCTGGAAGGTCTTGAAGGTGAAGAACCGTTCCGTCTGCTTGAAGCCGAAGGCGTTCAGGTACAGGATCAGGCCTGCGCCCATGATAGCACCGCCGGAGAAACCGCCGCCGGGGGAAATGTGACCGTTCATGATGACGTACATGCCGAACATGAGAATGATGGGCACCAGCACCTTGGCAATATGCTGAAGAATGATGTCGTTCTTGGGCTCATACATACGGTCGTTGGCTTCCACAGCCAGCTGCTCCGCACTGACGCCGCCGTTGGGATCACGGCTGATTCGCAGCAGAATCAGCACCGAGCAGGCAGCGATGAACAGCACGTTGCTCTCACCCAGGGTATCGAAGGCACGGTAGTCCAGAATCATGCCGGCCACGATGTTCACAATGCCGGTCTCTTCCTGACCCTTTTCAATGTACCGCTGACTGACCTCGTTGTTGACCGGGTTGTCGGCATTGCCGAAGGGCGGCAGATGGGTAGCGGTGGAAAGCAGCAGCGCAATAATGGAAACGCAGATGATCACCGCAAACAGACCGTACAGCACACGGGCAGTTTTCTGACCGTGGGTGGCAGCCCACTGATGAGCCTGGGTATACATGGTCTGCTCTTCCGCCAATTGGCGGCGCACTTTTTCTTCCCGCGCGTCCTCACGGGCTTGGGCTTCTTCAATGGTGCCCACCAGGTGACCTTCACGGCTTTCGTCGTATTCCTTGGTCATGGCTTCATCCAGCTTGGTGGAGCCGCCCTGCAGCCAGCGTTTCAGGCGAGGCCACCAGCTGTTTTCATAATCATTTCTGATGTGTGCCATCGCCGTTTCCCTCCTCTTGGTTAATCAGGCTCTTCTCGGTACGGGTAGAAACGGGAGCCCCCTCTTCACGCTCATTGCTTACATCAATGGCGTGAATCTTCTTCAGCGTAACGAAAAGCAGCAAACTGGTGATGCCGGCGCCTACAGCGGCCTCCGTAATGGCTAGGTCAGGGGATTCCAGCAGGATCCAAATAACGCACATGGCCGTGCTTTGTCCCATGAAGATGACAATGGCCTGCAGCAGGTTCTTGCTCAGGGCAGCAGCCAGTGCACAGCCGAGAATGAAAATCAGCAGAATGATATTCAATGCCTGCACGATCAGTCACCCTCCTTTTCATGGTCAACCATGGTCTGATCAGCAACGGTCATGTTCTTGTCCAGCGCATCGTTGATGGTTACTTCCAAGCGACCAATCAGGTGGCTGGATACAGGGCTGGACATCCACAGAATGGCAATAACCAGCAGCATCTTCAGAGACGCAATGGTAAAGCCCTGCCCCACGATCACGCCACCCACCATCAGCAGAATGCCCACCGTGTCAAACAGGGCGGCAGCGTGAATGCGGGTCAAAGCATACTTGAAGCGGAAAACACCCACAATGCCGGAGAGCAGGGCGAACAGGCCGCCCAGGGTCATGATCAGGCTGATAACAAAACGAACGGTATCAAGCATGTTCCTGTCCCTCCTTCTCCGCCTTTGCGGCTTCGGCACGGCGGCGCTTTTCGCGATAGATGCCCATGTACACCTTGGTCAGCAACACCACGGACAGGAAGGACAGCATGGTGTAGATCATGGCAATGTCGGCCAGGTAGCCTTCATCCATGACAAAGGCCAATACGCAAATGATGATGACCACCAAGGTGCCCATCATGTTCACAGCAATGATTCGGTCGGCAATGCGGGGGCCGATGACTGCACGAATCAGGCAGGCACACAGCATGCCGCCCAGAATGCCCAGGACAATGTTGTACATCAGGTTGTAAGCTTCCGTCATGCCTTGTGCCCTCCTTCCTCGATTTTCTGAATGCGATGTTCCATATCACTGTCTTCCAGCCCTTCACCGAAGGAATGGTCGATACAGTGAACCAGCATAACGTCGTCCCGCACGTCTACGGTAATGGTACCGGGGGTCAGGGTGATGGAGTTGGCCAGTACAACTTTGCCCCAACCGGTTTTCAGCTTGGTGCGGAAAGACTTGACTTCAGGTTCTACCACCTGAGATGGGGACCAGATGAATTGGATGGTACCCCAAGCGGCCTTGAAGATTTCTCCTACCAAGTAGAAGAAATATGCGATTAGTCTGGGCAGCCGTTTGACAACAGCCCACTCACGCTTTGGCGAGTAGTTCATGAACTTCCACATGAGCAGGTACAGCAGTGCCGAGAGAACCAGTCCCACAATGGCAATCTCACCCGTCCATTGACCGTTCAGGATGACCCAGAACGCAAAGAGAATGAAGAACATGGATGAACCTCCCTTATCTTTGATGAAAAGAGACCCTGCAACGCGGCAGGACAGCGCGTTTATCAGCAGCTAATCCCTTTTCGCATACACCCGGAAAAGGACCGCCATACCCTTTTTCGAGGCACCGAGCTATTCTATCTCTTCATATTAAACATGTCAAGAATGTGAACAGAAAAAAGCGTTGATTGTAAAATGAAGTTGGACACTTAAAAAGAAAAATCCATAGTGATGTA
>JAUMVT010000009.1 GCA_030529995.1 Clostridia bacterium
CATCACTATGGATTTTTCTTTTTAAGTGTCCAACTTCATTTTACAATCAACCGTGAAAATAAAAAACAGGATTTCTGACGGTATGAAGACAAACCGGTGAACAACCTATTTGCACGAAAAAAGCCATGGAGGGAGATGATCCTTCCATGGCTTTTTTTACTTTTCGGGGTGGTGGGGGAGGCGGGCTTTTCTCGGAAAAGTCACCATCCACTAAATCCACGTTCTTACCTTGCCGTAGTTTTCAGAGAGAAGGGCAAGCCCCACATGTAGTAGGTAATGGTCAACTCACGAACGGAGTGCATGTTCACATCCGTCAGGATAGTGGCCTGAATATCTCCGGTAGACTGGGCAGGAAGGGCAAGGGCTGTTTCCGTGCCGATCTGCATCACATCCCCTTCCATGGGGGTGACCTGCACCTCCACCATGTCGGCGGTGATGAAGCAGCTGTTCTTCAGGCGTACGGTGTAGGTATAGAACTGATACTGGTCGGATGTACCTAAGGTGGCTTGACTGAACTGAGTTCCTTCTACGCAGCCTGTTTCCAGCTGATCTCGCAGGGCGGCAAAGTACGCTTCCTGAGTGGAGGCTTCCACGGCCACCACGCCGATGGCTTCCACCGTCACGTTGGTGTTCATGTACAGCCAGCCTACGCCTGCACCGCAGACCAGGGTGACAATGACCAGAAAAATCGCAACATACTTCATGGGCTGTACTCCTTACTCTTGACCTGAAAGCAGGCGATTCATTTCTTCAATCATTTCCGCATCACGGAGGCTGAACTTAAATTCCACCCGGCGGGAGGCATCCAGGTTCTCCGTCCCATCCTCGTTGTACACGGGGGAGGAATTGCTGCGGCCTGTGGCGGTCAGAATCTTCCGCAGCAAGGTGCGCTGCTCTTCCGTCAGGGAAGTCATCTGCAGGCAGTACTTGGCAACGGCAAGCGCCCGATTCTGGCTCAGTTCCAGATTGTTCAGGTAGCTGCCGGTAGAGTCCGTGTGGCCTTCAATGATGATTTCGCCCAAATAGTCGCTGTACTCGCTCTTCAGCAGCACGCCCAAGTACACGGGCACAAATTCATCCAGCAGGGCACGGCCTTCGTCCTTGATTTTGTAGGAACCTGTTTCGAAGAAAACGGCGCTGTCCAGCTGAATGTCGCCGGTGGTGGTGTCTACCGTGGCACGCAGATTGGCGGAGGACAAAGCGGAAGACAGGGTGGCAATGATCTCACTCCGCACGCCCACCAAGTCATCAATCTTGGCTGTCTGCTCCGTTAAGGCCTGCTGCTGCTGTGCCAGCTGCTGGGTTGCCGTGTCCAGCTGGGCTTGCTGGGCAGCCAGCTGGCTTTGCAGGGTGGTCAGCTCCTGCTCTCTTGCAGCCAGAGAAGCATTGGCGGTGTCCAGGTCGCTTTGCTGCCTGGCCAATGTTTGCTGCTGCACGGCTAATTGCTGTGTAGCGGTATCCAACTGGGTTTGCTGAGCAGTCAGCTGGGTTTGCAGGGTGGACAATTCCTCTTCCCTTTCGGCCAGGGAAGCATTGGCTGTATCCAGCGCCGCCTTCTGTTCATCCAGCTCGGTTTGCTGAGCGGACATGGTCGCAGCCTGCTGATCCAGTGTGGTTTGCTGGGCAGCCAGCTGGGTTTCCTTCTCCTGCAGCTCGTTGGTCTTGGTCTCCAGCATGGTGAAGTACTGATACAGGCTGACGCAGATGATCAGCACGAACACCAGCAGCAGGGAAGCCATCATGTCGGAATAGCTGATCCAGCTGGCACCGGATGCTCCTGACCCTCGGCCGGATCGGCTGTTATGATTTCTGATTCTAGCCATGGTCAGCCCTCCTCAGCGAGGGATGCAAGACTCTTTTCCGCACTCTTCAGGCTGGCAGCCATGGAGGTCATCAGCTTCTGCATTTCGCTGATCTGCGCGGTCGAAGCCCCGGAAAGGGAAGCAGATTGCAGCTGATCAGACAGCGCCGTTACCACGGAAGTCATGTTGGATTCAAACAGCCCCAGAGAGCGGGACATGCCTTCCACCACGTCGGTCACGAAGGTTTGATAGGAGGAGGACAGCATCCGGCTTGCCTCCTGCATGGTGCGGGATGCATCAGAGAAGGAAGCGGCTCCTGCGTCGCCGGCCTTCTTCAGGCTGTTGGCGGCATTGCTGCCGGTATCGGTGAACTGCTTCAAAGAGGCAGCTAGCTGATCCTGACAGGCGCGCAGGGAAGCGATGGCACCGCTTTGCTGCTGGGCAGCGGCATGGAGCTTTTCCAGCAGCTGGGCACTGCTTTCTTCAAAATGGGCATCCCGGCGGCCAGCTTCGTTCAGGCTTTGCACATAGCTTTCAAACTGCTTGGTAACCCCTTGGCTGATTTGATGCAGCTGCATGGCATCGTGGACGATGGTGTTGGCGGCGGAAAGGGAATCCTCCAGCCGCTTGAGACCGGACAGCTGATTCTGGTTGATTTCCGTCAGGGTTTGCCCAAGGGTCAGAAATTGATGATCCAGGGATGCGTTCATCTGATCCACAAAGTTGTTGACAATCCGGCTGACCCCGTCCACCTGCGCCCGGGTAGCGCCCACCAGGAAGGCGTCCATGGAGTGGGTCACGGGCTGCATGGCACGGTTCACGGCTAGCTCCACGGCGTCGGCCATCTGGGAGGGCAGGCTATCGGTGGCATTGAAGAGCATGTTATTCCGATCCTGATTTTGGCAGATCATCTGCACATCGTTGTCCAGCGGACGCTGCATGGCCAGCTGGGTGAAAGATTCCACAAAGTCGTCAATGGCACGATAGCTGGAGCCCTGCAGAATGCGATTCAGCATGTTGAAAATCAGGGAGCAGGTAATGCCGGCCACGGAGGTGCCGAAGGCGAAACGCATGCCGTCCAGCAGTACGGGGATGCCGTTCATCAGGCTGGCGGCATCAGACATATCAAGACCGGTCAGGCCTTGCATCAGGCCGATGAAGGTGCCCAGAATGCCCAGAGAGGTCAGCAGGCTGGGGATCAGCTCCGCCAGGGTGGCGTTGCCGGGACCGTGGGTGACGGTGTCGTCATTGATGTAGTCTTCCACATTGCAGGGCAACCCCCGGCGATCCAGCTGCTCGGCGTTTTGCAGGAAGCGAAGCCAGCAGCCCTTCAGCCGCCGTCCCATAAACCGGGGCTCCTGCCAAATGGGCTTCTCCCGATCCTTTCCGGCATCGTTCTGCAGGCGGCGAATGGCACGGCGCAGGGCGGCCGTTGTGCTCCACAGGGGCGCAAGACACTTAAACAGCCCGGTGAGGGTAACCAGGGCAATGGCCGCATAAACAAGGTAATCTGCCAAATTCGGCAGCAATGCTTGAAGGGAACTCATGGGCAGCAGATCCTCCTTAGCGAGGTAATAGAAACATTGTACATGATTCACTTGGGAATGTAAACCGCACATGCATGTACAAAATGTAAAAACGTGCTCACTCGAAGGGATAACGAATGCCCCAGCTGTACCGCAGCTGATCCATGAGGCGCATCATGCGCAGGGTCTCCTGATGAGGCATTTCGGGGCATTCAATGCGGCCGTTTTTGAGGGCATCCAGGCAGGCTATGACCTCGTACTCATACCCTGTAATTTGCTTGGGCACAGGGTACACCGTGCCATGGGCGTAGTTGTCTGCATTCGTATACAGGGTGATGGTTTGCGGATTGTTGATGTTATCCACCTCAAGGTAGCCGGCAGTGCCGTAAATCGTGCCTCGGCGATTCATCCGGCAGGAGCAGCAGGCGGAAAGCAGTGCCTGCCGGCCGTCCCCAAAGGTCAGGGTGATATTGTCCGTTTCATCCACACCGGTGGGCAGCTTGCTGCAGGTGCCTTCCACCTGCACAACATCCGTGCCGAAGACCATGAAGGCAAAATTAAGGGGATAGACCCCCAGATCCAGCAGAGAGCCGCCGGCAAGCTCAGGCTGTTTGATCCGTTCCCTGTCGGCAACGGGGTAGCCGAGATTGGCAGTCAGCAAAACAGGCTCGCCAATGGCACCTTTGGTGATGAAGGCTTGAATGATCTCACGGGAAGGCATGTACCGTGTCCAGATGGCTTCCGTTACCAGCACTCCCCGGTCTTCGGCCAGGGTCAGTACTTCCTGTGCCTGTGCGGCATTGGCGGTAAAGGCTTTTTCGCACAGCACGGCCTTTCCGTGCTCCACACACAGGCGCACGTGGGCGGCATGATGGGAATGAGGCGTGGCAATGTACACCAGCTCCACGGCCGGATCACAAACCATCTCTTCATAGGAACCGTACGCCTTCCGGAAGCCTTCGGCATCGGCAAAGGCTTGCGCACGATTGAAATCACGGGAGGCAACGGCATACAGGCAGACCTCCTCACCCTGCTCCTTCATGCCCCGCAGTGTTTTGGCCATGGCACGGGCAATGCTGCCGGCACCGAGAATCGCAATATTCGTCATAAAGAGTCTCCTTTCAGGTCATCTATCGATAAAAAATCTTCCTGTTTCCTATGGCAAGGAACACCTCAAAGGAAACTTATTCGACAAAGCAATGCAAAATACCTTTATTCATGGCAGGAATGGTGGATATGTGGACGGATCATCGGCTTGCGGCCGGCAAATGCCTGCGGTATAATCCCCAACGATTGACACAGCGGAGGCGAAAACCATGCACTACATCATGGAGTTTCTGATCATTCTGTTCATATCTCTGATGGGGGAAGGGCTGAGTGCCCTGATTCCCTTGCCGGTGCCTGCCAGCATTTACGGCTTGCTGATTCTGTTTACGGGATTGTGCACCGGCCTCATCCCGTTAAAGGCTGTCAAGGGAACGGGCAAGTTCCTGATCGACATCATGTCCCTGACCTTTATTCCGGCAGGGGTGGGGCTGATGAATTCCTGGGGGCTGCTGCAGCCGATTTTGCTGCCGGTACTGGTGATCATCGTGGTATCCACGGTGGCGGTGATGGCAGTCAGCGGCAGGGTGACCCAGCTGATGCAGCGAAAGGCGGCGAAGAAGCATGACTGAATTTTTGAGCAGTTCTTCTTTCTTTGGTTTGGCACTCAGCTTGGCTGCTTATATGGCAGGCATGGCACTGAAGAAGCGTTTCCGCTCTCCTTTACTGAATCCCCTGCTGATTGCCATTGTGCTCACCATGGGGGTGCTGCTGCTGACAGGCGTGAAGTATGAAGACTACCTGACCAGCGCAGGCATGCTGTCGAAGTTCCTGACCCCGGCCACGGTTTGCCTGGCCATTCCCCTTTATGAGCGGTTGGACATGCTGAAGAAAAATTACCGGGCATTGCTGTGCGGCATCCTTTCCGGGGTGATCACCAGCGTAACCTGTATCCTTGTTTTGTGCGCCCTGTTCGGCATCGGTCATGCTGAGTATGTGACCCTGCTGCCCAAATCCGTTACCACGGCCATCGGCATGGGTGTGGCAGAGCAGCTGGGTGGATATACCTCCATTACCGCAGCAGCCATTATCATCACGGGCATTCTGGGCAATGCCATTGGGGAAGGGGTGCTGAAGCTTTTCCGCATTACCGACCCCATTGCCAAAGGGGTGGCACTGGGATCCTCCGCCCATGCTATCGGCACGGTCAAGGCCATGGAGATGGGCGAAACGGAAGGTGCCATGAGCAGCCTTTCCATTGCGGTAGCCGGGGTGATGACGGTGGTGTTTGCCACCATTTACGCAAACTTCCTGTAATGGCTCGCCGAAGGACTGCCAAGCTTGACCAAACCTTTCCTGCGTCGTATAATCAACTGCGAGTAGAGGAGGGCAACGGATGGACGCAAAGGTACTGCTGAAGGCCTGTGAAGAGGCGGGAATTGACCTGTTTACCGGCGTTCCTGATTCTCAGTTGGCCGGGCTGTGTGATACCCTGTATGCACGCTTTGGCACGGACGGTTCCCATCATGTGGTTGCGGCCAACGAGGGCAACGCCATTGGCCTTGCGGCAGGACACTACCTGGCAAGCGGCAGACCGGCTCTTGTTTATATGCAGAACAGCGGCTTGGGCAATGCGGTGAATCCGCTGGCCTCTTTGATGGATGAAGAAGTTTACGGCATTCCCTGCCTGCTGGTGATCGGCTGGCGGGGAGAACCTTCAGTGAAGGATGAGCCTCAGCACGTGAAGCAGGGAAAGATTACCTTGCCCCAGCTGGAACTGCTGGGCGTGCCCTATCGGATCATTGATAAGGCAACGTCAGAGGCAGACTTTGCCGCCATCTTTGCGGAGACGCAGAAAACCCTGCAGTCCGGGCACACGGCCGCTTTGGTGATTCGCAAGGGCGGATTGACCTGTGAGACAAAGCCGACCTATGCCAATCCCTATCCCATGACCCGGGAGCGTGCGGCGGAGATTCTGCTGGAAGAGATGAACGGCGAAGATATTGTTGTGTCCACAACGGGCAAGCTGAGCCGGGAAATTTTCGAACTGCGGGAAAAGCATCAGGAAGGCCATCGGAAGGATTTCCTGACGGTAGGCTCCATGGGGCATGCTTCTTCCATTGCCATGGGCATTGCGCTGGAGAAACCCGGCCGCACCGTGTGGTGCCTGGATGGGGATGGGGCTGCCGTGATGCACTTGGGCGCCATGGACGTGCTGGGGCAGAGAAAACTCCCCAACATGAGGCATGTGGTGATCAACAATGGTGCCCATGAAACCGTGGGCGGTATGCCGGTGTGCAGCGGACAGACGAGTTTCTGCGCCCTTGCCGAGGCAGCCGGGTATCCGCTGGTATTGTCGGCGGGGGATGAAGCAAGCCTTCGCGGTGCTATGAAGCAAATGAAGGATGCAGCGTGCCTGTGCTTCTTGGAAGTCCGCTGCGCTCTGGGCGCACGGAGCAATCTGGGACGCCCTACCACCACGCCCAAGGAAAATCGAGATGCGTTCATGTCCTTTGTCATGGAAGCAGAGAAGGAGAAACAGCCATGATTGCACTGCTGCTCAATTCCGGCAGAGGAACACGCATGGGGGACGAAACCAAGACGCATCCCAAGTGCATGACCATGCTGGATGATCAGGATACCATCATTTCTCATCAGGTGCGACTGCTGCGGGAAAACGGCATTACGGAAGCGGTGGTGACCACCGGCCCCTTTGCACAGCTATTGCAGGATTATCTGGAGAGCCTGAACAGCGGCATCCGTTTTACTTATGTCAGCAATCCCCGGTACGAGGAGACAAACTACATCTACAGCATGTATGCGGCAAGGGAAGCACTTGCCGGGCAGGATGTGCTCAGCCTTCACGGGGATTTGGTCATGACGAATGATGTCATGTCTCGGCTGGTTCACGCCCCGGTCAGTACGGTGGTGGTGGATACCACCTTGCCGCTGCCGGAGAAGGATTTTAAGGCCAGACTCACTGCCGGACGTGTGCAGGCCATCGGCATCGATCAATTCGGTGCGGACTGCGCTGCGTCCCAGCCTGCTTATAAGTGGCTGGCCGAAGACTTCCATCGCTGGATGGAGGAGATTGAAAAATTCGTAGCCGCCGGCGAAGTGAAATGCTATGCGGAAAATGCATTCAACACAGCTTGGCAGGAAATTCCTCTTTATCCCATGGATGTGAAGGGGCAGCTGTGCAGCGAAATTGACAACATGGAGGACAAAGCCTGCGTCTGCGCACGCTTTGCCCGGGAAGTGAGGCACAACGCATGAAAAGCGTCTACATTTGTTTCAGTACGGACATTCTGCACAACGGCCATCTGAACATCCTGAAGAAGGCGGAGCAGCTGGGCGAAGTGACCGTGGGCATCCTGACGGATGAAGCCATTGCGTCCTATAAGCATTACCCGCTGCTTCCCTTGGAGGAGCGGAAGGCTATGTTTGAATCCCTGAAGGGGGTTCATCGGGTGGTGGTGCAGGAGTCTTTGGATTATACAGACATTCTGCATCAACTGAAGCCGGATATTGTGGTGCATGGCGATGACTGGCTGGTGGGCTATCAGGCCAATATTCGCCAGAAGGTCATCGAGACCCTGAAGGAGTGGGATGGGGAGCTTGTGGAGTATCCCTATACCGTTACGCCCACAGAGGAAACCTTGTCCGCCTTGGATCAGCTGCTGAGCTTGCCGGAAACCCGCCGTTCCCGGCTGAAAAAGCTGCTGAGCTATAAACCCTGCCTCAGCGCCATGGAAGCCCATGACGGCTTGACCGGCTTGATTGTGGAAAAGACCCGGGTAGAGACGCCCAATGGGACACGGCAGTTCGATGCCATTTGGGTATCCAGCCTGTGTGACTCCACCGCCAAGGGCAAGCCGGACATCGAACTGGTGGACATGACCAGCCGCCTGAACACCATTGAGGAAATCATGGAGGTTACTACCAAGCCCATTGTGCTGGACGGAGACACCGGCGGACAGATCGAGCACTTTGTCTACAATGTGCAGACCATGGAGCGGCTGGGCGTGTCTGCGGTGATTATCGAGGACAAGAAGGGGCTGAAGAAGAACAGTCTTTTCGGCACTGGCGCAGGACAGGTGCAGGATGATATCGAGGCATTCTGCCAGAAAATTGCCGCCGGCAAGAATGCCCAGAAGTCCAAGGATTTCATGATCATTGCCCGGTGTGAAAGCCTGATCCTCGGCATGGGGCAGGAAGATGCCTTGAAGCGCTGCCACGCCTATGTGAAGGCCGGGGCAGACGGCATCATGATTCATTCCGTGCAAAAAACCCCGGATGAAATTTTCGCCTTCTGTCAAGCCTTCCGCAAGGATGACCCGAAGACTCCCATTGTGGTGGTACCCACCACCTACAACACCACCACGGAGGAGGAGCTGGCAGCCCACGGCATCAACATGGTGATTCATGCGAATCATCTGATTCGCAGCGCTTTCCCTGCCATGCAGAAAACGGCGCAGACCATTCTGGCACATGGCCGCAGCTACGAAGTGAATGATATGTGCATGTCCATTAAGGAAATTCTCGGCCTGCTGCCGAATCAGTAACAAAACAGCGTGTTCTGTCAAATGAAGCAGAACACGCTGTTTTCGTTTACAGTGCTTTGGGATAAAAGCCGTTGTCGTGCAGCTTCTTCAGCTCACCGGCTACATAAGCCTTGTCCTCGTGGTAGGTCACACCGAACCATACGGCATGGGTGTTCAGCACCTCAACGGTCAGGCCGGAAGTGTGCATCAGGGTATCCACCAGCGTGGGCAGGGGATATTCCTTTTTCAGGGGATCGCCTTCCGGGGAGGCAAGGAAGGCGGCCAGGTTTTCCTTGGCGGCGGTGAAGAACCATGGGGTAAAACCCCAGAAATTCATGGAGACCAGCGCATTGGGGTCAAGGATACGGCCGGCAGGATCCGTGGCTAGGTCGCGAATGGTGCCGTCCGGGAAGGGTTTGATTTGATAGGTTTCGGTTACCTTGACCAAGTGCCCGGCTTTGTCCACCTGGCACACACCCCGGGTCACGTCTCCGTTATCGGATACGGTGTTCTTCAAATCGTAGGCAACCATGGAAGCGGCGTTTTCTTTTCCCTGCAGCCGGTGGAGGGAGTCTGCCATGGCAACAAAGGCATCCCGTCCGTAGTAGTCGTCTGCGTTAATCACGGCAAAGGGCTCATGAATGAGATCAGCGGCACACAGTACCGCATGCACCGTACCGTAGGGCTTGGTACGCCCTTCCGGTGGGATGAAGCCGCCGGGGAGAGAATCGTATTCCTGACAGGCGTAGGATAGTTCAACCTTCTGGGCCAGCTTGTCGCCAATCATGGCTTTGAAGGATTCTTTCATAGAGGAACGAATGACAAACACGACTTTGTCAAACCCGGCAGCTACGGCATCGTAAATGGAGTACTCCAGCAGAATTTCCCCGTTGGGACCCATACGATCAATCTGTTTATTGCCGCCGTAGCGGGAGCCAAGACCTGCCGCCATAATCAGTAGGGTGGTCTTCATGGTGCGCACCTCCTGTAATTTGCGTTACTTGCTTGCTTTTGCCGCATCATCCTGCGCCTGAGCAAAGCCTTCCGTGGAGTCAGACTTGAAGAAAACCGTCAGCGTACGGAAAAGCAGTTTAATATCCAGCCAGATGGAAAAGGATTCGATGTACATCAGATCCAGCATCAGCTTGTCTTCCGGGGTGGTGTTGTACCGACCTTCGATTTGGGCATATCCGGTAAGGCCGGCCTTCATTTTTTCCCGATAGACAAAGGCGGGCAGCTGCTGCTTATACTTCTCCACATTCTCCAGCATTTCCGGTCGGGGACCCACCAGGGTCATATCACCCTTCAGAATGTTCCAGAACTGGGGCAGCTCGTCCAGTCGGGTACGGCGAAGAAAATGACCGATTTTGGTGATGCGGGCATCATCGGCAGAGGCAGACACCTGATGCTTGCTGGAGGAAGCCGCCTCGCTCATGGTGCGGAACTTGCAGATGGTGAAGATACGCCCGTTGACAGACATGCGCTTCTGCCGGAAAATCACCTTGCCCCCGTCTTCAAAATGAATGCAAAGGGCAATCACGGCCATGAGAGGACTGAGCACCAGCAGCACCAGCGCGGAAAAGAGCACATCCATGCCCCGCTTAATGAGCCGCTGCAGGATGGTCATCTTGCGATAGTCCATGGCCAGAAAGGCGGCATCGTCCACAATGACCTGCCGGGCATTGCTGAGCATAATGTCCTCCAACTGAGCACGGCACAGCACGTCCTTTTGCAGGTCGTAACACTGGTGGAGGATTCGCATCTGATCCTCCGCCGGCAGACCGGAAAGGATCACCGTTTCGCTGCTGCGGATCAGGTCAATCAGATGAGGATCATCAAACATGGCTACCTTTTCCACATGCCACTGGAGCCGATACCGGTCAATCTTCCGCCGTGTGGCAGATTCTTCCCCACGATCAGCCAGCACAAGCAGACACCGGCGGGGTGGATTCATGCGGAAATAGGTGCTGTTGCCGATGCGGACAAACAGGATAATAACCAGGAATTGCAGCAGGATGCATAACAGCAGATAAGGAAAATCTCTGCCGAAGAGAACCAGATGATCGTTGTTGTTTTCGTTAACATTCATGATCTGCAGCTGCAAATAGGTGACAAGATCAACCACTACCACAGCTAAAGTCATGGATGAAATAATGGGCTTGTTCTTCTTCCGTCCCACCTCGAAGCCGCCGTAAACCATAGCCATCACAAGGGTCATGGCCACAAAGGTGACCAGCGTAATGCCGGACGTTCGGGATGCATGCCGCAGAGGCCAGTTGTTGATGCCCATAATGCCGAAGAAGACAAGCAGCAAGCTGGCATAAACTGCCAGGCTGATGAGCCCCATAACCAGCGCGGAACGGTGACGCTTAAACGCGCGGTGCAAATTGATCATGCAAAGCCGGCCTTTCTCTTCAATAAGTGGGTTAAGTCATGATACCATGCAAGACAAGCAATGTCAACCATTGGAAACGGCTGGAAATGAAAAGAAAAGAATTTTTGTTTTCCGGGATGAAAATGGAATGTTGTTTCGTTATTTGTGTTGTGTCAGTCAGTGCGGAAGGTTTCCGCTGAGAAAAAGGGAGGAATGTGCCATGAAGAAGTGGCTGCTGACAGCGTTGACAGCTGGCATGGTTTGCGCAGGATGCACGGTTGCCCTGGCAGACCCCATTATTACCAATGGTTCCTATGTTTCTTACTTGGGAGAGGAAAATCACCTGTTCCTGATTAATCCGGAAGGCGTGACGCTGACGCTCCGCTCCACCATTGTGGATTTGGTGGGCATGAACGATACGCAGCTGTATTGCCTCACGGCAGAAGGCCGGCTGTACGGCGTTATGCTGGATGGCAGTGCCACCAATATTGTTTCTGCTGCCCCTACGGCTGCAGATCTGGAGAGTGCCGCATCCACCCCTGTGTTCACCTTGGGGGAAGACGGCAACCTGAGCATCCTGACGGAGGACGGCAAGAGCGTGGTAACAACGGTGCCCAACGTGATTGCGGCCTGCCGGAACGCTACCCATGTGTACTTTATCACCGGCGGAACGGCTAACACCCTGAACCGGGTGGGCATCGGCGGCAATGCGGTGGAGACCATCGGCAGCGCACCGGATGCGCCCATCAGCATGTTTGCTTCCGATGATGCGGTTACCATCGTGGCAGGAGATCACTCCCTGATTCGTGTGGATCTGACCAGTGCCACCTTCGCCAGTAGCTATTTTGCGGCCATTTCTGAAAATACGGCGGCGGCTGTGTCCGTGGGTGATAAGCTCTATCGCTTCACCTATGATGAGCAGAATCATTATCTGCTGGAAGGTACGGACACCCTTACATCTGCACAAAGCAACAGCGGTGTTCTCACGCCTACCGTGACCGCAACCGCAACCGCTGCTGTGCCCACGGCCACCCCGACCGCAACGCCTCGCGCGACCGCTACTCCTCGGGTAACGGCTACGCCCAAGGCTACTTCCTCCACCGAGGATGATGGTTCCATTCGCTACGGCGCACGTGGATCCAAGGTGCGGAAGATGCAGAACCGCCTGATTGAGCTGGGCTATCCGCTGGACAAGGCCGATGGCGTGTACGGCGAAAACACTCGTCTGGCGGTGAAACTGTTCCAGAGCACCATCGGCTATCATGAGCGGAACTATGCTACCGAATCCATGCTGAACGTGCTGTATTCCAAGGTGGCTCCCGTGTTCGATCCCCTTGTGCAGGTGAAGCTGGGAGATTCCGGTGCTCGTGTGCTGTTGCTGCAAACGACCTTGAAGGCCAAGGGTTTTGACCCAGGCAAGCTGGACGGTGTCTTCGGTCAGAACACCACTACTGCTCTGACGGCCTATCAGGCCAGCATCGGCCTTGCACAGACCGGCTTGGCGGATGTGGATACCTTGATTCGCCTGTACGAAGTGCCTGTGGTAACGCCTACCGTTGCGCCTACGGACGCAAGCAAGATTACCTTGGCAGGTACGGTGACTATTGCCGCCTCTGCCTCCGAGGGTCAGGTGCTGACGCCTGCCCTGAGCCTGAACGCTTCTACCGCCAACCTGGTTTACACATGGTTCATGGATGGTGTTTCCGTTGGTGTTTCTACGCCTACCCTGACGGTGACCGGCTCCATGGCAGGCCACAAGCTGATGCTTATGGTTACCACTGCGGATGTGCAGTATGTGGGCAGCGTCTTCAGCAATGAATGCACAGTGGCCGGCACGGTGACGCCCACGACAGAGCCGACGGCAACACCCACGGCGGAACCGACAGAGGAACCCACGGCAACACCTACGACGGAACCTACACCTGAACCTCCGACAGAGCCTACGGAAAAGCCCGCCTCTGATACGGATCTGTGAACTGAATAGCATTGCAGCAGCTGATGAATGGTCGGCTGCTGCATTTTATTTGACAAGACAGTTGCTTAATTTGAACCGTAATTCTATAATGGCATCGTTAGGGAGGAAACGAATGAAAAAGGGGAATATTCATGCATTATAGGATTAACGAAGTGGCGAGCATGTTGGGCATTTCTCCGCAGACGCTCCGCTTTTATGAACAGTATGGCATCATGCTTCATGAACGGGTCGGCGATGGAAATTACCGTCAATACGGGGATGACAGTATTGATGCATTGATGACCTTGCGTAAATACCGTAACTGCGGTTTTACGGTTGCCCAAACAGCAAAAATTGTCATGGAACAAAATATGACGAAGACGGCAGAGGCTCTTGAGAGCCAGGCGGATAAGCTGCTTTGGCAAGCGGAGATGAACAAACTTATTGCAGCTAAGATGCAGGAGAATGTTAAGCAATTACGTTGGCTCCGTAAGAAGACGATGGAATTTGAACTTTGCAAGAACCAGCAGATGTATATAATCCCTGTGAAAACAAGGGCGGATGAAAACATATCTGCAAACATGATGAAGCAAATCGGGGACATTGTAGCATGGCTTCCGCTGCTGAAATGGGCAACATGTTTTATCGAAGGACAAGAAAGCGTAAGCAACGGCTTTGTCGTGCAGGAAGAAGATGCAGTGTTTCTCGGAATCGATCAATGGGCGAGCAGCATAAAACTGCCGGAAACAGTATATCTTAAGTGCGTGACACAATGGTCAACAGAAACGCTTCCGGATAAGATTGCAGAAGTACAAAGAACGATTGGGGATACAGAAGAAAACTTATCGGGACGTATCATGGCGATGACAACAGGAAATTATCATGACGGTGAAAAGACATTTTCTTATGGAGAAATCTGGATAGAGAAAAAGCCGACATCAGTTTTTTGATATTTTTTTGCCAATATCCTTGACTTTCATATACCTGTAACCTTTATACTGGAAGCAGAAGGACGAAAAAGTGCATAGATGATTTAAAACACATGCACGAGAGGCGTCTAAAAAAGGAGGATACTGGGATGAAAAAAGGTTTGAGCGTATTGGTGGCGCTCGTGCTCGCAATGGCTATGGGAGCTTGCGCACTGGCGGAGGACTACACGGCCACAGCCAAAGGATTTGGCGGCGATGTAACCGTAACATTGACCATCGAAGATGGTAAATTGACTGCCGCGGCAGCGGAAGGCCCGAATGAAACGGATGGCATTGGCTCTAAGGCCATTGAGCAACTGCCTGCTGCCATGGTTGCCAAGAATAGCGTTGAAGTTGACACCTATGCCAGCGCGACTGTAACAAGCAATGCAGTTCTCACAGCGGCGGCTGAAGCATTAGCACAGTCCGGTGTAACGCTGACGCCTGTGGAAACGGTGGAAGAAGCACCGCAGTGTGCAAAGCCTTCCTTTGAAAATCCTGATGTGATCGTAGTGGGCGCAGGATTTTCCGGCATGAACGCAGCTTTAGAGGCTGCTGAAAACGGTGCTAAAGTGTACCTGATCGATAAAAATGATGATATGGGCGGATCCATTCGCTTTGCTGGCGGAACAACTTCTGCTGCAGGCGCAAGAATGCAGATTGAAGCAGGCGTTGAGGATTCACCGGAAAATTTTGCTGAGGATATCGTGCGGATGGGCGGCGGCACCAATGTGCCGGAACTTACCAAGAAGCATACGGAGAATGCTGCCGCAGCGATTGATTGGCTGGATGATTTGGGTGCTGATTTCGGCGATCGTCAGCCTCAAATGTCTTCTTCTTATGATGCCTTCAACGTGCCGCGTGAATATCGCGTCACAGGCGGCGGCAAGGCAATGGCGAATTTGGTGAGGCCTCTAATTGAAGAACAGGTGGCACAAGGAAATATTTCGCTCATGCTGAATAGCGAAGTGGCGGATATCATTCTTGAAGATGGTGTTGTCAAAGGCGTTGTCATGGTGGATGGTACGGAGTACCGTGCAGCGGCAACGATTCTGGCTACCGGCGGATATGGGCATAATGAAGAATTACTGCATCGCTATAATTATGCCAACGTGCTGACCATGTCGCCCAGCTTTGTGACCGGTGATGGCTACGTATTTGCGGAGAAGGCAGGAGCTGTTTTCAACAATATGGATTACCTGCCTGCTTATCCCGGTGGTGTTCCGGTGGGCGGCTTTGACGTAAGCTGCACTGCATCCGTGAAATATCCCGGTGTCATTTGGGTGGACAACACTGGTAACCGTATGGTGAAAGAACAGGACAACTTAGACAGTGAACGCAAGGCAGCCTACGCTAATGCGCCTGAAAATCTCGTGTACATGGTGCTTACGCAGGAAATGAAGGATACGCAGGATCCTATTCTGAGCGTAGGCGGAGGTTTTTCCGGAAAAACGGACGAAGGCTGGACTTACTTCGATCAGCTGCTGGCAGAGGGCAACTGCGTCTACTACGGTGAAACAATCGAGGAAGTTGCTGAGAAGGCCGGCATTGACGCAGCAGGCTTGGCTGCGACGGTGACGAAGTACAACGAATACGTGGCTTCAGGGGAAGATAAGGATTTCGGCCGACCGGCTGAAACGATGGTGGCACTGGAAGGGCCTTTCTATGTGATTAAGACCTGTCCGTACGTGATGCTCACGAAGGGCGGACCTCTGATGAACCCGGATGCGCAGGTGCTGAATGCTGATCATGATCCGATCCTTGGCCTGTATGAATGCGGCGAACTTGCCGGGGGTGCCAATATTGGCGGAAGTGCGAATATCGGCGGCTTGGCAAACACGAGCTGTATTGTGTGGGGCAAAATTGCCGGCGCCAGTGCCGCAGCCTATGCCTTGGCCGGAAAATAATCTGTGAACTGCATAAAAACCCCATCCGGAGTTGCGAAAGAGCGAATACTCTTTCGCAACTCCTTTTTGTTTCTTTTTACATTTCTTCGGTTTTAAATTTTACACACGGCGGGTATGATGGATCTTGTTCGGAGGAACAAAACGGTAAGCCGGGCAGCGACAGAAGCTGACCGGGAAAAAGAGGAGGAAAATCCATCATGAAGAAAATCGTCGCCCTGCTGTGTGCCCTGGTGCTGTGCATCGGCTGTCTGCCGGTGATGGCCGAGGAAACCGCAGCCCATCCCAAGTATGTGTTCATGTTCATCGGCGATGGCATGGGCAATCCCCAGGTGACCGCAACCCAGTACTATCTGGGCAGCATCCAGAACCCTGACAGTGATTTCCCCGTTCCGGCGGATCTGTCCTTTACTACCTTCCCTTATCTGGGACTGGTAACTACCTACGACAGCTCTTCCTTCTGCCCGGACTCTGCCTCCACGGCAACCTCCATGGCATCCGGCAAGAAGACCCTGTCCGGCGTCATCAACTATGACGTAACGCTGACCACTCCCTACAAGCTGATCACTGAATATGCCAAGGAAGCCGGCAAGAAGATTGGCGTGATCACCTCCGTGTCTGTGGATCATGCAACCCCTGCGGCCTACTACGCTAAGCAGCCTTCCCGTAACGACTACTATGAAATCGCCCTGCAGGCACTGACCGGCACCACGGTGGATTATCTGGCAGGCGGCGGCTTCAAGCGCATGACCGGCGATGGCTCCCAGCAGTCTCTGATGGAAATTGCCGAGGAAAACGGCTGGACCATCCCCACCACCAATGACGAAATCCGCAACCTGACGGCCACGGACGGACGGGTGCTGGCTACCAACCCTGTGCTGCAGGATTCCAAGGCCATCCACTATGAAATCGACCGGGAGCAGCTGGAAGCTGCCGGCGAAGACGTGCTGTCTCTGGCGGACTTTGTGCGCAGCGGCATCAATGTACTGGATAATGACAACGGCTTCTTCATGATGTGCGAAGGCGGCAAGATTGACTGGGCTGGACACGCCAATGATGCTGCAACCTCCATCCATGACACCCTGGCACTGTCCGATGCGGTACAGGTTGCACTGGACTTCGCCGCAGACCATCCCGGCGAGTGCCTGATCATTGTGACCGCTGACCACGAAACCGGCGGCATGACCATCGGCTTTGCCACCACCGCTTATGATACGCACTTCCAGTACCTGGCCAACCAGAAGACTTCCTTCACCGCCTTTGACGATGTGATTGCGGAGCTGAAGGAGAACAACGCCACCTTCGACCAGGCCATGGAAAAGGTGGAGGAACTCTACGGCCTGACCCGAGAGGAAGGTAAGGAATTGTCCCTGACCGAAACAGATGTGGAAAGCCTCCGTCAGGCATGGGAAGCAACCACCGGCACCACGGAAGTGGCTGAGGATGAAGCGGCACTGCTCTACGGCGGATACAATCCCTTCTCCATGGCGGTGAGCCACATCATGAACAACAAGGCCGGCCTGTCCTACACCTCTTATGCCCACACGGGTCTGCAGATTCCGGTGTACGCCTGGGGCGTGGGTGCCGAGAAGTTCTCCGGCCTGTACGACAACACGGACATCTTCAACCGCACCATGGAAGCCATGGGTCTGACGGCTGACGCAGAGTAAAAAATCAAAGCAAGTACGAGGGGCAAGGGATGCATGCCAATCCCTTGCCCTGAACTTGGTTTGCACAGGGGGGCGACCATGATGAAGCGCAAAATGAACCGTAAGAACCGAATGAACTGGATGCTGTGTCTGGTAACACTGGTGGTTTGCGGTTTGCTTTGCCTGCTGCCGGATGAGCATCTGAACATTACCAGCAGCTTTCCGCGGGAGCAGGTGCGCATTGAGCAGGTGGATAACAGCATGCTGGATTCCATCGGTATTGTGTATAACGGAGTGCAGCCTTGCGTGGTGACAATCCTTACGGGAGAATACGCAGGACAGCAGTTTACATCTTACAATTATCTGAATTCCGCCTTGGATAAGGATAAGCTGTACGAGGCAGGGGACACGGCCTGGGCCATGCTGCAAACCGGCGGCGAGAAGCCGGTGGTGACGCTGATTGACCACTACCGCATGGGCACGGAAGCGGCGGTGGTGGGAGCTTTGGCATTGGTGCTGATCCTCTTCGGCGGCGTTATCGGCTGCGGCGCCATGGTGTCTTTGGTGGCAAGTGCCGTCATCGTGTGGAAGCTGTTGATTCCCCTCCTGCTGGATGGAGTAGATCCCATGCTCTCTTCCTTTGTGACGGTGCTGGTGCTGACGGTGCTGATTGATGTGCTGGTGGCAGGCTTTACGAGACGATGCCTGACGGCCATCCTTGGCTCCATCGCCGGCACGCTGGTTACCTGTCTCAGCGCATGGGGCTTAACCTATCTGCTGAAGCTTGACGGCGGTGATCTCCCTTATGTGGTGCCGCTGCTCAGCCAATCTGCCATGCAGGTGGATACCCGCAGCCTGTACATCGGCATGATGTTTCTGGCAAACTCCGGCGCATTGATGGACCTGTCCATGGACATCAGCGTGTCTCTGGAAGAAATCCACTACCATAAGCCGGACATCAGCTATCCTGCCTTGATGAAGTCCGGTCTGCTGGTAGGGCGCAGCGTGCTGGGCACCATGACCACCACCCTGATGCTTGCCTACTCCGGCAATTACCTTTCCATGCTGATGTACTTTGTGGGGCAGGGAACGCCGGTGACGGATATCATCAACCTGAAATATGTTGCATCCCAGCTGCTGAATACACTGGTGGGTTCCTTCGGCCTTGCCGCAGCCGCGCCTCTGACGGCACTGATCGCTTCGGCCATGTATCTGCGTGCACCCAAAAAGAAAGCAGCGGACGAAGGAATCTCTTGTCCTTCGTCCGTGCAGGAAAATTGAAATCTTACTGATAGGCTGCCGCAATCTCCTGAGCCAGGGCATCCAGCTGGGCTTCGCTGTCCCCATTCAGGGCAGACTTGATGCTCACGGTATGTTCAAAGAAGGTGATGTTCTTGCTGCCTTCCAAAGCTTTGCGAATCACCTTTCCTGCCATGGGTGCCCAGGAACCGTTTTCAATGATGCCCACCCGGCGGTTCTGGTAGTCCCGTTCCGTCAGGGCGTGGAGGAAGGTGTTCATACAGGGGAAAACATCCCCGTTGTAGGTGACGGAGGCCAGCACCATGGTATCGTACCGGAAGGCGTCCTCTACACATTCCGCCATATCGGAACGAGCCAGATCCACGGCTTCTGCCTGAGGCACACCGGCGGCAACCAGCTTGGCGCACAGCTTTTCCGCTGCCTCCTTGGTGTGACCATAAACGGAGGCGTAGAAGACCATGACACCCTTGCTTTCAGGCTGATAGGAGGACCAAGTGTCGTACAGGTTCAGATAATAGCTGAGGTTCTCCGTCAGCATGGGTCCGTGCAGGGGATAAATGGCGGCAATATCCAGCCCGGCGGCTTTCTTCAGCAGTGCCTGAACAGGCTTGCCGTACTTGCCCACAATGCCGAAGTAGTACCGGCGTGCCTCGCAAGCCCAGTCTTCCACAGCGTCAAGGGCACCGAATTTGCCGAAGCCGTCGGCGGAAAAGAGAATCTTGTCCGCATCGTCATAGGTGACCATGACTTCCGGCCAGTGCACCATAGGTGCCATGATAAAGGTCAGGGTATGGGTGCCTAGGGGAAGCGTACTCATTTCCCCAACCTCCAGCGTGTTTGTCAGGCGAAGGGCAGGGAAGAACTGCTGCATCATGGCGAAGGCCTTCTTGTTGGAAACGATGACGGCATCCGGGTACTTGTGGGCAAAAAGCTCAATGGAACCGGCATGGTCAGGCTCCATGTGCTGCACCACCAGATAATCCGGGGCTTGGCCGCAGAGCACTTCGTCAAGCTGCTTCAGCCACGCATCCGCCTTCCGCAGGTCGACTGCATCCATCACGCAGGTCTTTTCATCCCTGATCACATAGGAATTGTAGGACATGCCCTGGGGTACCACGTACTGTCCTTCAAACAGGTCGATGTCATGGTCGTTGACGCCAACGTAGTAAACCTTTTCCGTTAGCTGTTTCATGCTTCACTTCTCCTTTGCTTTTTGTGCTTCGGCAGCGCATGCCGGGCATAGCCCACGAAAGAAAATATCATAATCCAGAAACTGCATGCCATGGGTATCACGAATTCTTTGCATCAGGTCGGGGAGGACTTCCATGTCCACATCCGATACCTGACCGCACTTGACACAACGAATGTGATAATGATCTTCCAGCGTAAAATCAAAGCGGTCGGGTCCTTCCGGGACTTCCACCTTGCGAATCAGTCCCTCTTCCGCTAAAATGCCCAGATTCCTGTAGACCGTCCCTTTGCCGATGTTGGGATGGTCTTTTTTGATGCAGGCGTAAACCTCATCAGCGGTTAAGTGCCGCTTTAACTGGCGGACGGTGTTCAGCACCAAGTCTTTTTGAATGGTGTGCCTTCTTTCCATGAATCCTCCTTGTTAGGATAAAATCCTAATTGGAATTATAATGGGTTTCGCAAAGCGTGTCAATACAGGAGAAGGAACGGAAAGTATATGCATTTTTTTTTTTTTTTTGAAAATGATGGAAAAATGAGACTGAATATGATAGAATGAATTCGAACAAACCGGAATGGCTGAAACAAAACATGGGATGAAAACATGAGTGAGGGATCGGACATGGATGATGCTCCATATAGAAAAACAGGAAGCGTACAGGCCGATAATATTGACTGCGTAAATCACCCAAATTTGAAGGCTGATGTGCAATCGGAAGAAGTGATTGCGGCGGAGATTGCGTACAAGAGGCAAGGTCGTACAGCTCACACGGCGGATCCGCTGACAGAAGCGCAGATTGACGAGCGGCTTGCGCAGGTGAACAGCAAACTGGAAGCCTACACCAACGTGCACAAAGAGGACTATGTCCTTGCCATCACCAGCGGCCTTTTTGCAGGGATTATCGATGCCGTTTTCGTAGGCGAAATTTCCTTTGGCGAAGAGGGAATCAAACTGTCCCATCAGCAGGTCAACAACTTTATTCAGAAGTTTGCTGAATCCAGAGGTTTGGGCGGTGAACGGCTGAAGGACAGCATCGGTGCGCTGGAACGGCATTTCAAGGTGGCACAGGATAACGCTTGGAAGGGTGCCGGCATTGGCGTGAACGCAAAAAACCATCATCTGGCAGACT
Organism: Clostridia bacterium; assembly: GCA_030529995.1. Taxonomy (GTDB): domain Bacteria; phylum Bacillota; class Clostridia; order Christensenellales; family Aristaeellaceae; genus CAKUFA01. The sequence continues at coordinate 21,344 of JAUMVT010000009.1, forward strand.
TTGCCCATCACCCGACACCGCTGGGACTGTTGTCGGCAATTATCGTCCAAGTCCTCCGTGTGGGTGCTTTCGTCAATAAGGATGGTGAATGGCATTTTCTTTTTGTAAAGACGAGTGCAAAGGATCTCGCTGTCACGCTGATCCCTGCTGTCCTGACAGGGATGCTGAATTGGCTGGTTGCAATGGGCGAGAAGAAGTATCAGGAGAACACCGGGGAGGAAATCCCAAAGGCATTTCGCGGCATTGTGCATTTTGCCGCCTCTGCCCCTTGGCTCTTCGAAATTGCCAAGTGCGCCGACAACTGGTTCGGGCATCTTGTGAGTGATATGGGCGGCTCTAAGAATACGGCCGGTGAGGGCATGGGCATACCGGGTGTGCTGATGTCCCTTTTGTATGAGGTAGCAAGCCTGCCGGGCTTGAAAGGTTCCGGGTTGCCTGCTTTTGTGAATGACCTGTACGTGAAGCAGAAACTGAATCTGCGGCACGAGCTTTGCTTGCTTGAAGGGATTGGCAAACAGAGCTTGCCGGTGATTTTCAACGAGGTATTCACCCGAGTTCTTTTCTTTGCAAGCCGCTTGAGCTTCCAGTGGAATGAGCACAGTGACATCAAGGACATTGACTGGGAAAGCGTCGTGCCTTTCGGCAATCCGGCCATTGATCGGATGATGACGATTGCCAGCATGACCTTTACCATGGCAGACACTGCCGATGCAGCAGTGCATGCGGCCATCGAATCCTGCGGCAACTGGCTGCTGTTTTCCAAGGTGTTTGTATCCAGATTCAACTACGTGGGCGCAGGCCGAGCGGTGCTTTCCGTTGCGAAGGAAATATGGAATGAACAGCAGGAAGCCCAGCTGAGGCATGAAAAAATGCTCCTGACCGAGGCGAAGACGGAGCACGTTGCGGAAAGATTCACAGCATACCGCAATGCTCTGGAGGAGCGTGTGTCCGCTTACCTTGTGGAGGACATGGAAGCCTTCTTGCTGGGCTTTGATGATATGGAGCAGGGCATGGCAAGCGGTGATGCTGACCTTGTGATCAGGGGCAATGTAACCATTCAGCGGGTGCTGGGCAGGGAACCCCAGTTTACCACCCGGCAGGAATTTGATGCATTGATGGATTCGGATGATCCGCTGATTCTGTAGGAGGAAACAATGGCGAAATTTGATTTGGGAAAAGCATTGAAACAGGTGGGAAGCACTGCTGCCAAGGCAACGGAGAAAGCGACAGCAGCGGCGAAAAACGGTGTGAAGAATTTGCAGGAAACGGCGAAGCAGCAGACAGATAAAATTTCGGAACAAATGAAAGCCGGCGCAGAGCAGAAAAAAGCAAAGGAAGCTCTGAAACAGGCAGAAAAGAAAGCAACGGAAGACAAGGAGGCCATGGAGGCCGGCGGCGTGAAGGCAATTGCGCCGCAAAATGCCGTGAAGGTCTTCTACTACCTGATGGCAGCGGATGAAAAATTCGCGGCAGAGGAAGAGGAACAGTTCCAGCTGGTCGGAAAGGAAATCGACCCGAATTTTGAAGCTCATCAGGAAGCTATTGTGAAGAACTGCGAGGAGCAGATGGAGAAAGTCATCGACCCTGCGGATTATTACGATACCCTTCAGGATGGTGTGGAGGCTGCACTGACAGGGGAGCAGACGTCCCTTGACGGCTTTATCACCCCCAAACTTCTGATGTGGGATCTATTAGTCATTGCCAACAGCGACAATGAATACCACGATGCGGAACGCAAGCTCATCAAGTATGTAGTCAGGAAGCTGAACATTGCCAAGGATGTTTTTCTGGAGATGGAAAGCAGCCTGCTGACCATTCGGGATATTGAAAGAGAGATGGACTGGATCAAAACCACGGACAGGCCTTATCTTGCTATTGAGAAACAGGTCAGGGAACTGGACAAGCGCAGGGAGGACATTCTCGGCGCTGTGAAAGCCTTGATTACGCTTTAAGGAGGAGCTGAACATGCCGTTACCCTTGGTTTTTATAGGCATTGCAGTGGCGACCGGCGCTGTAGGCACCGGAAAAGCCGTGAAAGCAGGCTTGGACACTTATGATGCAAAGCATATCAATCAATCCGCCAACCAGATTGTCTCTGAATCCACAAACATGCTCAATGCACAGAGAGAAGCATGCAGCGAGGCCTTGAAAAAGCTGGGTGCGGAAAAGATCTTCCTGCTGAATGGCAACATGACGCAGTTTCTGGATACCTTCACCAAGCTGAAGAATGTTGATTTCCGGGAGACGGAGGGCTTGAGCGAACTCAGCAAGCTCCACATTGACGAGCAGGATTTTGTGGAGATGAAGGCACTATGCAACTTCGCTGCTTCCCTTGCCGGCGGTACTGTGGCAGGAACAGCTGCGGGAGCAGCGGCTGCCTTGGGCGCATACGGAGCGGCACAAATGCTCGCGTGCGCATCCACAGGCACGGCTATTGCCTCGCTCAGCGGTGCAGCAGCGGCAAACGCAACAATGGCCTTCTTTGGCGGCGGCTCTCTTGCTGCCGGCGGCTTGGGAATGACCGGCGGTGCGGTGGTTCTGGGTGGCCTGGCTGCCGGTCCTGCATTGCTTGTCATGGGTCTTGTTGCCGGAGAGGCCGCAAAGAAGGGGCTGGAACAGGCAAGGACAAATCACGCCGAGGCGGTGCAGCTGGCAGAACAGCTGGATACAGCATCCAAGCAGTGTGAAGCGATCCGCCGCAGGACGTACATGCTCTATCACCTGCTGGCACGGCTGGATACGTACTTCCTGCCCTGCATCTATCAGATGGAAGACATCGTAAAGGCAGAAGGGGAGGACTACAGTCGCTTCACGGCGGAATCCAAGAAGGCGATCGCCTCCTGTGTGAGCATTGCGGTATCCATTAAGGCTGTGCTGGATACGCAGCTGCTGACGGATGATGGCCTTCTGACGGATGCCTCAGCAGGCATTGCAGTTGACACGGAAGCGTTTGTGAACAAGCTGGTGCTGGCACGATAAAACGAAATATCATGAGAAACGGTCTCTGCTTGCGTACAAAAAAGCAGAGGCCGCTTTTTTGCAGCCTCTGCGGGGGATGGTTACGAGATGAACTTTTTACGCGACCTTCTTAGCCTTGCATTCCTTGCGCATATCCAGCAGCAGGAGCACCAGTGCCAGCAGGGTCAGAGCACCCAGAGAGTACTCCACAATGTTCAGGGTCATCTGCCACCAGGGGGTGACAGCCACGATCTTGCTGTTGCGGCTGATGCCGTCCATGCCGCGGGAATGCAGCACCGTGTACAGCACCCGCTTGCTGGACAGGTGCAGCGCCTGAGCTACCAGCTTGTTGGGGTTGGAGCCGTTGGGGCCGTAAGCGGCAAACTGAGAAACGTCATCGCCTACATAGTTGTCGGGGATGTCGTTGCCGGCCAGCACTTCGTTGACCTTCACCATGTAGGTATCGTCATACATGTCGGTAACAGCGAAACCGCTCATGCCTGCTTCGCCGCGGAGCCAGTCGGTCAGCAGTTCGCTGTAAGCGCCTGCCCACTGAGCACCCAGACGGTTGAAGGCGGTCATGACGCACTTGGCGTCAGCCTTTACAATAGGCAGCTCGAAGGCACGGAGGTAAATCTCACGCAGCGCCTGCTCGTTGACCCAGGTGCCGATGCCGGCACGGTTGTTTTCCTGATCGTTCAGCACAAAGTGCTTGTTGTACACATACACACCCTTGCTCTGGATGCCGATGGTTTCAGCGGCGTCCACCAGACCGGTCAGAATGCCGTCCTCGGAATAGTACTCGAACACACGGCCGGCGTAGGGAGAACGGTGAATGTTCAGACCTGTGCCGTACAGTCCGGCGTAGCCTGCCCACATAGCGTCCTCACCGATGAGCTCGCCCACTTCACGGATCAGGTCATCGTTGAAGGTTGCGGCAATGATGCCGTTGCAGGGATAGCAGGTGCCCTTGGCATTCTTCATGGGATCGTTGGTCTGGGTGGCGTAGCCGTTTTCGCCCACAGAGTACTTCTGGGTCACGCCGGAAGGACCGTTGTGGTCGGTGGTCAGAGGCTTGCCGATGGAGTCAAGGTCGATGGTCATCCGCAGGCCGTTGGCGCACAGCTTGGCCATTTCTTCATAGGTCAGCTGATCCATGAAGGTATCCCACATGGGATCGTCATAGTCGTACTCCAGCATGTTGATCAGCTGCAGGTCGGCGTTTACGCCCATGGTGGGCCATTCAGCATCGGAATCGTCGGGCAGGTCGCTGTCGTCCAGGATAGCATCGGAAGCCATCTGAGCGGTCATGGTCAGCTTCACGTTGCCGGTAGTAACGGTGCCTTCCCAGTTGCTGCGGGAGTAGTAAACAACAGAGTTGTCGACACGGCCTTCATAGCGGTTGATGTCCGTGTCGGCAAAGAGGCTGGTCACGGTGTTGCCCGTGCCGTAAGAGGCGGCATAGGTGGTGCTGTCGAAGGCAAGATCCATAGCGTAGGTCAGGGAAGCATCGCCCTCAGCAGTCATGCCGTCTTCGGTGGTCTTGCCCTTGGCGGCCAGAATGTTGTTGGCAGCAGCGTGGCTGTCGTCAGCAACGGTCAGGTAGTAGCTGCCTTCGTCCAGAATGTACACACCGGTGCCGGTGGCATCATAGCTGGTCAGGTAATACTCAGGCACGTCGATGGTAAGCACTTCGCTGGCACCGGGCTCAAGGAGCGCCGTCTTGTTGTAGCCAACCAGTTCCACGGCGGCCTTTTCAATGCCGTTGGCCTTGTCGTATTCGGTATAAGGCTTCTGGGCATAGACCTGCACGGTCTTCTTGCCGGCTACGCTGCCAGAGTTGGTGACCTTCACCGTCACGGAGTAGTTAACGCCTGTGCCCTCACCGGACTTCACAACCTTCATGTCGCTCATGGTGAAGTCGGAGTAGCTCAGGCCGTAGCCGAAGGGATAGGCCACATTGTCCGTGTAGGTGAAGTTGCCTGCGTTGGCAGTGCCCAGCACCACGTCTTCATAACGGGTTTCGGTGTACTTGTAGCCAACGTAGATGCCTTCCTGATACACAACGTACTGATTGTACTTGTTGGCGTTGGTGCCCAGGTCGTAGCTGGTGGAATCGGCATAGGTGTAGGAGCCGAAGTTGTTCATCACAGGGTTCAGCTGATTATCCGTCCACCAGGTATCGGGCAGGGAGCCGGAAGGGTTCACCTTGCCGGAGAGCACATCGCCCACGGCGTACAGACCCGTCTGACCCACGGAGCCAACCCACAGGGCAGCGTCCACACCATAGGTAGGATCATTCAGGAAGCCTACGGACATGGGGTTAGCACTGTTGATGATCACGGTAATGGAACGAATCTTGCCATCCTGCTTCAGCTCGTTCAGGCCTTCCAGCACGGACAGCTCGTCTTCATTCAGCTTCAGATAGTCGTCATCCAAGGCGTCGTCGATGGTAACGGTGACGTCGTTGCCTTCACCGCCTACACGGCCTACCACATAAATGACGTCCTCACCGTTGCCGATGGTATCGTCATTGTTCTTCTTGACCTTGCTCCACTTGACCTCGCCGATCTCGTGGCTGTTCCGCTTGGCTTCCTTCTCCACGTAGTAGTCAAGCAGAGCCTTGTCCACCACATTGAAGCCTGCGTCCTGCATCACATCATAGTAGTTGGCTGCACCATCGGCATCCACAGCGCCGGAACCGGTACCGCCGTACACAGGATCCAGAATGGTAACGCCTACCAGCGCTACATCGCTGCCAGCCTTCAGGGGCAGCACGTTGCCCTCGTTCTTCAGCAGCACAATGCCTTCGCCTTCTACCTCGCGAACCTTGGCCTCACCGGCAGCCTTCAGGTCTGCCAGGGAAGAATACTGGCTCTCGTAGTAGCGGGCGTAACCTTCTTCTTCACCATCCGCCAGGGTGCTGACAACCTTGGAGGTCGTGGTACCCAGCACGGAATTGATCTGACCGGCGCACTCACCGGCAATCACGTTGCCCGTGAAGATCACAGCAAAAAGAGATGCCGTAACATTCAAGAAAACCTTCTTGAGTGTTCTTTTCTTGGATGCCTTCATTGAGGGATTCTCCTTTCCAAATGAGAAACCTGCTTCTCGAGCCACGCGTCCTTGCGGCGACGGCGGCAACAGCCCCGGCAGAATCCTTCGCGCGGCATGTTCGGATTCCTGTCTCCGGCACTGTTTAGCTTTTTGTATTTTATAACATTTTGAGCAAAAGGAAAAGAGATTTGTCGTACATGAACAATCCTTTGTCGCAACATTGGAAAGTATTCATTCACGGCGAATATTTGCCGTGACATAACGGTGGGCACATGCTTGCGACCGGTTTTCTGACGCTTGCTGGCTGCTCTTTGCACCTGATAACCCTTTGTGGGACATGACACGCAAAAAGTGCAGATTGCACAATTCGCTGAAATATGTCATAATAGATTCGTCTTTGACGGGACGGCTGGCGTTTTTCCTGCAAAAGTGCGGTTTTGCAGGGGAGAAGCATCCGTCCACGCGGATTCCGACACACTCTCTCAGCGCGGCAGACGCTGCCTTTGGGCAGGGTCACTTCCTGTGTATCGGGAAAGCTGAAAGGAGTTTTTTCCATGAGTGCAAATTCCACGAAAAAGGGCTGGGGTGTGTATACCACCCTGGTTGCTGCTGTGCTTTCTTTGGCTGCAGGCATTTACCTCAAGGTCATTAACGGCACCTTCGGTGCTACCCAGCGTGTATGCTACAGCGCTGCTGCCACTTGGCTGCTGATCGGTGCCTTTGTGGTTGCCGTGGCACTGGTTGCTTTGAAGAAATACGGTCTTGCTTCTGCTCTGGTAACGGCCATGAGCGGCTGCTCTATCCTGTTCTTTGTGCATAAGTGCTACTGGTATGTCAGCGACGTGTTCGTTGCCATCGATGAGAAGGGCTTCGACCCGAATTTCATCGCTTTCGCCGGTCTGGCCTTCGGTGCCTTCCTGCTGGGCGAGGTTTCCATCTATGCACGTAAGGTGAAGACCGTCAAGGCTTAACCTACCTTTTACTCTGCCTTTTCCCGAGAGAGGCAGAGTTCTTTTTACGGCGAGCACAGAATGGTCAATAAGGGGAGAATGCTTCCGTTCACGACGTCTTTCGGGCGTATACGCTATTTACGCCTGAAAGACGTGCATTCAAGTATTTCATCTTTTCTTTTGCATTTTCTTGTGCTACAGTTACGTTAGGTTCATTCGTTTTCCATATACCTTGGCTCTTTGACCACCAATTCACAGTGAGGAGGAGCATCATGCGCCATACCATAGAGCTCAGTCAGGCCTGGCACTTTACGGGTTTTGACGGCAAGACCATCGAAGTTACCATCCCCCACACGTGGAACAACGTTGACGGACAGGACGGAGGTAATGACTACAAGCGGGGTACTTGCCACTACCGGCATACCTTTTCCAAGCCGGCGTTTGATCCTGCCTGCGAAGAAGTGTGGCTGGAGTTTGACGGCGTCAATGCTTCTGCGGCTGTGACGCTGAACGGCAAGCCTCTATGCACCCACGACGGCGGCTATTCCACCTTCCGTGCAGAGGTTACGTCTTTCCTTCAGGATGAAAACGACCTGCAGGTGGACGTGGACAACAGCAAGAACACCAAGGTCTATCCCCAGAAGGCGGACTTCACCTTCTATGGCGGCATTTACAGAGGGGTTCGGCTGATTGTGGTCAACAAGGCACACTTTGCCTTGGACTATCTGGGCTCCTGCGGCGTTCGGGTAACGCCCCTGCCCAAGGGAGAGGGAGCCGATGTCCGGGTGCAGAGCCGTGTTACTGCCGGACAGGTGCACGTCGCCCTGCTGGACGCTCAGGGCAGCGTTGTGGCAGAAGGTGACGGAGCAGACACCACTCTGCACATGGAGAAAGCCCACCGCTGGCACGGCGTGGAAGATCCTTACCTCTATCAGTGCCGGGTGCAGGTGGTGGCGGATCATGAAGTGACGGATGCGCTGACCATTCCTTTCGGCGTGCGTTCCTTCAAGACGGATCCCAAGAAGGGTTTCTTCCTGAATGATAAGCCCTATCCGCTTCACGGCGTATCCCGCCATCAGGATCGGAAGGGCGTGGGCAATGCCATTACCCGTGCCATGCACGATGAGGACATGGAGCTGATTCGCGAGCTGGGTGCCAACACCATTCGCTTGGCCCACTATCAGCATGATCAGTACTTCTATGACCTGTGCGACCGCTACGGCATGGTGGTGTGGGCGGAAATTCCCTACATCAGCGAGCATATGCCGGAAGGTCGTGCCAACACCATCAGTCAGATGAAGGAACTGATTGAGCAGAACTACAACCACGCCAGCATCGTCTGCTGGGGCGTGTCCAATGAAATCACCATTTCCACCAAGGACAAGAAGGACATGCTGGACAACCATCATGTGCTGAATGACTTGGTGCATCAGACGGATCCTACCCGGTTCACCACCCTGGCCTGCTACGCCATGTGCGGTCCCTTCAACCGGAGCGCCCACATTACGGACGTGGTCAGCTGGAACCTGTATCTGGGCTGGTATGTGCCCGGCCTGTTCCTGAATGATTTGTGGATCGGCTTCTTCCATCTGTGCTACCCCAACCGTTGCCTGGGGTACAGCGAGTACGGTGCCGAGGGTATGCCGAATCTGCATTCCTCCCATCCCCGCCGGAACGATCACACGGAAGAGTACCAGGCCAAGTATCATGAATTCATGGAGCGGTGCTTCAATCGCCATCCTTACATGTGGGCAACCCATGTGTGGAACATGTTCGACTTTGCTGCCGATGCCCGTGATCAGGGCGGTGAGCCCGGCATGAACCACAAGGGTCTGGTCACCTTCGATCGAAAGACGAAGAAGGACAGCTTCTACCTTTACAAGGCCAACTGGAGCAAGGAATCCTTCGTGCATATCTGCTCCAAGCGGTATGTGGAGCGCTGCGAAAGCACCACCACCATCAAGGTGTATTCCACCGAGAAAACGGTTCGTCTCTTGGTGAACGGCAAGGCTGTGGGGGAGATGACCCGCAATGACCATGTGTTCACCTTCCGCATTCCCCTCACCGGCGACATTCATGTGGAAGCCATTGCCGGCAGCTGCACGGACAGCGCCAACTTCCGCAAGGTGACGAAGCCCAACGAAAGCTACAAGCTCCGCAAGGTGAAGAATGCGCAGAAATCCAACTGGGTTGACGCCTGAAAAGGCTTCACAGGGATATCGTTCAACAATTCATTAGGAAGGGAGACTTCTCCATGGCAAAGACCGCGTCCGTCCCTGTCAATGACGGACTGAACCGGGCAAAGCCGTACCAGTTGATGCTTTTCCCCCTCAACAATGGTGCGACCAACGTCTACTTCGTACTGATTCTTTCCTACGTGGCACAGTTCGGCTCCAGCGTGCTGAAGCTGGGCATGTTCGCCTCCATCATGGTAACGGTTATGCGTATTGCGGACGCCGTTACCGACCCCATCATCGGTGCACTCATGGACCGCACCAGCACGAAGATCGGCAAGTTCCGCCCCTTCATGATCATTGGCAGTGCCATCATGGCACTGAGCGTCATTGCTCTGTACTGCCTGCTGCCTCTGGTGCCTGAAACTCAGATGGCCATGCGCTACATCCTCTTTACCCTGGTGTACTTCATCTGGGTCATCGGTTACACCTTCCAGACCAGCTGCACCCGCGCCGGTCAGACCGTGCTGACCAATGATCCCAGCCAGCGCCCTCTGTTCACTATTTTCAACACCATCGGTTCCTTAGCTGGTATGGGCATCATGCAGTTCATGATTCCTCTGATCAAGAAGAATTACGATAAAGTAGTCGATGGCGTGGTCACTGTTTCCGGATATGCTGACCCAGCCTTGTACCGCATGATCACCCCCATCGGTATTGCCATCTCCGTGCTGCTGACCATCCTGGCCATCATCGGTATTGCTGAAAAGGATCGCCCTGAGTACTACGGCATCGGCGGCAGCAAGCAGGAGAAGGTCAAGATCTCCGAGTATGCGGCCATCATCAAGGCCAACAAGCCCATGCAGCGGCTGATGGTTGCCGGCGCAGGCTGCAAGCTGGCACTGGCCATTGCCACTAACACCACCGTGCTGCTGGCACTCTACGGCATCCTGATGGGCAACTACAATTCCCTGTACCTGCCCATGATGGTCCTCGGCTATGTTTTCGCTGTTCCTTTCTTCCTCCTGTCTGTTCGCACTTCCCAGAAGGAAGGCCAGAAGGCTTCCCTGACCCGGTATGTGTCCGTGGCACTGATCTGCTACGTGGGCGTGCTGGTGTTGCTGATCCTCAGCCAGTACGGCAAAGCGGACTGGATGCTTTCCTTCCCCTTCAACGGCGGCGGAAGCGTGAACCTGTATACCATCCTGTTCATCCTCTTCTTCGGCGTGGGCTATGGTGCTTATTATGCCACGGCTGATATGCCCATCCCCATGGTGGCTGACTGCTCCGACTACGAGACCTATCGCAGCGGCAAGTACATCCCCGGCATCATGGGTACCATGTTCTCCCTGATCGATAAGCTGGTTTCTTCCCTGGCACAGACGCTGGTTGCCTTCATCTTCCTCCTCTTTGCCGGATTGAATGAGCTGCCCACCGACGCTACGCCCTACTCCGCCGGCATCAAGGTAGCCGTCATCGTGATGTTCTGCATCATCCCCATGATTGCATGGGTGGCCACGCTGATCGCCATGAAGGGTTACACCCTGACCGGTGCCAAGATGAAGGAAATTCAGGCTGTCAACGGTGCCCGTAAGAAGGCCATTGCCGCCGGCATGACTCTGGAAGAATCCATGGAAGCCTACAAGACCATGGACGATGTTGCAAACAAACCGATTCAGTAAAGGAGCTAACTGAGCATGAAAAGTTCTTTCCGTTGGTATGGTGACAGTGATCCTGTGACCCTGGACATGATCCGTCAAATCCCCGGCATGCGTTCTGTCGTTTCCGCTGTGTATGATGTGAAGCCCGGCGAAGTGTGGCCGGAAGAGTCCATCAAGCACCTGGTAGATGAGTGCGCCGCCAAGGGTCTTGTCTTCGACATTGTGGAATCCATCCCCGTGACGGAAGAAATCAAGCTGGGTCTGCCTGAGCGTGACCGTCACATTGACAACTACTGCGAATCCATCCGCCGCTGTGCCAAGTACGGCATCAAGTGCGTGACCTACAACTTCATGCCTGTCTTCGACTGGACCCGTACCCAGCTGGACAAAATGGCACCCGATGGATCCACCTCTCTGGTGATGTACTGGGATCAGATGCGGGACCTGGATCCTCTGAAGGATGACATTCATCTGCCCGGCTGGGATTCCAGCTACACCCAGGATGAGGTTCGTGACCTGATCCGCGCCTATGGCGAACTGGGCGAGGAAGGCCTGTGGAGCAACATCGAGTACTTCCTCAAGCGGGTGATTCCCGTGGCAGAGGAGTGCGGTGTGGTCATGGCACTGCATCCCGATGATCCGCCCTATCCCATCTTCGGTCTTCCCCGGGTGATCACCTGCGAGGAAAACCTGGATCGGTATCTGGCCATTGTGGACAGCCCCTCCAACACCCTGTGCCTGTGCACCGGCTCTCTGGGCTGCTCTCCCAAGAATGACATTCCGAAGCTGACCCGGAAGTATTCCGCCATGAAGCGCATCGGCTTCATGCACATGCGCAATGTCCGCATCCTGCCCGACACCTCCTTCGAGGAGTCCGGTCACCTGACCAAGGACGGCAGCCTGGACATGAATGCCATCGTGAAGGCACTGGTGGAAACCGGCTTCGACGGCTACTTCCGTCCTGACCACGGCCGCATGATTTGGGGCGAGGTAGGCTCCAATGCAAAGCCCGGCTACGGCCTGTATGACCGTGCTCTGGGCAGCGCTTACCTGAACGGATTGATTGAGGCTAACGGCGGCACCTTGGAGTGACCGCCATCCTCCTTCAATAGATGCACGTGTGCTGAGCATGTGCGCAAAATAACAGACACCGAAAGGAAGATATGAATCATGGAACTGCCTTTGAACGTAAGCTTTGCTGGCAAGGTTGTTGTTATCACCGGTGCAGGCGGCGTGCTCTGCGGCGAAATGGCTCGGGCTTATGCACAGGCCGGCGCTAAGGTTGCCGCTCTGGACCTGAATGAGGAAGCTGTGAAGAAGCTGGCTGACGAAATGACCGCTGCCGGCTACATCTGCAAGGGCTACAAGGCCAACGTGCTGGATCCTGAAGCACTGGAAGCTGTACATCAGCAGGTGCTGGCTGACCTGGGCCCCTGCGATATTCTGGTGAACGGTGCAGGCGGCAACAACCCCCGTGCCACCACCGACAACGAGTATCAGCATGAAGCCAAGGAAGGTCAGAAGACCTTCTTCGACCTGGAGCAGAGCGGCGTGGACTTCGTGTTCAAGCTGAACTTCCAGGGCACCCTGCTGCCCACCCAGGCCTTTGCGAAGGACATGGTGGCACGTAAGAGCGGCTGCATCCTGAACATCTCCTCCATGAACGCTTATACCCCCTTGACCAAGATTCCCGCTTACTCCGGCGCCAAGGCTGCTATTTCCAACTTCACCCAGTGGCTGGCTACCCACTTCGCCGGCACCGGCATCCGCTGCAACGCCATTGCTCCCGGCTTCCTGGTTTCCAACCAGAACCGTGCCCTGCTCTTCAACGAGGATGGCACCCCCACTGCCCGCAGCGCCAAGATCCTGGCCGGCACTCCCATGGGTCGTTTCGTGGACTCCAAGGAACTGCTGGGCGGCGTGTTCTTCCTGACGGACGATGCAGCTGCATCCGCCATTACCGGCGTGGTGCTGCCCATCGACTGCGGCTTCTCTGCCTACTCCGGCGTGTAATCCCTTTTGAAAAATCTTTTGCATTTCCATGCAGAAGTATGGTATAATCCAATCAAAGATGTTGCTTGGCAACGCTGCCGGGCACAATCCAATGAAAAAGGAGTGTGTATCCACAATGAAGAAGATCCTTGCTCTGCTCCTGGCTGTGATGATGCTTCCCTGCATCGCACTGGCTGACGCTGCTACGGTTCTGAGCTCCGATCCGGAAGAAGTCATGACCTTCGACCGTGAGAAGGACGTTACTGCTTGGGAAGGCAACTGGGTACTGGTTGCTGCTTACATCGGCGAAGATTATGCCGAAGAGAATGAGCTGACCACCACCGGCCTGATTCCCCTGACCGTGGAAAATGCCGCTACCCTGACCATCGAAACCGTATTGGACGGTAGTGCAAACGACAAGCAGCTGGGCACCATGGTGGATGTGGCTTCCTACATTCACGCTCACGTGTATGACATGGCCGGCACCCTGACCTTCGTGGATGCTGTGGCTACCGGCGACGAAGCCGTGTACACCCTGAAGACCGCTTGGGACGAGTGGCCCAACAACGTTGTCCGCGGCGAGAACGACGGCGACTTCAACATCGGACCGGCCAAGACCCACATCAAGGGTGAAGATGAAACCCTGTACTGGGCTACCCTCACCGGTGTGGCTGTGGAAGACATGGACGAAATGAAGTACATTGGCCTTAACACCAACGGCCAGCTGATCCTCTGCTATGCTGATGACAACGTAGCCAAGAAGGAAGGCGACGTGTGCTTCGCTTATATCTTCGAGCGCGCTGAGTAATCCTTGAAAACATTGTCCGCCTGTTGTACAATAACAGCAGGCGGATTTTTTATATTCCGGCAAAGCTGAATGTTGCGAATACTTCCTTCGACCTTGGGAAAGGAGACGTTTATGTACGATTATCTGATTGTAGGTGCCGGGCTGTTTGGAGCCGTGGTGGCGCATGAATTGACGCAGCAGGGCAAGAGCGTGCTGGTGATTGACAAGCGGAGTCATATTGCCGGCAACGTATATACGGAGCAGACGGAAGGTATCCATGTCCATGTGTACGGCGCTCACATCTTTCATACCAATAATACTGCTGTGTGGCAGTATGTGAATCAATTCGCACACTTCAACCGCTTCACCAATTCCCCTGTGGCGAATTACAAAGGTGAGCTGTACTCTCTGCCCTTCAACATGTACACCTTCAACCGCATGTGGGGTGTGGTCACCCCGGAGGAAGCCGCAGCGAAGATTGCGGAGCAGCGGAAAGAAATTACCGGGGAGCCCCGCAACCTGGAAGAACAGGCGATTTCCCTTGTGGGTCGGGACATTTATGAAAAGCTGATCAAGGGCTACACCGAGAAGCAATGGGGGCGAGACTGCAAGGATCTGCCCGCCTTCATCATCAAGCGGCTGCCTGTTCGGCTGACCTTTGACAATAATTATTTCAACGCCCTGTATCAGGGGATTCCCGTGGGTGGCTATACCCAAATGGTGGCCAACATGCTGAAGGGCATTGAAGTGCGGCTGAGCACGGACTATCTGACCCATCGTGAGGAGCTGAACGGCCTTGCCCGGAAGGTGATTTACACCGGCGCCTTGGATGCCTTGTTTGACTATCGGCTGGGGTATCTCCACTATCGTTCCGTCCGCTTTGAAACGGAGCTGCTGGACATGCCGAACTATCAGGGCAATGCAGCCGTGAATTACACCGATCGTGAAACGCCCTACACCCGCATTATTGAGCACAAGTGGTTCGAGTTCGGCAAGGATGAAGAAGGCAATGATCTGCCTAAGACCATCATTAGCCGGGAATATTCCTCCGAATGGAAGCCCGGGGATGAGCCCTACTATCCCGTGAACGATGAGGAAAACCTGTCCCTGTATGCCAAGTACCGTGCCTTGGCGGAGGAGAATCCCAAGCTGGTGGTAGGCGGAAGACTGGGGGACTATAAGTATTACGATATGGATCAGGTCATTGCATCGGCTCTGCAGTGCAGCGAAGGGCTGCTGTCGGATTTTTGACGGCATGGAAAGAAATTGACCCATTTGATGCATCTGGTCAGAAATTCCTGCCTGAAAAAAGATTGTTGAAACAGCGAAAGTATGATATGATGTAAAAAAGGGAGCTCTGAAACCACTTCAAGGGAGCGTGAAAACGTCATGCTGCTGCTGGCGATTGTCGATGATGACCCCAAGGATTCCACGGCGCTGAATGCATTGGTTACGGATTATTTTAATAAGAGTGATCGTGCCTGCATGATCCGTGTATTTAATTCGTCCCTTGACTTCATCCGCAGCACAGAAAACTATGACATTGTTTTCATGGACATCCGTATGGATCAGCTGGATGGGCTGGAAGTGGCGCGGCTTATGCGGAAAATCAATACCGGTTCGGTGCTGATTTTTGTCACCGCCATGGCGCAGCTTGCCATTAAGGGCTATGAGGTGGATGCGCTGGACTTTATCGTGAAGCCGGCAGATCAGTTCTCCATCAACTACGTGCTGAACAAGGCCATCGGCAGGCTGGAGAATACCTCCGGCAGCCAGATTGCCATTAAGACGGGGGAGGGGATCATCAGCCTTTCCACCAATGACATCAAGTATGTGGAAGTCTTTGATCACAATCTGGTGTACCATACGGTGACGGATGTGTACAACGTCCGGGGGAGACTGGCGGATGTGATCAAGAAGCTGGATCCCAAGCGGTTCATTATGTGCAACCGCTCCTTTGTGGTGAACCTGCGGTATGTGCAGAGCGCCTCCAATGATTCCTTGACCATTGACGGCACGAGGATTGCCGTGTCCAAATCCCACCGGAAAGAAATTATGCAGCATTTTTCGAATTTTTTGGGAGAGACCTTATGACCCAGGATTACTGGTATATTCAAAATATTGATCACCGGGTGTCAACGGCACTGATCTTCTTCCTGCTGCTGATGGTGATGAGCAACCTGCGCAGGAAGGAGCACTTTGCCTTTCGTGTGCTGCTGTCCCTTGTGGGCATGGTGGTCATTAGCTGGGGCCTTCGCACTATTGTGGATACCCTGCTGGTGGGGGACGTGGCGCAGGGCATCGGCTACAGCTTTTATACCCTGCTGATGGGCTTGGCCTTTATGGTTGGGTACGGCTTCTGCTATCAGACCAATCAGGGAGAGCTGCTGTATCTGGATTTGCTGGCACTGACCATTTTCAAGCTGTCCTGGAACATTTTCAAGGCGGCAAGCTATGGCTCGGTTTTGCTGGGCATTGGCAATGTATGGTCTAGGTATTCCATTGTGGGTGCTGTGGTGTCCTATGTGGTGTATGCGGTTGTGTGCTTCACCTGCTGTCACTTCATGCGGGAGATCATTTTGCAGTCAGCGGATATTCCCCTAAAGCCCATGATTGCCACCGCTGTGGTCTTCTACGCCTGTCAGGCCAGTCTGGAATTCTGCGGCACGGTGTTTACCGCATCGCCCCAGGGCCTCTTCCTGTATTATTTCTGTGCCCTGCTGTACACGGCCACCAACCTGAGCGTGCTGGCACTGGTTGCCCAGCGGGACAGAGCCCAGCGGGATAACGAAAGCATGCAGGCCTTCATCAACAACAAGATTCACTACTATCAGGTCAGCCGGGACGGCATTACTTCCCTGCAGGTAAAGTGTCACGATTTGAAGCACCAGATCAAGGCCATTCGCTCCCAAATCGGTAAGGAGAACTTTGAAAAATATCTGGATCGCCTGCAGGACTCCATTGACGAGTACGGTACCGTGGTGGACTGCGGCAATGAAGCTATCAACGTGGTGCTGACGGAGAAGAACATCCTCTGCCTGAACAGCGGCGTGAAGTTTTCCTACATTATCGATGGTACCCTGTTTGACTTCCTAAGTGAAATGGAAACCTACTCCCTCTTCGGCAATGTGCTGGACAATGCCCTGGAGAGCTGCAGCAAGGTGAAGGATCCGGAAAAGCGGATGATCTCCCTGAAGGCGGTCAACCGGGGAGACGTGGTAGTGCTCCATGTGGAGAATTTCTTCGATGATGAGTTGGTCATGGTGGACGGCATTCCCGTCACCACCAAGAGCGGCACCGGGCACGGCTTCGGTCTCCGCTCCATTCGGGAAATTGCCGAGCGTTACGGCGGCACGGTGTCTGTGGATACGGAAGGTCATATTTTCAAGCTGACGGCTATTCTCCATCCGCCGACGGCACAAAAATCATAAAACATACCAAAGTCTGTTGCAAAAATGCGGCAGGCTTCTTCTTTTTCTCAGGGAAAACCTTTGCAATTTGGTCAGGAACACCATGCTTTTGCACATAGCACACACGCACACGACAAAAAAATGACGTGAATGTGACAACCATGCGTTAGCGTCAGGGGATTGGGCATTCAAGACAACCCACTTCACAAGAAAAGAAAAATCATTTATAATGTTTGTACAAATGACAAGTTGCTGGCGCGCGGCAGCTTGTTGCTTGAAAGAGACACAAGGGAAAAGGAGTTTGAATCATGAAGAGAATTCTGAGCTCGATCATGGCTGGCATGATGCTGCTGAGCGTTATGCCTGCTTCCCTGGCTACTGCTGAGGGTGAGGTAGAGTACATTGCTGCACCCTACGACGCAGCAGAGGTTGATCCTGCCTACACCTATCTGGAGCCTGTTTACTATGAAAACGGCGAAGGCGAACCCACCATTGGTGTGACCACCGTGGGCGTGCTGAAGGTGGACGGCAAGTACTTCAAGGATCTTGATAACGACCACGAGTTGGACGTTTTCGAAGACTGGCGTGTGGACGCTGAAGAGCGTGCCAAGGACATGGTCACCAAGATGACCCTGACCGAGCAGGCCGGCTTCGTGCTGAATGCCCTGTATGCAATGCCTGTTTCCAAGACGCTGGCCGAAGTGAAGAACGAGGACGGCACCATCGATCCGTCGAAGGTCATGACCGTCATTCCGGAAGGCGAGAGCACCCCGAACCTGAACGCTCTCCAGCAGAACGCTTCCTCTTTCGCTGGTCTGGACGATCAGGTGCTGTCCATCGGCAAGATTCGTGCCGGTGTGTATCGCGGCGGCCTGAACTACGATGCTTCCGTCGTGGCTCTGTTCAACAACGTGACCACCGCTTATGCAGAATGGGATTCTGCTAAGGCTGGCACTCCTGCAATCCCTGTAACCCTGATCTCCAACCCCATCTCTGCCGGCTTCCCCGACTCTCTGGGCATGGCTGCTGCTGTGATGGGTGATGGCAACTATGACGCCATCAAGGCTTATGCACAGGTTGATCGTGAAATGTGGCGCGCACAGGGCATCATCTTCATGTATGGCCCCCAGATCGACCTGGTAACCGACCCCCGTTGGCCCCGGAACTCCGGCACCTACGGCGAGCGTCCTGACGTGACCGCCGGCATCATCACCGCTCTGGTGGATGGCTACCAGGATGGCACCGACGGCGTGAACGAGAACTCCGTTGTGCTGTCTGCTAAGCACTTCCCCGGCGACGGCGCTTCCGAGAACGGCTTCGAGTCCCACGTTTCTCAGGGTCAGTATCGTCTGTACCCCACTGAGGGCTCTCTTGAGAAGTATCAGCTGGTTGGCTTCCAGGCCGCTATTGATGCCGGCGTTGGCGCCATCATGCCTTGCTACTCCCGTGACACTTCTGACGCTCGTTCTGTGACCCAGACCTATCGCGGACACGAAGTGGACGTGGCTGGCCTCGGCTCTGCTTACAACGAGGAAATCATCACCACTCTGCTGCGTGATGTCATGGGCTTCACCGGTTTCGTGAACTCTGACTCCGGCATCACCACCACCCAGACCTATGGTGTGGAAGATATGACCAGCATTGAGCGTTTTGCTCTGCTGATCGGTGCCGGCACCGACGCTATCGGCGCTGAGTTGGCTCCTGAGTACATCATCTCCGCTGTGGCAATGGGCATCTTGGACAAGGCTGACCTGGATCGTGCAAATGTGAACCGTGCTACCGCTCTGTTCAAGCAGGGCCGCTTCGAGAATCCTTACCTGGATTATGAGAAGGCTGACGAAGTGCGTGCTACCAACATGGAAACCGCTCACGAGCAGGCTTATGCCCTGCACCTGAAGGCTACCGTGCTGATGAAGAACCACGAGAACGCTCTGCCCCTGACCAAGGACAACGGCACCAAGCTCTACATCGGCTCCTACACCGGTACCGGTGAGAGCGAAACCACTCTGGCTGCTCTGACTGAGCTGTTCACTGCTCAGGGCTTCGAAATCGTTGACAATGTCAATGACTGCGACGTTGCTTACTTCTACGTTGAGCCTAAGGCTACCAACAAGGCTGGCGCTTCCGAGACGGAAGGCGTGCTGAGCCTGGTGGATGGCTACGAAGTTGCACAGCGTCAGCTGACTGAAGCAACCGACTCCATCACTGCTGCATTCGGTGCCGGCGGACAGACCAAGACCGGTGAAATGGTTGAGGTTACCACGGTTGAAGGCATCAAGAAGCTGCAGAAGGCTGCTGACAAGGTACACGCCAACGGCGGCAAGGTTATTGCTACCATCGTGTGCACCAGCCCCTGGATCCTGGACAACCTGGAGCCCTACTGCGACGCTCTGCTGGCTCAGTACACCACTTCCGCTGCTTCCCTGTCCAACGCTTACAGCGCTCAGGTGGACGTGATTGTTGGCAACTACAACCCCACCGGCAAGCTGTCTGTGACCATGGTTGCCTGCGAGGAAGTCATTGCCCTGACCGAGACCACCCTGGAAGACGGCACGGTTGCTGAAATCTGCGCCTCTCCCAACGACGTGCCCGGCTATGACAAGGATCAGTACATGTCCGCAGAAGTGCTGGCTCAGTCTCCCTCCGGCAGCTATGCCTACAAGGATGCTGACGGCAACCTGTATGTCTCCGGCTTCGGTCTGAGCTACTAATTCCAATGGTTCTTGCGCCCGAGGGATCAGGAGCATCTGCGCCTCCCTCGGGCGCATTTCTTTATCACCAGCCTCAGGCAATGCCACACCACTCGAAACCCGGCGGCGAATGGTGTGGCATCGCCTGAGTATGTGCACGAAAGGAAATCACCATGAAAAAACTGATCGCGCTGCTAATGACCCTGCTGCTGTTTGTTTCCTGCGCCGCTGCCGAGGATGTGGCCACCGCTACGGACACCACGGAAGAAGCGGATTACGTCATTGCACTGGTGAATGGGGAGCAGCTGATGAACTCTACCTATACCCAGGTGAAGAATGACTACTTGACGGCCTATGCTCAAGTCGGTTATGATATCAGTGACGAGGCAAAGAAGGCCTACGTGGAAGACCTTGCCCTGACGGCAGCTATTCAGAACCTGCTGGTAGAGCAGGACATGCGTGCTCAGGGCTGCTATGATTTCAGCGAGGAAATCGAGACCTGGTGCACCGAGCAGGGACAGGCCGCCTATGAAAGTGCCCTGAAGCAGGTGGAAGAGACACTGAACGAAACCCTGGAGCTTGGGGAAGACGATGCGGATGCTCTTTCCGTCTATGCCGCCGCGTATGCGGATTTGCTGGGGGTTACGGCACAGGACTACATTGATGTGTACCGCACCCAGTACGCCACCATGCTGTACTACGCTTGGCTGACTCAGGATTGCCCCGTGACCGCCGAGGAAGTGCAGGCGGAATATGATACCCGCAAGGCCAGCGATGACACGGTGGGGGATCTGACGGACGACCTGTATAACGAAATTGCCTATGACATTTATGCGGAGCGCTGCAAGGAAAAGCTGAATGCCCGCATTGAGGTGCTCTCTGATGAAGCGGAGGTTACCCTTTATTGAGCGCCTGAGCGACAAAAAGGAGAAAACGTACCATGAAGCTACTGTCGATTGCGATTCCCAGCTATAATTCCCAGGACTATCTGCATCATGCTGTGGAAACCTTGCTTTCCGGCGGCGAGGATGTGGAGATTCTCGTTGTGAATGACGGTTCTAAGGATCGGACGGCGGAGATTGCCGATGATTTTCAGCAGCGGTATCCCGGCATTGTACGTGCTATTCACAAGGAGAACGGCGGCCATGGGGACGCGGTGATGTGCGACCTTGCCCATGCAACCGGCAAATACTTCAAGGTAGTGGATTCAGACGACTGGGTGGATGAGGACAGCTTCCGCCGGGTACTGGCACGGCTGAAGAAAATGACAGACGCCGGGGAAGAGATCGATGCCCTGATCTGCAATTACGTGTATGACAAAGTAGGCGTGAAGCATAAGCATGTGATGCAGTACCGCAAGGATCTGCCGGTAGACCGGGTTTTCGGCTGGGATGAAGTCAATCTGGGACTGGGGCATTACCTGCTCATGCACTCCGTGATTTACCGCACCCAGCTGCTGCGGGACTGCGGCCTGTCCCTGCCCAAGCATACCTTCTATGTGGATGAGCTGTATGTTTACCAGCCCATGACCATGGTGGAAAAGATGCTCTACCTGGATGAGGATCTGTACCACTACTTCATCGGCAGAGATGATCAGTCCGTGCAGGAGGCCGTGATGATTCGCCGAATCGACCAGGCCTTGCTGGTGAATCGCCTGCTGGTGGAATGCGTGGATCTGGACACGGTGGAAAATGTTCACAAGCGCCGGTACATGCGGAATTATTTGGAGATTATCACCACCGTATCTTCCGTGCTGCTCATTAAGAGCAAAACCCCGGAAAACCTGAAGAAGAAAGAGGAACTGTGGGCGTTCATCAAGGAGAAGCGTCCCAGCCTGTATAAGAACCTTCGCTATCGCCGCCTGCTGGGACGGCTGCTGCACCTGCCCGGCGCATGGGGACGGCACGTGGCCATTACCGGCTACAAGATCAGCCAGAAGATTGTAGGCTTCAATTAAAGACTTTGGTCTGGAATGGCGTTTTTGCCGGTTGACGGATTACTGTCAGGCGGCGCTTTTTTTAACCAAAGAAAAAGACTTTGGTCTGTTTCTTGTGGAAAAAGAAATTTTGGAAAAACCGAAAAAATCCATGAAAAAAGGTTGACGAAGAAGCAAAGAAAGGGTATCATAATTGTTACAATCATTACGAAATGGAGGGGAGTACGGATGATCCCTCGTCCTGATGTGACAGCCGTTTTTCATTATGCGTATTGCCCCTTGACATGCAAAAGATCCCCTCAGGATGGCGGCTTCTCCGTTACCCTTTACCATGATGACCGGTTTGTGATTACCTTGTACGACGAAATGAACCAGCCGACTCGACGTGACACTTTTGTGCTGCCTGCCGCGGCGAAAATGCAGTGCATTAAGCTCATTGACGAGTCAAATGCTTGGCTGACAGGCATTTCAACGCGGCTTAGGCTGCCTGATGATTGCACACACCAGACACGGTTTATCTCCCGATTCGGGTTTGAAAATTATCCCTACATCGGCTGTGAAGATATTGCTCAGATGGTGCGGGGGGAGTTCGGCAGCCTGGAGGCGCATGCAGCAAGGCATCTGTGTGCCCTGTATGAAGACATCGCACAAGTGTTCGTTACTTTCGGCTTTGAGTTGTATTTGGACGGATACATCATTGCCCCCGGTGTGCAGCAGCTGCAGGCTGAGGAACAGCCGGTCAGCTGGAACACCAAGACCAATATCGGATAAAAGCAAACCGCCGATGGAGCAAATAAGAAACTACTCCGTCGGCGGATTTTCTATGGGAAGCATCAGCGCAAGCAGACGCTTCATGAGTAGGCTTGCTCTTGTACTGCGTTTGCTCCCGTGCTACAATACTCAACATCCCGTAAAGCCAGAAAGGTCGATGCATCTGTGGAAAGCTGTACCCTTTGCCCCAGACAGTGCCATGCTCGCCGCACAGCTGATGAAGGCTTCGGTTTCTGCAGCCTGCCGGAAACCATGGTGATTGCCCGCATTGCTCCCCACTTGTGGGAGGAACCGCCCATCAGCGGCAAGAAGGGAACCGGTGCGGTCTTCTTCAGCGGCTGCACCCTGCGCTGTGTGTACTGCCAGAATGCGGACATCAGCCATCGAAACGCCGGCCGTCCCTTCACGCCGGAGGCCTTGTCGGATTCCATGCGCCGCCTGGTGGATCTGGGCATGGAGACCATCAGTTTCATTACGGCCACCCCTTATATTCCACAAATTCTTCGCACGCTGGAGCTTTACCGTCCCCCGGTGCCCTTGGTGTGGAACACATCTGGGTATGAAACGGTAGCGTCCCTCCGCATGCTGGATGGGGTGATCGACGTTTATCTGCCCGACCTGAAGCATTATTCGACCAAGATGGGCAAGCTTTGCGCCCAGGCAGAGGACTATTTTACCGTGACCGGTGCTGCCATTGAGGAGATGGTTCGGCAGACCGGCCTGCCCCAATATGATGAAAACGGCATCATGCAGCGGGGTACCCTGATTCGGCACCTGATTCTGCCGGGGTGCACCAGCGAGAGCTGTGCTCTGCTGGATTGGGTGAGTACAGCCTTGCCGGCTGGAGTTCCGGTGAGCCTCATGCGCCAATACATTCCCTGCAACCATGTTTCCATCCCGGGACTGATGCGTCCCATTACGGACAGGGAATATCGCCGGGTGCGGGATCATATGCTGGCACTTGGGCTTCCTGGTTATCTGCAGGAGCCGGAGTCCGCGTCGGAGGACTTTGTGCCGGTATTCTGCAAGGACGAAAGCTTCGTATAAGAAAACTGCGAGGGAAAAAATCCTTCGCAGTTTTTTCATCCTTATTTGTCTGTCCCAAAGAGGGCATCGTAGGTGGGATCGTCATCGAATTCCCGCTCAGGGGCGGTGCCGCCCAGCTCTTCAATAGCGTTGCGCAGCTCAATGAAGTCCAGGTACATGACCGTGTCATCCTTTGCGGCGGTCATAAGATCCGGCAGAGCTCGATCATCGCCCAGCTTGCCCAGGTAGCTGGCAAACAGTGCCCGGCGCTTGGGATTCTCCCGGAAAAGCCGCAGTGCCAGCTGGAACACCTGCTCATTGCCGGGATAGTTGGCCAGCACATCCAGCAGGGCTTCTTGCCCGGCTCGGTTGGCCTTGGGCAATGCCTCCAGCATGGGCTGAACGGCGCAGCGGCCCATTTCCTCCAAGGATTCCAGTGCGTTGTCGCACAGGTCGTCGTGATCGTTTCGGTTCAGCTGCCAGGAGATGTAGAGCATCTTCGGCAGGTCGGAGCCCATTTCCCGCAGGAGCCCTACGGCGGTCATCTTGGCCTCTTCCGTGGCCATGTCATCCTTCAGCAGGGCAACCAGCCGCTTTTCACAGGGCTTGCCTACGGCCTGAATCTGATCCAGCAGCAGATCCGGCACGGTAATGCCCCGGTCACAATATTCGTTCAGCCAGTCCACCAAATCCTTGGCGTCTTCATACTGGGTGAAGTAGGCGCCGGGAGTTACGCCCTGCAGCCAAGAGGCAGGCGTATTCAGGAAGGTCATGTACACGTTGGGCATGTCCTCTTCCATCTCATCATAATTGCGGTAATCTTTGGTGTGCTCCTTCATCCATTGGGCAGTATAGTCCGCGAAATGGGCGTCAAAATCAATACAGTTCATGCAAAAACAATCTCCTTCGTCAGGGTCTTGTGGCCTTGGCCAGCAGCTGCTTCAAGTCCTCAGTGGTAAAACGGTACTGACCGTGGCAGAAGTGGCAGGTCAGCTCAGCACCTTCATCCTCGTCAATGAGGGACTGCAGCTCTTTCGCACCGAGGGAAATGAGAGCCTTCTCCATCTTTTCCCGGCCGCAGCCGCAGTGCCAGCCAATGGGCTGCTCTTCCAGCAGCTGGGGTTCCAAGCCGCGGAACCAATCCTCTGTCAGCTGTTCCATGCTGGCCATGGTCATTTCACGGGAAATGTCGGCGAACATGGGACTGCGCAGCTCCAGAGCACTGAGGGTTTCTTCCGTGCAGCCGGGCAGGGGCTGAATCAGCAACCCGCCAGCCTTCAGCACCCGGGTGCCGCTGACCAGCACGCCCAGAGCTACCAGGCTGGGCTGCTGCTCACTGGTGGTAAAGTAATTGGCAAAGTCAATGCCCAATTCGCCGCTGACCAGCTGACACTGACCGATATACGGCTCACGAAGCCCCAGATCCTTCACCACGCTCATGCGCCCGTGATGACCAACGGCACCCCCTACGTCCAGCTTGCCGTCCGCACGGAGGGGAAGCTCCACTTGAGGATCGTCCGCACAGGCCTTGACGTGGCCGTGATTGGCCACGGCTACCAGGGTGCCCATGGGGCCATCACCTTTGATTGTTACGGTGACGGATTCATTCTCACCCTTCATCATGACGCCCAGCATGGCAGTGCCGGTCATCAGCCGTCCTAGGGCTGCGGTGCACACCGGGGTGGCATTGTGAATATCCGCAGCATGCTGCACCATATTTGTCGTTTCAAGAAAAAGTACCCGTGCCTGACCGTCCATCAAAGTCATGTGCAATACACGGTCGCCTGTCAGCTTTGTCTGCATGTTATTGCCTGCCTTCCGTTCCGTCGGGATCCAATCTGCGAACCGCCGCAAAGTGCCAGCGTTGTTCATTTTCCCGGGGCTGCTCCATGCGGCGATTGCCGAATACCATGGTGCGGTCGAACCCGGCCTGATGCATCAGATCCATCAAATGTTTTGCCTCGTGGGCGTGCTGCTTCTGCTCCTCGTCAATCCGCTTGTACAGCCCGTCTTCCTGCTTGACGAAGATGCACAGGTGCATGTCCACCTGCTGATTCTTTTCGGAGAAGGTGTTCTGCCACAGATAGGTGATGTTCTCCGTATCGTCGCAGATGATCTGATTGCCCAGGGCATTCTTCAGCTTGTAGGGGGTTGACACGTCAAAGAACAGGCCGCCGCCGGGACGCAGGGCATTGTAGGCAGAGTGGAAAAAGGCCAGCAGATCTTCATCTGTCAGCAGGTAATTGACCCCGTCACAGGTGGCAAGCACCGCATCCATGGGGCGATGCAGGTGCAGCTTCCGCATATCCTGCCGGACAAAGGGAATGGCAGCACCCGCGTCCCGTGCCTTTTGCGCCGCACGCCAGAGCATATCCTGACTCATGTCCACACCGGTCACGTGAAAGCCCCGCTTCTGTAGGGGAATGGTCAGACTGCCGGTGCCGCAGGCACACTCGCAAATTTTCCCTGTACGAATGCCGAAAGCGGCCATCATTTTCGCATAAAAGTCCGCCCACTCTTCATACTTGACATCCGCCATGAGTTCATCATAAACTTCTGCAAATCCCGTGTACATACGTCTCTCCCATTCGTGCCCATGGCAGTGTTTTATTGGGGATCCTGAGCATCTCCGGAATGATCGTCTTCGTCTTCGTCATCCTCATCCTCATCATCAGAACCGGTGTACAGACCACGATTGATCTCAACGCCCTCGATGCGGCTGTTGATATACCGGTCAAAGACCCCGTTGGTATAGCTGGCGGTGACGAAGCGGCTCAGCCCGAAGCCCAGCACCAGATAATACAGGAACAGTCCCATAACGGCATACACCGGCTGATAGAGCGCCACAACGAAGGCAATGGCCATCGGCACGCAGTGGAGCAGCCGAATGCCCACGCTCTGGGGAAGCCGTGCCACGGACAGGAGCAGGGCATTGCGCATCAGGTCACGGAAGCGAAGCTTATAAGTGACCATCAGAGGATACATATAGGTAACAGCCAGCGACCAGATCAAGGCCACCATCAGTACCAGTACCTGAGGCACGATCATGAAGGCGGACTGCTGCGCCATCTGTCCGTAAAAGTTCCAGCACACGAAGGCGAAGAAGGGTACAACCCCGGTGATGCAGGAAACGGCAAGCCCCTGCTTCCAGTTGGCCTTTACGGCGTCCTTGAAGTCAGCCCAGATGAAGGCGTGCTCGTCCCGTGCCCAGTTCCGGGTCACGTAGGCGATGCCGGCAGTGAAGGGACCGGTAATCGCAATGCAGGGAATCAGCAGGGTCAAAGTGGTCAGGCTGATGCTGCTGAGCATGGTGCGCAGATTGGTAATGACTTCACTGGTGACCTCTTCATCCACGGTCAATTGCGTCAGCATGCTCATGACCCCCAAGGTCAGCACCACCATGGCAGGCAGCCAGCAAATCATGTACATCAGATTCAGCCGCATCAGTGCGGAGAAGCGGATGCGGAGCATTTCCCAGAAAAGCTGCCAGCGGTTCTTGGGCAGATCCTGTTCCCGGAAATCTCCCTTTCCGCTTTTGCCGTAATAAAAGTTGTTCATAAGCTTGTTAAACACGGGGCGACCCTCCTTCAAACGTACGAGCATATTTGCTGGATATTATAGCACACCGGGGCTCAAAAAGGAATGCCTTGCAAGAAGGCTTATTGAGCGCCCAATGCGGTCTTCAGTGTTTCCATGTTGGACAGCATGGTGGTTTCATAATAGGTCAGTGCCTCTGCTTCGTCCTCAGGGCCGGTGACAACGGGATCTAGGGTGTAGACCTTGGCACCTGTTTCCTGAGCCAGGGTTTGGGCAGCCATATCCTCATACTGAGGCTCCACAAACAGGGGCGGTGTGCCCAGCGTCTTTACCAGCTTCACCAGTTCGCTGAGACGGGCGGGGGACAGGGCATCGCCGGGCTCTCTGTTCACCACAGCCACCACGTTCAGTCCGTAAGCCTTGGCAAAATAGGGGAAGGCTTCGTGGAAGGTGATGATGTCCTTGTTCGGCAGATCTTTCAAGCCCTCCGTCAATGCGGCATCCAAAGATTCCAGACGGGCACAGTAGGCATCCCGATTGCTTTCGAATGCTTCACGATGCTCCGGCATGGCCTGACTCAAACCCTCACACAGGTTCTGCACCATGATGACGGCGTTCTTGGGGTCAAGCCAGATGTGGGCATTCACTTCCGTTTCCCCTTCACCGATGGCTACAGGCATGTCGTCATCATCCAGCAACTCTACACCCGTAGAGGCTTCCACCACCGGCAGGTTGGGGAAAGCATCATAGACGTGAGTCAGATAGCTTTCCATGCCGGCACCGTTGATGAGAAACACGTCAGCCTGTGCCAGTGCCTTCATGTCACTGGTCTGCAGCTGATAGTCATGCAGGCAGCCCGTGCCGGGAGCAGCTAAGTTATGGACTTCCACTCCGTCAACCCCTTGGGTCAGATTGATGGCCATCAGGTAAATGGGGTAAAAAGAGGTGGCCACGGTTTCTGCTCCGGCAAGGGCAGGCAGGGTAAACAAAAAAGCGGCCAGCAAAAGGGAAATGATTTTCTTCATGAATGATGGTTTTCCTTTCTTCATTGGGCGGTCATGGGTGCGTTTGTTGGAACTGCCGGGTTCCTAGTCATCGTCAGGCAGCCAGCTTTCATAGCGGCTTTGGGGATACCGCTCCCGGATAATGCGCTTGAGCAGCACCCGTTCTTCCGTAGGCTGGAAAGCACCGTACTTCTGGTACAGCACTCGCATGGCACTCAGCGAGCCGGAACGCATGGAGTAATCCTTCAGGTTCGCATAGTTGACGGAGTAGATTTGCATGTTTTCGAACATGGCACCCATGGCCTCATCGGCCAACTCCGGCATTTCCTTCATGCGGATGCGCTTCAGCGTTCCGTCATCCAGCCGAACCGTCATGTTGGGTCCAAGTAGCTCATACAGCTTGCCGAACAAATAGTGCTCCACCTGATTGGTCATTCCCTCAAAGGTATCCCGATAGGATGCGTAGGTGCTCATAAGATTGGCAGCACCTGCACACAAATCGGTCTGATCCACCACAGCAGAACCCAGGCGTGGTCTGAGTATCTCCCTGACCTGCCGCTCCGTAATATGCATCGGCACGGCGGGCGCCTCCTTCCATGGGCATTCAACCCAACGAATTTATTTCGACATGAAACCGCCATATTCCTTGCAGTTAAGCAGAAAAGAAACGTCCGATTGCACAAAAAAGTTTTTTGTGTTTTTCTGATGTTTCTTGGCCTGCAAGAAATGCATAATATACATATTTGACGTATATTATGCACATGTAACCGTAAATCTTGTGCCTTCCTGTTACGCGACCACAACGCCTTGTGAGAGGAGTTTTCCACAGGCTTTTTGCATTATGCACAGCGCCTTCTTTTGCAAACCCCTTGAAATTTCCACAGGTTCATGCTATGATTGACCAGCACGATTTTTTTCGGAGTCGAGTTTTGCACAGCCTGGCAGGTGGGAAGGACATCAAAATGGGCTCGCGTGTTCTGCTTAAAGGTCATGCAGGTTTCATTCATTGGTGACAGGGCTTATCATTGCTTGACGAATGAGATGGCAGCAGGGTGCGCAGCGCACACGGAGAATCTGCCGCGGAATCGATATCCACACGTTGCAGAGGGGCGGGAGCATGATGGACATGCAGGAGCTTTGGGAGAAGGCATTGGTACTCATTAAAAGTGAGATGAATGAGACATCTTTCAATACCTGGGTGAAGGCCAGCCTTTCTCCGCTGAAGCTGGAGGGCAATGAGCTGACCCTTTGCACGGATGTGAACTATATCAAGGCCATGCTGTCCCGCTATATTGACCTGATTACATCCTGCGTCAGTCAGGTGGCCGGTCATCCCATGAAGGTGATTGTGCTTACCCGTGAGGAAATCAGCACCGTAGGCGTTGTTCCGCCGGAACCGAAACCGGGTCCTCAACCCCAGCCGGGCCCTTTGCCGCTGAATCCTCGGTATACCTTCGATTCCTTCGTGGTTGGCAGCAGCAATCGGTTCGCACATGCGGCTGCTCTGGCTGTTGCGGAGGCGCCTGCAGAGGCTTACAACCCACTTTTCCTCTATGGCGGCGTGGGCTTGGGGAAGACGCACCTGATGCACGCCATCGGCCATTTTGTGCAGCAGCAGCGCCCGGATGCCAAGCTGCTGTATATCACCAGCGAAGAGTTTACCAACGAAATGATTTCTGCCATTCAGCAGAATCGCAATATTGAGTTCCGCAACCGGTTCCGGAATGTGGATATTCTGATGGTGGACGATATTCAGTTCATCGCCGGTCGCGACAGTACCCAAGAGGAATTTTTCCATACCTTCAATACCCTGCATGACGCCCATAAGCAGATTGTACTGACCAGCGACCGTCCGCCCCGGGACATTGCCCGGCTGGAAGAGCGGCTCCGCAGCCGGTTTGAGTGGGGCTTGATTGCGGACATTCAGCGCCCGGATATTGACACACGAATTGCCATCCTGCGGAAGAAGGCCATTTCCGATCACATTCAGGTATCGGATGAAGTGCTGGAGTTGATTGCTAGCCATGTGGACAGCAACATCCGTGAATTGGAAGGCAGTCTGATTCGCCTGGCGGCTTATTCCGGCTTGGTCAAAAAGCCTATCACCCCTGCCCTGTGCGAAGAAGCTCTTCGGGAAATCTTCGTACGGAAGGCACCCAAGCAGATCACTGCTGATATGATTATCGAAACCGTCAGCGGCTTCTACAACCTGTCGCCGGAGGACATTACCGGCTCCTCCCGCCGCCGGGAGATTACCGTACCCCGACAGATTTCCATGTATCTGTCCCGGGAAATGGCAGGGCTTTCCCTGCCGCAGATCGGTCAGGCTTTCGGCGGAAGAGATCATTCCACCGTGCTTTACAGCTGCAACCTTGTGGCGGATAATATCAAGAAATCCGCCAGCATGGCCACGCTGGTGGAGGATTTCCGCCGCATGATTCGGGACGGAAAGTGAAGACTGATTTACCCCTGATGGGCGCTATACCCTGTCAGGGGTTTTTCATGCCTTGCGGCGAAAAAGTGGAGGAAAATGCTTGTATTCCGTGAAAAGCTGTGATATACTGCCATGTGTGTGAGTTTTCCTGCCTATCCTTTCACAACCATAAAGGATGGGATGATACGGCAAGCCTGCTTCGTGAGAAGCGAGACATGCCATGAAAGAAGGGTTCAACGTAAAAGAGTGGGCACTGCTGCAAGGACTTTCGGGCGCTAGCTGGCTCGACAATGGGGAATGCGTGTCCCTGTTGACTGTCTAAGGCAGAGTGTGTCCCTCTTTTCTGTTGTTAACAGGAAAATTTAGGAAAATATGAGGTGAAGAGCAACCATGGCGAAGGCGGAACTAACAACGGTGGTGGAGCCGAAGTGCAAGCGGCTGGCTGATCAGCTGGGCTTTGAACTGGTGGATGTGTGCCTTGACAAGGAGGGTGCCGGCAAGTACCTGCGCATCTACATTGACAAGCCTGAAGGCATCAGCATGGACGATTGCGAAACCTACCATCGAGCCATTCAGCCTCAGCTGGAAAGCTATGATTATGACTTTCTGGAAGTCTCCTCACCGGGCATTGACCGTCCTTTGAAGAAGGATCGTGACTTTGAACGGGCACTTGGCAGCGAAATCGAGGTCAAGCTTTTCAAGGCCATGGACGGACAAAAAGTGATCACAGGCATTCTGGCAGGGCTGGAGAACGGTGACATTGTGCTGGATACGCCTGCAGGAGAAAAGCGGATTCCCCGAAAGGCTGCCGCATTGGTAAAGCCTGTGGTGGATATGGAAGGCATCGAGTCCGTGGATCTTTCCGAATAAATGAAACATCAAGTGCAGGAGGATACGCATGAAGAAGACCGTGAAGAACGATAAGCCTCAGAAGTCTGAGATTATTGAAGCTATTAAAGCCTTGGCTAAGGAGAAGGATATCAGCGAAGAGCTGCTGTTTGGTGCCATCGAAGAGGCACTGAAGGCTGCTTATCGGAAGAACCTGACCAAGGGTGAAACCGTGCCTGCCAACCTGGCCGTGGTTGTGAACCGGAATGACGGCGTGGCGCACGTGTACGCCCGGAAGTTGATCGTCCCCGAAGTGGAGGATGCAGGCAACCAGATCAGCCTGGAGGACGCACAGAAGCTGAATCCCAGCTACCAAATGGGAGATATTGCCGAAGTGGACGTGACCCCCAATGGCTTCCTCCGTGTGGCGGCGCAGACGGCCAAGCAGGTGATCATGCAGCGCATCCGTGAAGCGGAGCGTGGCAAGATCTATGACGAATATATCGAAAAGGAAAATGAGATTCTGACCGCTGTGGTGCAGCGTGTGGAGCCGGAGCACATCTTTGTGGAGCTGGGCCGTACGGAAGGCATTCTGGATCGGGAAGACGTGATTCCCGGCGAAGAGCTGCATGACGATGACCACATTAAAGTCTATGTGCTGCAGGTGAACCGGAATACCACCGCCAATCCCCATGCACCTCAGGTGAAGGTCAGCCGGACCCATCCCAACCTGGTAAAGCGCCTGTTTGAGATGGAAGTGCCTGAAATTGCTGCCGGTGTGGTGACCATCAAGTCCATCGCCCGGGAAGCGGGCAGCCGCACCAAGATGGCCGTTTCCTCCTCCGACATTATGATCGATCCCGTAGGCGCCTGCGTAGGCCAGCGGGGCGGCCGTGTGGATCGGGTGGTGACGGAGCTGAAGGGCGAAAAGATCGACATCATCAAGTGGTCCAGCGACCCGGCAGAGTTTGTGGCCAACGCCCTGAATCCTGCTCACGTGCTCAGCGTGTACACGGCAGAGAACGAAAAGTCCTGCCGGGTGGTAGTGCCGGACAATCAGCTGTCCCTGGCTATCGGCAAGGAAGGCCAAAACGCCCGTCTGGCAGCTCGCCTGACCGGCTGGAAGATCGACATCAAGTCCCAGTCTCAGGCGGCGGAAATGCCTGATATGGCAGCCGAAGCGGAGCATGCGCCCATGATGCTCGATGACAGCTTCACCAGCTATGTGATGCCCGAAGAGCCTCAGGCGGCAGATACCGTGCCCGCCGAGGATGACGATACGCTGTAATAAGCCCTGAAGGACAGGAGGAAAACGGCACCATGAAACCCAAGAAGATTCCCATGCGCATGTGCGTAGGGTGCCGGGAAATGAAGCCCAAGAAAGAGCTGATTCGAGTGGTGCGCGCCCCTGACGGATCTGTTTCCATGGATCCGGTGGGCAAGAAGCCCGGCCGAGGCGCCTATGTGTGCCGCAATGCGGCCTGCCTGCAGCGGGCGATTAAGCAGCGGCAGCTGGAGCGTCAATTGGAAGTGCAGCTTACCGATGAGGTAGCATCGCAGCTCCAGCAGGAGCTGGACAGTCTGCCTCCGCCTCAGGAGGCGTAAGCGCCGTGAACGAGAAAAGGCTTTGCGGGCTTATGGGCTTGTGTGTCAGAGCCCGGCAGGCAACCTTCGGCATGGATGGCTGTTTGCAGGCCATTCGCACGGAGAAGGCCGGGGTGGTTCTTCTGGACGGAGAAGCATCGGAGGGCACACGGCAAAAATATGAGGCAGCATGTGAACACCACGGTATACCGCTGGTCATATTGCCTCAGGGTCTCCTGCAGGAGGCCACAGGCAGATCAGGCGTTGCCATGGCGGTCGCGCCCGGCGGTCTGGCAGATCAGATCCGATCCCTCTCAGGGCTGTAAAGCTTTGAGGAAAGACAGATAAAGACGGAAATTCATTGCGGGGGTGCAAGCGTCGAATGACGAGAGTGAACAAGAAGGAAGCTACCAAAGAACTGGCGGCAGGCGCATCCAAGGTGCTAGAAAAGGCAAACAAGATGCGTGAAAGCGCCGATGCGCTGGTGAAGTCTCTGAAGAAGATGGAGACCCGCTTTAACAGAGAAGAAGAAGAACGCGCAGCGCAGAAGCGCCGTGAGGAGCAGGAGAAGGTACTGTCTTCTCACTCCAAGGCGTTCACCATGCTGGATGAAGATGAAAAGGCTGCCGTGGAAGCGGCACGGGCTCAGGATGAAGCGGCCCGCAAGGCCAGTGCTGCGCCGAAGGCAGATGCTGCGCCGA
>JAUMVT010000069.1 GCA_030529995.1 Clostridia bacterium
CATCACTATGGATTTTTCTTTTTAAGTGTCCAACTTCATTTTACAATCAACCGTTGAAAAATGATTTGATGCCTGCGGTAGAAGCACATTATCACACTTATGCAGAGAATACCTTCGATGCCGGATTTGAAGCGTCCCGTTCCCACAGAGCTTTCGGGGGCTTCTCCGCTGGCGGTACAACAACGTGGCGTGTGTTCTTGGAGGGATTGGATCGATTCGAGTATTTCATGCCCATGAGCGGCGGCTTGACATTGGGTGGCGACGGCTCCACCGATGTGGAGGATGCCACGCTGATTGCTGACACTGCGGTGACCTCCGGCTATGGCAAGCGCGAATACTATGTGTTCTCGGCAACCGGCACACGGGATGTTGCCTATCAGGGGTTGACTGCGCAGATGGAATATATGAAAACGCTGACCAACGCCTTTGACTACACGCAGACCGGGTTTGCAGACGGTAACCTGATGTACTACACCGTCGAAGGCAACCGTCATGATTACCGGTACACCTATGAATATGTTTTCAATGGGCTGCAATGCCTGTTTTCGTGGTATGAAAGGAGCTGATTTGTAAAAGAAACGAACAGCAGGCATGTGCCATTGGATAGGTTACAATGTTTTGATCTACCGACATGAAAGGAGCGAAGGTTTGATGAAGAGATTCTTGTCTGCGATGATGGCAGCTGCCCTGGTTTTGACCATGGTGGGATACAACCAGGCTGCTCATGCTGAAGAAACGGCCGTACAGGAGGAGACTCAGGTGCAACAGGCAACAAGAGATGAAAACGGCAATTTGACCGCAGTGGCAACTGCCGGCGGTTATGAAATCAAGCTGTCTGACCTTGCACATCAGACGGGCAGCGATAGTGATCCGGTTGTTTACTACACTTCTGTCATTGACTCCGACGCACTGATGGCGATTTATGAAGCTCTTGGCCGCGCTCCAGCAGAGGGAGATCGGGTTGCTGTGAAGCTGCATACCGGCGAAGGTGACGGCAGCTACAATCTTGACCCGCAGTTTATCAAAGCGCTGGTGCAGAGCGTAGACGGAACGATTGTGGAGTGCAATACTGCCTATGGCGGAAGCCGTGCCAGCACAGCTCTGCATATTCAGGTGGCAGAAGATCATGGTTATACGGCCATCGCCAATGTGGACATCATGGATGCTGATGGCGGTATGGAAATCCCTGTGACCGGCGGCACGCACCTGAAAACCGACCTTGTGGGCAGTCATCTGGCAAACTATGATTTCTGCATGGTGCTTTCCCATTTCAAAGGACACGCTATGGGAGGCTTCGGCGGTGCGCTGAAAAACATCTCTATCGGTATCGCTTCCTCTACCGGAAAATCCCTGATCCACAGCGGCGGTACGGAAACCACCGGCTTTGGATGGAGCACGCCTGCAGAAACCTTTACCGAGTCTATGGCTGAAGCGGCCAGTGCCGTTTACGATTATTTTGACGGCGGCGAAAAAATGGTTTTCATCACCGTGATGAATAATATCTCTGTGGATTGCGACTGCAATGCGAACCCTGCCAAGCCGGATATGCATGATGTAGGTATTCTTGCCTCCACAGATCCTGTGGCGCTGGATCAGGCTTGCGTCGATTTCCTTCGGGCTGTTCCGGATGGTGCGTCCGTTATCGCAAGAATGGAATCCCGCAGCGGTGAACATATCCTTGACCATGCTGACGAACTGGGATTTGGCAGCAGAACCTATAAGCTGGTAAGCATTGATCAATGAGGTGAGTGAGATGCATAAACAGATAAAAAATGTAACGTTGTCCGCTATGTTCGTTGCCGTTGGGCTTGTTTTGCCCATGATCACCGGCAACATTCCGCGAATCGGAAATATGCTGCTCCCTATGCACATTCCGGTATTCTTGTGCGGCCTGATCTGTGGCTGGCAGTATGGTCTCGCCGTAGGCGCAATGCTTCCGTTAATGCGTTCGTTCCTCTTTGGAATGCCGCCGCTGTATCCGGTTGCCATCGCCATGACCTTTGAACTGGCGACATACGGCTTTGTGGCAGGATTCCTCTACAACCGTTCTAAGTGGCAGTGTGTCATTGCCCTCTACCGTTCCATGCTCCTTGCCATGCTGGCTGGGCGCATCGTGTGGGGTGCGGCTGAGGTGGTTTTGCTCGGACTATCCGGTAGCGCATTTACATGGCAGGCGTTTATGGCAGGCGCTGTTCTGAATGCCATTCCGGGTATCATCATTCAGCTTACGCTGATTCCGGCATTGATGGTAGCCCTGAACAAAACCGGTCTGGTGAAGTTTAAGCGCGTCCGCACCGAAGCGGCTGTCGCCAATGGTTAACTGCGAAGTGGTGCTTCGCTTGGTACAAAAGGAAGCGAAGCACCCTTTTTATTGGATTTGAAAGATTCCAAACCATCTGGGTTCCAAGAGAAGAACATTACTTCACTGCCTGCCAAATTCGCAGCTGCTGTGATCTCGTGATTCAGGGAGGCTGAAAGGAGGGCTGATCATGTTCGATGTTTTGCGGCGAGAGGCCATCTATCTTTGGTATTATTTCGACATTCAGTTCAGGCAGATTTTCAAATACTGGGTGCTTGGCATCGTGATTGGGTCTGTGATCTCTGTCTTTGCCAAAGATAAGATTCACGGTCTGTTTGCAAAGATGAACGGAAAAAAGTGGGGCGTATTTGGCGTATTCCCCGCGAGTTTGCTTGGTATTGCTTCGCCGCTTTGTATGTACGGGACGATCCCGATTGCCGCTTCTTTCGCCAATAAAGGCATGAGACAGGATTGGCTTGCTGCATTCATGATGAGTTCTGTTCTGCTCAATCCGCAGCTCATTGCATACAGTACAGCGTTAGGCAGTACCGCATTGGCGGTCAGAATCATCTCCTGCTTTTTGTGCGGGGCGGCAGCCGGACTTCTTGTCCGTGCCTTTTATCGGGATAAGCCGTTCTTCTCCTTTGGAAAGTTTGAGGAGCCTGTCAGCCATGATACCGATCCCAATATGCTCCTGCGGCTGCTGAAAAATATCTGGCGCAATATCAAGGCAACCAGTTCTTATTTCCTGATCGGCGTGGTGCTTTCTGCAGTGTTTCAGCGGTATGTGCCGACAGATGCCTTTGTATCCCTGTTTGGCAGCAACGAGGGCTTTGGCGTATTGATGGCGGCCACGATCGGCGTGCCGCTCTATGCCTGCGGCGGCGGAACGATTCCGCTGCTTCTGGAATGGCTTGCGGACGGCATGAGCCTCGGAAATGCGGCTGCGTTTATGATCACCGGGCCTGCCACAAAGATCACCAATCTCGGCGCATTGAAAAGTGTATTGGGCATTAAACGGTTCTGTCTGTATCTTTTGTTTGTGATGGGATTTGCATTTGTGACTGGAATGGTTACCAACATTCTATGAAGGGAATCCGAAAATTCGTAGCAGCTTAAAGACACTGATATGTACCCCCAACACTGGACACCTGGTATTGGGGGTACATATCAATGCCGTCCTTTCTTTTTGCTTGCATTTCATTCCGAAAGGCTGTACAATGGTCGGGAACCTGATTCGAATCAGGCAGAGTAGCCCTAGGTGCGTTAAGTGTTCATGGACGGGGAGTTGCCATGAAACGAAATCGATGGACATCGATGCGGTACCTGGGGCGCATCCCGCTGCTGATGCTGCCTCCTGCGAACAGGCATTGTCGACAGGAGGTCGGTTTCTTTGCGTACCAAATTTCGCTTGTCTACCAAATCTCTTTGCATGCTTGCTATTCTGACAGCCATCAAGATCATCCTTGAACGGCTTGTTTCCGTCAGCATCGGCAGCTACGTGCGCATCAGCTTCAGCTTCATTCCTGTGGCTGTCTCCGGCGTACTCTTCGGACCACTAGGCGCCACGCTGGTCGCAACGGTTGCAGACGTCCTGGGGGAACTTCTTGTTGGCGGTGTGCCCTTTCCGGGGCTCACTGCTGTAGCAGCACTCACCGGTTTCCTGTATGGTGTTTTTCTTTATCGACAGGAATTAACACTGAAGCGTGCTGCGGTTTGCATGCTGACAATCTCCGTGGTGTGCAGCATTTGCTTGAACAGTCTCGTTCTATACTGGATGGGATATTTACCTCACGCTCACGATGCTTTGCTGGCCAGTATGGCAACCAGAATCATCCGCAGTGTTATTCAGTATCCGATCAATGTGGCTATTCTGGTCGGCATCGGTAAGCTGATGAAGCGGATGCCTTCCTCTGTCTATCAGTGTTGAAGAAAGGAGCCTTCATCCGTGCCTGATGCAAATCAAAAAGCTATGCTTGCTGAGCTGAAGCGGCTATACCCGGATGCAAAGCCGGAGTTGAATTTCTCGAATCCCTATGAAACGCTGGTAGCTACCATCTTATCGGCTCAGTGCACCGATAAGCAGGTGAACAAGGTAACACCGGCTGTGTTTGCACGGTATCCGGATGCGGTCAGCATGGCAGCGGCCTCCGTGGAGGATTTGTATCCCATGGTGAAGAGCTGCGGTTTCAAGAGCAAGGCAGGGCACATCATCGATGCTTGCAGAATGATCGTGACACAATACGGTGGCGAAGTGCCTTCCACGCTGGAAGAGCTGGTAAAACTTCCTGGCGTAGGCAGGAAAACAGCCAATGTGGTGCTTGCCTTCGCTTTCAACATCCCAGCCTTGCCGGTGGATACCCATGTTTTCCGTGTCAGCAATCGACTGGGCTTGGCGGATGCTTCCACGGTGGAAGAGACAGAACGGCAGCTGATGCGGGTGATCCCTAGAAAGGATTGGCAGGAGGCGCATCACTGGCTGATTTTTCACGGAAGGCGGGTCTGCAAGGCACAGCGACCCATGTGCGAGGTCTGTACGCTGCACGATCTATGCAGGCACATCAAGCAGCATGGTAAAGATTGAATTGAAGTGCTTGTTTGCCGGATGCTCTTCATCTGGCAGCATGGTGCATAGGCCTTAAACGGACGCATTCTGTTTGTTCATAGCGAACTAACTTCATCCTAAGTTGACAATATTAGGCCAAAGACTTATAATGGGTGCTGTTCCTGAAAGGGCAAAAGCACTCTGTTTGATGCATAGGATTCAATGTTTTATGGAGGATTGCAATGGATCTCATCAGTGTTATTCTTCCTGTGTACAATCAGGAAAAGAGCATTGAACGCGCAATCTATAGCGTTTTACAACAGTCTTGGAAGAATCTCGAGCTTATTGTTGTGGATGATGGCTCCACTGACCATACAGCGGATCAAATCAAACAAATAAAAGACAGCAGGGTTCGCTATTTCTATCAGCAGCATCAAGGACGTGCGGCAGCACGAAATCGTGGCATTGATGAAAGTCTGGGGGAATACATCGCTTTTCAATGCGGAGATGGAAGCTGGCATCCTTTGAAGCTGGAAAAGCAAATGGTTTGCCTGGAAGAAACAAAGGCTGACGCTGTACAATGTGCCTGCACGTGTAGGGGACAGAATGGGATACCGGAACGTGTGCCCTCTGATAAAGAAAAGCCGGATGGTCCGGTGCAAAGCATGGATGTTCTCAATGAAGAAATGCTTCCGCTGGAATCTGTGCTTGTGCGGATTCGCTGCCTGATCTGTGACCGCCCGGATGATGCATTGGGCAGCCATCAGGATACAGAACTGATGCTTCGCCTTGTTCAGCAATGGCGAGTGGTTTTGCTGAATCAGGTGCTTTGCCAAATGCAAAGCCGGGACGTGTCCGAAACTTCCGCTGACAAGGTTGTCAGCAGAATGTTTGACACCATGCGCATGGCTTGCACGAGGGAGCAGACTGTTGCCCACGGGATTCAGCAGGAATATGGCATGCTGTATCAGCAATATGCGGCACTGCAGCAGCAATGTCGCAATGCAGAACAGCAATATCTGGATGCAACCGACAAATTCAATAGCGCTATGGGTATGTACCAGTCCGTCATTGCATCAGATAGCTGGAAAATGACCAAACCGGTTCGCAAAATGTCCGATGCATTCCGAGTCTGCTTCCGTGGAAGAGGGGAAGCCTCGATTATATTCCGTGGGCTTCAATCGATCAAGAACAACGGAATCAAAACAACACTGCGCCTTGCACATCACCACTTTCATCCGGTAGCGTCTACAGAGGCAGTACAGACCACGGTGCCTGTGCAAACCACTGAACCAATCCTCACATGTGATCCCAGCCCTGATTATGAGGAAAACGTAGACTTTTCCGACTATACAACGGATATTAAAACACTGGCTTTGTATCTGCCGCAATTCCATACTTTCCCGGAAAATGATGCATGGTGGGGCAAAGGCTTCACGGAATGGACAAACGTACGTAAAGGAAGGCCTCGCTATGAGGGACATGATCAGCCAAGAATCCCTCACGATGATTTCGGCTATTATGACCTGAGCGATGTGGAGACCGTCAAAAAACAGGTGAAGCTTGCAAAGTCCCATGGTATTTACGGTTTTGCCATTTACTATTACTGGTTTTCCGGACATCGGTTATTGGAAAAACCCTTGGACTTGCTTCTGGAGCATAAAGAGATCGATATGCCCTTCATGGCTGTATGGGCAAATGAAAACTGGACAAGAACTTGGGATGGACTGGCAAACGATGTCCTTATCAGGCAAAACTATGCAAAGAAGGATCCCAAGAATTTCATCAGCGACATTAAGAAATACATAGAGGATGAGCGGTATATCCGGGTGGATGGCAAGCCGGTGATTGGACTGTATGCTCCGGACGACATCCCGGATGTGAAGCACGTGCTGAAGCGTTGGCGGAAAGAAGCGCAGGCGCAGGGAATCGGTGATATCCTGATTTGGGTTTGCATGGGGGACTCGTCTGCCGCTGCCATGGGTGTAGCAGAGTGCGTAGATGCCCAGTATGAGTTCCCTCCTCGCGGCAAGCGGCACATGCCTAACTGGCCTGTGCCGGACAATGGCATTGTGTACGACTATAAGGCACTGGTGGAGGAAGAACATCGCTTCACTGCGACAGAAACGCTTCCGACTTATCGGGGCATCATGCTGGACTGGGATAATTCCGCCCGCAAAGCCAGCCATTACAACGCATGGGTTTCCTTTACGCTGCATCGCTTATACATGTGGACGCGACTGGCAGTGCAGTACACACGAGAGCACTTTGACGCAGATCGCCGTTTCCTCTTCGTTAACGCATGGAACGAATGGGGCGAAGGCACCTATCTGGAACCTGATAAAAAAATGGGCTATGCCAGAATTAATACGTTATCCAAGGCAATCCTTGATTTACCTTTTTCAGAGCATGAAGAAGTTGCCTACATTGGCACAAAGGACAGGGAGGTAAAAGGGGCACCTCCGCGCATCGCCATACAGGCACATGTGTTTTATCCGGAGCTGATGGATCAGGTGCAGCAGTATCTGAAAAATATAGATCTGCCTTACGATCTTTACGTTTCAACCACCACCGTGGAAAAGAAGAAAGCGATTATGGCTTACGCCCGCAACCGAATTCATGCCAACAAATTGGTTGTGGAGGTTTTTGATAACCGTGGAAGAGACGTAGCGCCTTTCATTCTTCAAATGCATAAGCGAGCTGAAGATTATGACTTGATTTGTCATATTCACACAAAGCGTTCCCTGCACTCCACTATGGGAGATGACTGGCGAACCTACTTGCTGGACAATCTGCTTGGCAGTAAGAAGATTGTTCATGAAATCCTTGATCGCTTCGAACGTGATGACAGACTAGGTATTATCTTCCCTGAAAACTATGATGTGATTCGTCTCTTTGCTGTGTGGGGAGAAGAAAACAAGGTCTATGCCAAAGCACTCCTCAAACGAATGAATTGTCGAATCGACTTGCCGGATGAAATTCTTTTCCCTGCCGGTGACATGCTGTGGATGCGAACAAAGGCCGTTGAGAAACTCTTCCGACTAAATTGGTGTGAAAAAGACTTTCCACCGGAAGAGGGGCAGGTGGATGGCACCATCATGCACGCCATTGAGCGTCTGTGGCTCTACATCGCAAAAGAACATGGTTATGGCTACCAAATGACCAGGAGCTTTACCGATCAACGTCCATTGGAATTGTGAACTTTGCTGCCATTCAAAAGCAAGCATCAACCCAAATGTTGACGAAAAGATTGATTGGCTATACAATTCATCCGGAATCCGATCCAAATAGCGGCTTTGAAGCTGATGGGCAGGAGGCACCTTATGAATCAGGATATGGACAGCAGCTTTCTTGAGGAATTCGATCATGAGGCGCAGCATATTGAGTATGAGCAGGCTTTGCAAAAGATAAAGGAACTGGAAGCCTACGTGGATGCATTGGCAAAGCACAGCCTTTCGCTTGAAAAGAAGCTGCTTGTAGCGGAAGAAAATGATGAAGTGTCAGCACCGATTGCTTGCCCCATGTGCATTGCGCTCTTCTATGAAAATGGATATGGCTTATCGGAAGAACAAGTGGTAAAAGAAACCGTGACGCCCAAAGGAGACCTTTTTACTGCGGTGCTGAAATTGCCTGAGGATGCAGCCTATCTGCGCCTTGATCCCGGGGATGATCCCTGCGTTATTCGCAACCTGATTATTGACCCGCCGCTTGAAATGTCTGCCGAGAACGGAATAGCGTTGGATAGCGGCATCATGGTGTTTGATGTTTCTGACCCGAATATCGGCTTGAAACGTGAAGGCGGCTTTCATGCAGGAGAAAAGATTACACTGTCCTTTGAATATGAGCGTTTGTTTCAGGATCAGCAGAATAGCTTAATCGGTATGTTGGCAACCGATTGTCAAGCCGAGAGCCGGGAACTACATGCTTTGCAGCAAGAACTTGGTGCAATATGCACCTCCAAAAGCTGGAAGATCACACATCCTATTCGTACGCTAAAGCGTCTGCTTCAGCATCGTGCGTGAAGGGAGTAAAGAGAGTGTACGTTCAATACAGCGCCCTTCAGAAAAAGCAGCTGCTTGAGCAGCAGTACATCAACACGCAATCCGTGCGATTGCTTGTATGTGTACCGGATCAGCTGCGTTGCCCCATGCTGCAAGAAAGCTTAGCCCATCAGCTTCATCGTAATTTCACCCTCACGCCATTTTCAACGTTGTTCTCCGCAATGGATGTAGATACAGCCGGCATCATTTTTATCAGAGAAGATGTACAGCTGTTAAGCACTGCTTTGATGCTTTTCGCACAGTCGATTTCAGATGACGCAGATTTCGTAACGGCTGATGCTGCCTTTGGCCCCGATTGTGCATCTGAACGTATCGGTCAGGCGGCACGGGCGAATGATGCCTGCATAGCAATGTCAGCAAAACTTGTGCGGCAGGTACAAAGCACCTCTGATATGGACGCTTTCATCCCGTCTGCTAAAACAAGAGCTGTTCAGGTGAAGCATATTGACCGGGTGTTGAGTGTTCAACGGCGAGAACTTTGCTATCAGGATCTGTTCAGCGGACAGAAAAAGACCGCAATGGTTCTGTGTCATGAGTTTAGCATGACGGGTGCGCCAATTGTGCTGGTAAACGCAGTCCCTGTCTTGCAGGAAATGGGGTTTGAGGTCGCTGTTATCAGTCCGATGGATGGCGCCGCCGCAAGTTTATTTATGGAGGCAGGCGCAGCGGTTGTTTTGAATCCGGAACAGCTGGGAAACAAGGCCTTGTGCGGCATTGCATACAGCTGCGACTTGATACTTGCTAATACCGTGTGTGAGGAGGATGCCGTTTCCTTCCTGAACGGTTCACCGATCCCTGTTATTTGGTGGCTGCACGATGCGTTTATAGGCTATCCTGCAATAGAGGGCAAAATACCATTGAAGATGAAACAGAATGTCACACTGTGCGCTGTTGGCAGTCATGC
Source organism: Clostridia bacterium (assembly GCA_030529995.1). GTDB lineage: Bacteria > Bacillota > Clostridia > Christensenellales > Aristaeellaceae > CAKUFA01. The sequence continues at coordinate 9,810 of JAUMVT010000069.1, forward strand.
CGCAGCAGCCATGCATTCCGTGCGCCCCGGTTTCAAGATAAAGCAGCTGATCTACGGCTTGCCTGACTATGCGCAGGACGCATTTGAAAAGTTTGATTTGAGCTTTGCGCAGGGAAAACAGCTTTTTGTCACGATAGGTTCTTTCGAACATAGAAAAGGCCAAGACATCTTCTGCGAAGCAATTCGCCTGTTGCCAGAGGAAGAACGTAAAAGGGCAGCTTTCCTCTTTGTTGGCAAGGTACTGAGTTTTGATAAAGAAATGTTTCCTTCTGTTCGTAGGCTTATGGAACAATTTCCTGAAAATGTTTTCTATCAGGAAAAGTTGAGCCGTGGCGAGGTCAAATCTCTGATGCAGCAATGTGATTGTATCGTTTGTGCATCCCGTGATGACCCGATGCCTACCTTTGTAACGGAAGGCCTGATTTTCGGCAAGCCGGCTATTGTATCGGAACATACGGGCACAGCCGGGCTGATTCAGGATGGCAGAAACGGCTTTATTTATCATGATGATGATCCCGCACAGCTGGCGGAACGGCTGGCACACATGATCGATCATTCGGAGCTTTCCGCACAGATGTCAGCTCAGTGCCGTGCCCTTTACGAGCACAGCTTTACCCATCAAAGCTTTGCAAATGCACTGCAAGAAATTGTTGAAGCAGCAATGCGAAAATGATAGCTTGCGCTAACATTCCAAACCGGTTGACAAACAACATACCCCTTTTTATAATGTCATATCATACGTTGTGAAAGGGGAGGATGTGCCGTGGGAAAGGTACTGAAGAGAGCTTTTCCATCCACCATCCCTGTAATGGCTGGTTACCTGTTTCTTAGCTTTGCCTACGGCATTTCCATGAGGGAAAGTGGCTTCGGCATTGGCTGGACGGCGGTAATCAGCCTGTTTGTTTATGCCGGCAGCATGCAATTCGCCTTGATCGGACTTCTGCTGTCTCCCTTTGCGCCTTTGACGGCTGTGCTCATGACGCTGATGGTGAATGCACGTCATTTGTTTTACGGCATCAGCATGCTGGAGCCTTATGGACAAGCGGGCAAGTACAAGCCCTATATGATTTTTTCCCTGACGGACGAAACCTATTCGCTGGTGGTGAGCGGTGCACCCAAGGATGTGGATGCCGCACAATGGTATACGGCCGTGTCTGCCCTGAATCAGTTTTACTGGGTGGTAGGGTCGATCTTTGGCGTCATCATGGGCAATGTGATTCCTTCGCAAATTGCAAGTGCAAATTGGACACCCCGCATGAATAAAATCTGTTC
>JAUMVT010000070.1 GCA_030529995.1 Clostridia bacterium
ATTTGGGTTCTCTTTTCTTTATCTTTGTGTTACCTATGTATTGTACCTTAACAGATTTCCTGTTTTCGAAAAAATATAAGTCAAAGAGGTATCATATCATCATCCATATTTTCAGTTCAGCACAATAGAAAATGCGCAGCCTGATCCAGCTGCGCCTCGGTCAATGATGTTCTTCTATTTCTCAGAAACCTACCTTTATTCCTTCTTGTACCCGCACTTCGGGCATACACCCTTTTCGTTCAGGGCAATGCCGCACAGGGGACAGCGCTCCATCGTCATATGCGGTTCGTAGCACTCAGAGGCCATGTTCACGCCGCTGGAGAAGGTCAGCTTCGCGATGTTCAGATGATCCTTCAGCAGATCATAGACGATTTTGATCATTCCCTCCACGGTCATGGTCTCCTTCGTCACAACCAGACGGCAATTCGGATAAGCTGTTGCCAGCTCCGTTTGAAAGGCAGGACCCTTCATCCGGTTGTTGGGGTGTCCGTCCTTAATCCCCTGCTTCTCATACACGTCCAGTACGGCAGGCAGCAAAGGATCGTCTTCCCTGAGAATCAGTGCATGGTCGAAGTTCTTCAGAACGTTCCAGGCGGTTTTCTGAATTTCGTTGCAGGGGAACACCATGTTCACGCCTGCATTGACCGAATCCTCCACTTCGATGGTCAGGATACCCGTGTGCCCGTGCAGATACTGCGCTTCCCCTTTGAATCCGTAAAAGCGGTGCGCGTATTGCAGTTCCAGTTTCGCAATGCTTCTCATCCTTGTGTCTCCTCATGTCTATATTTACGGGTTTGCGCCCGTAGTCGCCATTACAATAAGAATTATTTCTTAATAGGATTATATCCTATTAATGAATTCGTGTCAAGGCCTTTTTTGTGCCGATAATGGCCTCCTACTCAGCAGGAACATTCTGCCAAAAACTTGTAGTCTCCGAAAAAATATGTTAAAATAAGATGTTGCGAACTTATGCAGAAGCAAAGCAGAACTGACCGTAAGGAGAATCAGACGAATGGCCCAGGTATACGATGCAGGTAATATTCAGGTGCTGGAAGGTTTGGATGCAGTCCGTATGCGTCCCGGCATGTACATTGGTACAACCTCTTCCCGAGGGCTTCACCACCTGTTGTGGGAGATTGTGGACAACGCTATTGACGAAGCCTCCAACGGCTTTGCAGACCGTGTTGACGTTACACTGCATCAGGACGGTTCTGCCAGCGTATACGATAACGGCCGGGGTGTGCCCGTAGATACCCACCCAACTTTAGGAATTTCCGGCGTGGAGGTCATTTATACCAAGCTTCATGCCGGCGGCAAGTTTAATAACGATAACTACAGCTATTCCGGCGGCCTCCACGGCGTAGGCGCATCCGTGGTGAATGCTCTGTCCAAATGGCTGACTGTGGATGTGTACCGGGATTGGACCCACTGGCGCATGAGTTTTGCTTCCAAGTGGGATGAAAAGCTGGGCAAGGTCACTGCCGGCATTCCGCAAGGCCCCTTGGAGCGTGTGGGCAACACCCGGAAGAAGGGCACGCTGGTGCGCTTTCTGCCGGATGATACCATTTTTGAAGACGTAAAGTTCAACGGTGAACAGGTTGCCCGCCGGCTGCAGGAGTTGGCTTACCTGAATCGTGGGCTGATGATTACCTTTACCGATGAACGTATCAAAGATCCGGAGCAGCGAGAGCGGGTCTTCCACTACGAGGGCGGCATTATCGATTACGTCCGCTACCTGAACAGCGACAAGACTGTACTCCACGAAGATCCCATCTATTTGGAAGGCAAGCGGGATACCACCATTTGCCGCGTTGCCATCCAGTACACGGATCAGTACACGGAAAGCCTGTTCAGCTATGCCAATAACATTCCCACAGGCGAAGGCGGCAGTCACGAAACCGGCTTCAAGGCTGCCTTTACCAAGTGCTTTAATGATTATGCCCGGCGCATCGGTCTACTCAAGGAAAAGGACAATAATCTCGGCGGCGAAGACTTCCGGGAAGGCCTTACCTGCGTGCTGATCGTCATGGTGAAAAATCCCCAGTTTGAGGGGCAGACCAAGGGGCGCCTGGGCAACAGCGATGTCCGTCCGGCTGTGGAAGCCATTATTACAGAAAAGCTTACCGACTGGCTGGACAACCTGAAGAACCAGGAAATTGCAACCCAAATTGTACAGAAGGCCATGAAGGCCGCTCAGGTGCGGGAAGCGGCTCGCCGCACCCGGGACAATGCCCGGAAGGCCAATCAGCTGGATGCTGCTCCCCTGGTGGGCAAGCTGTCCAGCTGCACAGGCCGTCACCCGGAAGATAACGAGCTGTTCATCGTGGAGGGCGACAGCGCCGGCGGCAGTGCCAAGCAGGGACGAGATCGCCGCTTTCAGGCCATTCTTCCCCTTCGCGGCAAGCCGCTGAACGCCGAGAAGAAGCGGCTGGATCAGGTGCTGAGCAATGAAGAATTCCGCAGCATGATTACTGCTCTGGGCACGGGCATTGATGAAAACTTTACCCTGAAAACCCTGAAGTATGACAAGGTCATTATCCTTTCCGATGCTGACCAGGACGGTGCCCACATCCGTGCCATTCTGCTGACATTCTTCTTCCGCTACATGAAGGAACTGGTGACTGCCGGTCACGTATACATCGGCATGCCCCCCCTGTACAAGGTACAGAAAGGGGACAAGGTCTGGTATGCCTATGACGATAAAGAGCTATCCAAGGCCACCAAGGCAGCTGGCAAGGGCTACACCCTGCAGCGCTACAAAGGTCTTGGCGAAATGAATCCCGACCAGCTGTGGGCAACCACCATGGATCCCAGTCAGCGCAAGCTGATGCAGGTCACCATCGAGGATGCCGCACTGGCCGACCGGCGCATTACCATCCTCATGGGTGATAAGGTGGAACCCCGCCGGGATTACATTACAGCCAACGCTGATTTCAACAAACCGGATCATTTTGAACTGCCTGCTGATCAAATGGAAGGAGTGCGGTAAGACATGGCAAAGAAAACCAGTGACAATCGTCCCATCCCGAAGGACGACCCTTCCCGCATTCTGCAAACAACCGTGGAAGATGTCATGCACATGTCCATGATCCCTTACGCAGAGCACGTCATTTTGGAACGTGCCCTGCCCCGGGTAGAGGATGGCTTAAAGCCTGTGCAGCGCCGTATTCTTTATACCATGATGGAGCTCGGCACCACCCCGGACAAGCCTCACCGGAAGTGCGCCCGTATTGTGGGTGATTGCCTAGGCAAGTATCATCCTCATGGAGATTCCAGCGTATACGATGCTTTGGTGCGTATGGCGCAGGATTTCTCCATGCGCGGCCAGCTGGTGGACGGCCACGGCAACTTCGGCTCCATTGACTGCGACAGCGCCGCTGCCATGCGTTACACGGAGGCTCGTATGGCACCCTTGGCACTGCAGATGCTCCGTGACATTGACTGCGATACCGTGCCTTTCCGGCTGAATTTCGATGATACGCTGAAAGAGCCGGATATGCTGCCGGCTCGCTTCCCCAACCTGCTGGTGAACGGTGCCAGCGGCATTGCCGTGGGTCTGGCTACCAACATTCCGCCCCATAACCTGCGTGAATCCATTAACGCAGTCATCGCCCAACTGGAAAACCCGGACATCACCTTGGATGAGCTGATGAAAATCATCCCTGCTCCGGACTTTCCCACCGGCGGCGTGCTGGTGAACAACGAGGAAATCCGCAAAGGTTATGAAACCGGCCGCTCCAAGCTGAGCCTTCGTGCCCGGGTACACGTGGAGGACGGTCTTGCCGGCCGCAAGCTGCTGTGCATCACCGAGGTGCCCTATCAGGTCAACAAAGCTGCCATGCTGGAGAAGATTCTGAAGCTCAGTGAGGAAAAGAAAGCGGTGCTTGGATGCATCTATGACATTCGGGATGAAAGCGACCGTACCGGTCTCCGTGCCGTGATTGAGCTAAAGAAGGATGCTGATCCGCAGAAAGTCCTGAATTACCTGTACAAGTATTCCGACCTGCAGGTAACCTTCGGCGTGAACATGGTGGCCATTGCAGACGGCAAGCCTGTGCAAATGGGGCTGAAGAGCATGATTGGCTACTTCATCGCCCATCAGAAGCGTGTGGTCACCCGTCGCACGGAATTTGAGCTGAAGCGTGCACAGGCAAAGGCTCATGTGCTGGAAGGTCTTATCATCGCCGTGGACAACCTGGATGAGGTCATTGCCATCATCCGTGCCAGCAAGACTCCCAAGGAAGCCAAGCAGAGGCTGATGGATCGGTTCTCCCTCAGCGACGTACAGGCGCAGGCCATTCTGGATATGCGGCTGCAGCGGCTGACAAACCTGGAGGTTCTGTCCCTGCGCAAGCAGTATGAGGATCTGCAGAAGGAAATCAAGCGGCTGGAAGGCATCCTGCAAAGTGAAAAGAAGCTCATCCATGTGATTCGCAAGGAAATTGCAGAGATCGCCGATGAGTACGGAGATGACCGCCGTACCAGTCTGGAAGACGCAAGTCAGATCATCACGGAGCTTCCGGAGGACAAGCCGGTAGCCGAGGAAGCCATAGTTGCCTACACCTACGGCGGACAGCTCAAGCGGATGTATCCGGCGGTTTATCGGAAGAATCCCCTCCCCTCCCGCAGTGAAGATCCGCAGGAGGCTGCCGCTTATCTCTTTGAAACCGATACGGACGCTACCTTGCTGCTGTTCACCAATCACGGCAACTGCTATCCCCTGAGCGTAGGCGCATTGAACGAATGCAAGCCGAAGGATCGGGGCCAGCTGCTCAGCGGTCTGCTGGTCGGGCTGGAGGACGGTGAAAAGCCCCTGCTGATTTGCTGCGAAAAGCTGACGGAGCTGGCCTCCAAGCCGGATCTGCTGTTCCTTACCAAGCAGGGCATGGTCAAGCGTACATCGGCCAAAGATTATGACGTGCGCAGCAAGAAGTTTGTGGCTGTCAACGTGAAGGATGGGGATGATCTGCTGCAGGTCATGTGGCTGGATACCCGGGATGATCTGCTGCTGCTGAGCCACAGCGGCATGTGCATCCGCTTTGCCCTGGATAGTGTGCCCACCCAGGGACGTATTTCCGCCGGCGTGAAAGCCATGATTCTGGATGAAGATGACCAGGTTGTCTGGGGTGGTCAGTTAGGCGAAAAGGATCAAATGGTGCTGATGAGCGAGCGCGGCTACGGCAAGCGTTTGCTCTCCGTAGAATTTGACCGGCAGAATCGAAACGGCAAGGGTGTCAAGTCCTTCTACTTCAATAAAAACGGTTCCAACGGCCGTTATCTGGCTGGCATCTGCAAGGTGAAGGATGTCCCCTGCGCCATCACGGTGACGCAGGTGCAAAGTGCTCCCACTCGTCTGGAAAAGGATACAATCCTGCTGCAAGCCCGGCAGGATCGGGGAATGCCCTATGTGATGGCCATTCTGGATGATGTTGTGACGGGCATCAACGCCGAATAAAATCTCCATAAAGCAAAACGATTGATCGTCATTTAGCAGGCGGTCAATCGTTTTTTGTATGCGTTTTTTTTTCCTTTTGGCAAAGCTGCTGTGTCACATAGGCGGCAATCATCAGCCCCATACATCCGGGAACAAATACCATGCTCCCCGGCACAGATCGTCTTGCGCCGGTGGGTGTTTCCTCACTCTCTGCCTGCGCCGGCACCGGCGGCTCTGTGGAATAGGCCACCGTTAAATGAAGGATTCCCCGCTTGCGCAGCTCTGTCCGCATGACCTTTGCTAAGCGGCATGTGTGGGTTTTGCTGATGTCCGTAATGCACAGCTTGGATGGGTCAAGCTTGTTTCCCGCACCCATGGCACTGATCATGGGAATGCCGGCAGCCGTTGCCCGCTTCACCAGCTCCAGCTTGGCTGCTACAGTATCCACCGCATCCACAATAAAGTCATACACGGTCAAATCCACCTGATCCGCCGTCTCCGGCAAATAAAACATCTGCCTCGACTGAATTGCCGCTTCCGGGTTAATATCCTTCAGCCGTTTTGCCATGACTTCCGTTTTCTCCATGCCGATGGTGGAGTGGAGCGCAATCACCTGCCGGTTCAGGTTCGTCAGGGATACCGTGTCATTATCAAATAAGTCCACAGCGCCTACGCCGCTTCGCACCAGGCCTTCCGCCACATAGCCGCCTACACCGCCCACACCAAAGACAGCCACCCGTGCACCCTTGAGTCGCTCCATGCCTTGGGTGCCCAGCAGCAGCTCCGTACGGGAAAATTGATTCATGTCTTTCACCTCACGCCCATTGTAGCATATTTGCATCAAAGATGAAAGCCACGCCTTTTGTTTTCCGGCATATGCCAGCTTGAACAGCAAAGCAGGCGGCCATACTATAAACAGTACAGCCGCCTGCCTTAATGGGATCGTTACGCCGAAATAGCGTTGCCGGTATACAGCTGATAATACTTGCCCTTTTGAGCAATCAGGTCGTCATGGGTACCGCGCTCAATGATTCGTCCTTCTTCCAATACCATGATGCAATCAGCATTCCGCACGGTGGACAGCCGGTGAGCGATGACAAAGGTGGTACGTCCCTTCATCAGGGCGTCCATACCGCGCTGCACCAAAGTTTCGGTACGGGTATCAATGGAAGACGTAGCCTCATCCAGAATCAGGCAAGGCGGATCAGCCACGGCAGCACGGGCAATAGCCAGCAGCTGACGCTGACCTTGACTCAGGTTGGCACCATCACCGGTCAGCACCGTCTGATAGCCATCCGGCAGGCGGCGAATGAACCGGTCCGCATTGGCCAGCTTGGCAGCAGCAATGCACTCATCATCCGTAGCGTCCAACCGGCCGTAGCGGATGTTGTCCATCACCGTGCCGGTGAACAGGTGGGTATCCTGCAGCACCATGCCAAGGCTGCGGCGCAGATCAGCCTTCCGCATCTTATTCACGTTAATGTCATCATAGCGAATCTTACCGTCCTGAATATCATAGAACCGATTGATCAGGTTGGTAATGGTGGTTTTGCCTGCGCCTGTGCCGCCAACAAAGGCGATCTTCTGCCCGGGCTTGGCGAACAGGCTGATATTGTGGAGGATCACCTTTTCCGGGGTGTAGCCGAAGGTTACGTCATCAAAGACCACGCCGCCGGCCAGCTTGGTGTAGGTCACCGTGCCATCAGCCTGATGGGGATGCTTCCAAGCCCACATGCCGGTACGGTGATCGGCCTCGCACAGCTTGCCATTCTTCTCTTCCGCATTGACAAGCTCCACATAGCCTTCATCCACCTCAGGAATTTCATCCATCAGGGTGAACACACGGTTTGCACCGGCCATAGCCATAACCACGGAGGACATCTGCTGGCTGATCTGCATCACAGGACGGGAGAAATTCTTATTCAGTGTCAGGAAGGAGACCAGTTGACCCAAGGTGATGGCACCCGTTCCCAGGGCAAGCACAGCACCCACAATGGAGCACAGCACGTAGCTCAAGTGACCCAGGTTGGTATTGATGGGACCCATCATATTGGAGAAGGCAACAGCATCTTCAGCGCTCTGGCGGAGCTCTTCATTCAGCTGATGGAACTGTTCCACTGCCTTATCTTCATGGCAGAAGACCTTCACAACCTTCTGGCCTTCCATCATTTCCTCAATGTAGCCGTTCATCGTGCCCAGCTTGCTCTGCTGTGCAACGAAGTGCTTGCCGGCCTTTCCGGACAGTTTTGCAGATGCGAACAGGGTCAGTGCCAGCATCAGGATAGAAAGGATGGTCAGCTGCCAGCTCATGAGCAGCATGCTGACAAAGGTGGTAATCAGGGTCACCAGCGAGTCCACCAGCTGAGGAATGCTCTGGCTGATGAGCTGACGCAGGGTATCCACGTCGTTGGTGTAGACGGACATAATGTCGCCGTGGGCGTGGGTATCAAAATACTTGATAGGCAGGGATTCCATGTTGGAGAACAGCCGGGTACGCAGCTTCAGCATGGTGCCCTGACCAATGTTCACCATGATCCGGTTATATGCATAAGAGGTCAGGATGCCGATGCACAGGATGCCTGCCAGCTTCAGCAGCGCCACTGCCAGAGGGCCGAAGTCCGGGTTCTCCGTGCCAAGCATGGGCAGGATATAATCATCAATCAGCGTCTGCATGAACAGGGTGCCTTGCAGGGTGCAGATGGATGTAGCCAGAATGCAGAGAATCACCACCAGGAAGGGCCACTTGTAATTCTCAAGCACCACCTTCATCACCCGCTTGAAAATCTTGCCCTGTCCCTTAAAGCTATCCTTCGTAAGCGCAGGCCGCATCCGAGGGCCGCCGGGACCCATGGGACGCTTTGCATTATTGCGAGGTGCATTACTCATGTGCCTTTACCTCCTCTCACTCACCCTGGCCGGGCTGGTCAAAGTCGCCGCCGCCCTGGGTCTGAGTTTCATAAATTTCACGATAAATTTCGTTGGTCTTCATCAGATTGTCATGGGTGTCAAAGGCAACGACACGCCCGTCATCCATCACAATGATCCGGTCAGCACCCTGCACAGAGGCAACACGCTGGGCAATAATCAGCTTGGTGGTACCGGGAATCTTCTGGGCAAACGCCTTGCGGATCTTTGCATCCGTTGCGGTATCCACAGCGGAGGTGGAATCATCCAGAATCAAAACGCAAGGCTTCTTTAGCAGAGCACGAGCGATACACAGGCGCTGCTTCTGTCCGCCGGATACGTTGTTGCCGCCCTGCTCAATATAGGTGTCGTATCCATCAGGCATCTTATCAATGAACTCATCCGCGCAGGCCTGGGCACAAACTTCCTTGCACTCTTCCAGCGTGGCGTCTTCCTTGCCCCAGCGCAGATTCTCCAGAATGGTGCCGGAGAAAAGCACATTCTTTTGTAGCACCACGGCCACCTTGTCACGGAGGGCTTCCATGTCGTACTCCCGCACGTCACGGCCGCCTACACGAACCGTGCCCTCGCTGGCGTCATACAGTCGGCTGATCAGGTTCACCAAGCTGGACTTGCCGCAGCCTGTGCCGCCGATAATACCAATGGTTTCGCCGCTCATAATGTGCAGGTCAATATCCTTCAGGGTGGGCTCGCCGGTACCGTGCTTGTATGCAAAACTGACGTGGTCGAAGTCAATCTGTCCGTTGGGAATATCCTTTACAGGCTCCGCAGGATTGGTCAGGTCAGGCTTCTCGTTCAATACCTCGGCAATGCGCCGTCCGCTGGCAAGGCTCATGGTCAGCATCACGAAGATCATGCTCAGCATCATCAGGGACATGAGCACGCTCATCACATAGCTGAACAGGCTGGTCAATTCACCCGTGGTCAGCTTGCCGCCTACAACGAACTGGGCGCCGAACCAGCTCAGGGCAATGATGCATCCGTAAACCACCAGCATCATCATGGGGCCGTTGACAGCAATGGTCTTTTCAGCCTTCACAAACAGGCGATACACGTTCTCCGCAGCCTTGCTGAACTTCTTCTTCTCGTAATCTTCCCGAACGAAGGCCTTCACCACGCGGATGGCAGAAACATTTTCCTGCACGCTGGCGTTCAGGTCATCATACTTATGGAACACATCATCGAACAGCCGCATTGCCCGGCGCACAATGAAGATCAGCCCAACGGCCAGCACGGCAACAGCCACCAGGAACACCAGAGACAGTTCATGGTTGATGACAAAGCACATCACCATGGACAGAATCATGGTCAGCGGGGCACGCACCGCAATACGCAGCACCATCTGATAGGCGTTTTGAATGTTGGTTACATCCGTGGTCATACGTGTAACCAAGCCTGCCGTGGAGAACTTATCAATGTTGGAAAAGGAGAAGGTTTGAATGTTCTCGTACATGGCATTGCGCAGATTCGCCGCAAAGCCGCTGGAAGCCGTAGCGGCAAACTTGGCAGCCAGCAAGCCGAAGAGCAAGCTCAGCATCGCCATGGCCACCATCAGGAGGCCATACCGCCATACATCCTGAATGCTGCCGCCCTGAATGCCCTTATCGATGAGTTCGGCGGTTACAAAGGGAATCAGCACCTCCATCAGCACTTCCAGTGCCGCAAACAGAGGCGTGAGCAGGGAAGCCTTCTTATACTGCTTCACCTGGCGAAAAAGAGTTTTGATCATAAAAGAACTCCCTTCCTGCTTACTTAATGTTCTGATACACTCGCTGGAGCATATCAAGTAGGGCTTTACGCTCCTCTTCGTTCAGTGGAGAGGTAATGAGCCGCTCCGTTTCCTGCATATTGCTGTGTGCAGCCTGAAACGCTTCCTCGCCCTTGGCCGTTACCTGAATCCTCTTGATCCTCCGGTCGGTAGGATCCGGCACGGTCTCCACCAGCTGTTTTTTCTCCAGCCTGGACGCCAGTCCGGCAATGGTTGATTGAGCCATGTTAAACAGCTCCTCCATTTCCTTCAGCGTCAGGATCCCGCCGTGGCACTTGAGAACAAACAGAATATGAAGCTGGGAAGCAGTAAGCCCTAACTGCTGCAATCCATTGTTCATTCTCCGCGCCAAGCATTTGTCAATTTGCTTGAACAGTCGTCCGTAGGCATTACTATCCTGGTTCATTTGACCCTCCTTCTGTGATGAACGTTGGTATTTTACAATAATATTCGCATGCTGTCAATAGCATGCGTTTGAATATTTTGTGAACGTCATTTGCTTTACTCTTCATAAGAAGGTCACGTCTAAAGGTAAAAAAAATCCCCTTCTCTTGCGAGAAGGGGACTGTATCCACCGAATTACTCGATAACCTTCGCCACAACGCCGGAACCAACCGTGCGGCCACCCTCG
>JAUMVT010000071.1 GCA_030529995.1 Clostridia bacterium
CATCACTATGGATTTTTCTTTTTAAGTGTCCAACTTCATTTTACAATCAACCTGATTTTTTCTTCATGGAAGCAATCCTTAAACTACAAGGGGACACTTTCCGATTCTGGTAATCACCCTGGGAAGAGCACATGGGCTTTTCCACAAATAATCAAATTATCCAAGATTGCTCGCCGGTTTTCGATTGAGTATCGGAGGCCTTGCGAGCCTTTCCATTCTGCCTTGGTTTTGTTGATGGTCTTCCCTTTCACAAAATGTTCATCAGGAGGATTTTCTATGATCCACAATCCGATTCTCCGCGGTTTCAATCCTGACCCCTCCATCATTCGTGTCGGCGATGATTATTATCTTGCCACTTCCACCTTTGAATGGTTCCCCGGAGTGCAGATTCACCATTCACGCGATCTAAAAAACTGGCGACTCCTAACCCGCCCGCTAAACCGTGTCAGTCAGTTAGATCTGCGAGGCGTTGGCGCATCTCAAGGCGTGTGGGCGCCTTGCCTGACATATGACAATGGGATCTACTACCTGGTGTATACTGTAGTAACCGCCTTCTACTGCAACATGTACGATACACACAACTACATCGTCACTGCCACTGATATCATGGGTCCCTGGTCAGAACCTACGGAAATCAGCGGTTTTGGCTTCGACCCTTCCCTGTTTCATGACACTGACGGCCGCAAGTACATGGTCATGATGGTCACCGATCATCGGGTGCCCAAAAAGTATGCAGGCCGCCTTATCGTGCAGGAATACGATCCTGTGCAGAAACGAATGATCGGCAACTTTCATGAGGTATACCAAGCCAAAGACATTTTTCTGGAAGGTCCGCATATTTTCAAGCACAACGACTGGTATTACCTTTTCTGTGCGGATACAGGAACAGGTGAAGATCACGGACAATCCATGCTCCGCTCCCGGCATGTCTTCGGTCCTTATGAAATGGATAAACCAGATTTTCATTGCCGTACCAATGAAACGGAAGCCTATTCCCTGCTGACCTCCCGCCACTCCCCCAATCATCCACTGCAAAAGGCAGGGCATGCCGATCTGATGCAAACGCAAACAGGCGATTGGTACATTGTGCACCTGTGTGGACGGCCTCTTGCCCAACGTAACCCTGCTGATGCTCCGCGCTTCGCAGGATCCCGCCGCTATATGCTAGGACGCGAAACTGCCCTGCAGAAGGTCTGTTGGACGGAAGATGGCTGGCTTCGCCTTGCCAATGGCACCAATGTGCCCGATGAAATGCTGCCGGACACTGGTTTATCCGAATGTTCCTGGCCTGTCCTGCCGGAAAAGGATGACTTCAGTAATCCGAAACTGGACATCCGCTGGCAATTTCTTCGTGTACCGCTAAGCTCAACAGACTATTCTCTCACTGATCATCCCGGCCGCCTGTGCCTGTACGGCGGTAACGGTCTAGGAAGTCACTTCAAGCAGAGCTTCATCGCCCAGCGCTTGACCGAAACAACAGCCGAGATTGAGACCTTGGTTGACTTTCATCCTTGCTACTTCAAGCAGATGGCCGGGTTAATCCTCTATTACGACAATGACAATTACCTCTATCTGCACCTGACCTATGATGAAGATTTAGGTAAAGTCATCACGTTGCTGAAGGCCGAGAATAAGCGGTATACTTCTCCTTTTGGCTACATTCCCGTGCCTGCCAATACACCAATCCTCATGAAGCTTTCTTTGAAACAAGGCTATGCCTCCTTCAACTGGTCAGCCGGTGATATCTGGCACACGCTTGGTGTCCCATTGGATGCGTCCTTTCTTTCGGACGAAGCCTGCAACGAGGGTTGGTTCACCGGTACCATGGTCGGTCTATGCTGCCAAGATTTGAGCGGTGGAAGAAAGCGGGCGGAGTTTATGTCGTTTCAAATGAGGGTGTGATGGTGTTAAGGTACAATACAGCGGTAAAGAAAAGAGAACCCGCATGTGGTAAGATAGAAGCAACAGCAAATATCAAACACAAGGGGGTTCTCCATGGAAAAGCTATTGATCTGTACCCGGTTTTACTTCCTTAGCTTACACTTTACCCCAGCAGCATACGATCGTTGGCCAATTCCTTGCCGCTTGCTTTTTCGAACATGGCAAGCAAATCTTCAATGCCGATGCTTTTTTTCGTTTCGGCATCAATGTCCAGGATCACCGTTCCCTCATGCATCATGATGGTACGGTTGCCGTACTGCAGGGCATCCTTCATATTGTGGGTGATCATCAGTGCGGTCAGGTGATTCTCCGCAATGATCTTCTGCGTCAAGCCCAGCACATTAGCGGCCGTCTTGGGATCCAGTGCCGCCGTGTGCTCATCCAGCAGGAGCAGCTTGGGCTGCTTCAGGGTCGCCATGAGCAGTGTCAGTGCCTGACGCTGACCGCCGGACAGCAGTCCCACCTTGCTGGTCATTCTGTCTTCCAAGCCCAAGCCCAGCATGGCCAGCAAGTCACGGTATTCTTCCCGCTCCTTGGGCTTAATGCCCCAGCGAAGGGTTCGACGCTGACCCCTGCGGTACGCAAGTGCCAAATTTTCTTCAATATTCATGGTAGCGGCCGTGCCGATCATGGGATCCTGGAAAACCCGTCCCAGCATGGCAGCACGCTTGTGCTCCGGCAGACGAGTCACGTTTACTCCGTCAATGAGGATGCTTCCCGCATCTACGTTGAACACACCGGCAACAGCGTTCAGCATGGTGGACTTCCCGGCACCGTTTCCGCCGATGACCGTTACAAAATCCCCCGGATTCAGGTGAAGACTCAGATCGGAAAGAGCACGCTTCTCCGTAATGGTTCCCGGGTTAAAAGTTTTGCTGATACCACGAAGCTCAAGCATGCTTTTTCACCTCCTTACGGCCGGCGCGTACGGAATACAGCTTTCCTTTCCAGTACGGGATGGCCAGGAACAGGGCAACAATCAATGCGGTAAGCATCTTCAGGTCGTTGGTGTTCAGGCCGAGCCAAAGCACCACTTGCATCACGATGTAATAAATCACCGCACCGATGGACACAGCGGTCAATTTGCCGCCAAAGGCCTTGAACACTTTGCCGAACACCACTTCACCGATAATGACAGCCGCCAGACCGATGACGATGGCGCCGCGTCCCATGCTCACATCCGCAAAGCCCTGATACTGTGCCAGCAGGGCACCGGCCAGTGCCACCAGACCGTTGGAAAGCATCAATCCCACTACCTTGCCGTGGTTGGTGTTGATGCCCTGGGCACGAGCCATCTGGGTATTTGCGCCCGTGGCACGCAGGGCGGAGCCGTACTCCGTGCCAAAGAACATGTACAGTGCTACAATCAGCACCGCCGTGAAAATGACAAGAATGATGATGGGGTTATTGAGAGACAGGGAGCGGGCGTCCCGCAGAGAGACCACCAGATCATACTTGTTGGCACTGATGGCCGTATTGGCCTTGCCACCCATAATCCGCAGATTGATGGAGTACAGAGCCAGCTGGGTCAGGATGCCGGCCAGAATCGCCGGGATGCCCATGGCCGTATGGAAAATACCCGTAACGAAGCCGCACAGGAGCCCCACAGCAAAAGCTGCCAATAATGCAAGATACACATTGCAGCCGTTCAGAATGAGCATAGCCGCAACAGCACCGCCCGTTGCGATGGAACCGTCAACGGTCAAATCAGCCACGTCCAGCACGCGATAGGTAATGTATACGCCGATGGCCATAATGCCCCAGATGAGTCCCTGAGATACGGCACCGGGCATGGCATTCAGCAGCTTCAAAATGTCCAAGGAAAGCTCCTCCTCCAGCAAGATAATCGAGAAAACGATGCAAGGCGAAGCCATGAAAGAGATGCTCTCCCCATGGCTTCGCACTGTGCGAAAGATGATTTACTTTTTACTCGATAGGCTCATAGTCATCAGGAACGGTGATGCCCAGCTCAGCGCAGTTGGCTGCGTTGTACTTCTTGGTGAACTGAGGAGCAAAAGCAATCTCCATGGTGGACACGTCTGCGCCATTAACCAGCACGTCATAGGCCATTTCGCCGGTCTTGTAGCCAAGGTCATAGTAGCTGATGGTCAGCGTTGCAACGCCGCAGCCTGCGCAGATGCCTTCCTCACCAGCCACAACGGGGGTCTTGGCAGGCAGCACCACATTGGCAATGGTTTCGGTGTAGGCAGCAGCCGTGTTATCAGTGGGGATGTAAATCACGTCGCACTCCGTTGCGTTCTGCGCCATGGAGGCAACGTCGTTAGAGTCAGTGAATGCGTACTCTTCCGTTTCGAAGCCCAGTTCTTCCAGATAGCCCTTAATGACGCCGATCTGGTAGGCGGAGTTCGCTTCAGCGGAGCAGTACAGCAGGCCAACCTTCTTGGCGTCAGGGAACAGTTCCTTAATCATAGCCGCCTGACCATCCAAGGGAGCCAGGTCGCTGGTGCCGGAAACGTTCAGCTCGGTATAGCCCTTCCAGTCGCTGATGTCAAGGGCGGTGCCGTAGTGGGAAATGGAAGTGCCCAGAATCGGGATATCAGCGGTAGCGCTGACAGCCGCCTGCAGGGCAGCCGTGGCGTTAGCCATAATCAAATCAACACCGGCAGAAACAAAGCCGTTGGCAATGGTAGCGCAAGCAGCCGTATCGCCGGAAGCATTCTGTTCATCAAAAACAACCCGATCGCCCAGCTTTTCGGTCAGCGCATCCCGGAAGCCCTTGGTAGCGGCGTCCAGTGCGGTGTGCTGCACCAGCTGAATGATACCGACCGTGTAGGTCTTCTCATCTTCAGCGCCGGCACAGGCAAAGCATCCGAGTGCAAGGCATAGGGTCATGAGCATAGCAATGAACTTTTTCATAGGGAACCCTCCTTCAAACCTACTTTGCGATGAATCATCACCGCATCTACTACGAGGTGAAGTTTAGTGGAAAGAAGCCCCTATGTCAAGGTGAAGTACAAAAAGAGAACAATGAAAAATCGCAGAGCGTACTGCCCTGCGATCTTCACTTACTTCATATACCTGCTCTTAGGCTTCGGTACCTTGGCGTTGTGCACCCGGCGCTTTTTCATCATCTTCCGCAGCAGATGAATGATGAGCCACAGCAGGAAGACGGGAATCACCATATAGGCCACAAGCTCCGCCGTCAGCGGGGGGAAGGGATTGGGATCGGCGTCCGTTTCGGCTACGATTTCTTCCAGCGTCTTGGGAGCGTTCTCCCGCTTGGCAATGGAGCGGGAGGCAATCAGGTTGTATTCAACCGCCTTGCCGCTGTCGGTAAAGTAAGTCATTTTGCCGATGACTTCCCCCGCCGTAATCGGTGCCGTAAAGTCCCGGGTATACTCGATCAGCACCGTACTGCGAAGGTTGGAGGCCATGGCCTCGATTTCATCCTTGGTGGCTGTAATCCGGGTATTTCGGGCTTCCTCATCCACGGCCACACAGGTCAGGGAAAGCTTACCCATAGCCGTATCGGACAGGGAGAACCCGGATGTTTCCAGTGTGATGGGATTCATGTTGTACAAATCCACAGGAGATACGGACATATACTGGGAGAAGCCGTATTCCATCAGCTTCTTGGTATCCGTCCACATGCCCCGGCGGGATGTATACAGCACCACCGAAATAAGGCTGACCCCGTCCTTTTCCGCAGAACCTACAAAGCAGTATCCTGCCTTGCTGTGAGAACCGGTTTTGATACCGGTTGCATACTGGTAGTAGTACTTGTTGGGACTGTCCGTTGTCCCCGTCAGCAGAATGGTGGATCGGCTGGTCAGGGAGCGGGCACGGTGCTTATTGGTCTTGGCAATGGTATAGCTGGTGGTGCCCACGATTTCACGGAAGGTCTCGTTCTGCATGGCCTCCCGGGCAATGATTGCCATATCCCGTGCCGTGGTGTAATGATTGTCATCATGGTAGCCGTGAGGATTGGCGAAGTGGGTATTGGTGCAGCCGAAGATTTCCGCCGTCTGGTTCATGAGATCCACAAAGTTGGCAATGCTGCCGGACACGGTTTCGGCAATCACGTTAGCACCGTCGTTGGCGGAAATCATCATGGTGCCGTACAGCACGTCCCGGAGGCTGAGTTCCTCACCGGCGGTCAGACTCATGGTGGAGGAGTCCGACGGAATATCCACAGCCGTTTCGCTGACGACTACCGTCTGATCCAGATCCTCTACCATCATCAGTGCCAGCAGCACGGTCATGATCTTGGTGGTGGAAGCGGGATACCGCACCGTATCCGCATCTTTTTCAAAAATTGCTTCGCCGCTGTCCTCTTCCACCAGAATAGCGGAATACGCAATCAGCTGATCTTCTTCCAGCAGTTCGGGCGTTTCCTCGGAGTAGGTTGCCGCATCCGGCGAAAGGGTAGGCTCTACAATTTTATCTTCCGATTCAACGGCCAATGCCGGGGTTGAGCAGAGTACGAACGCACACACCAAAAGCAGACTGATCCATCGCTGAAACGAACGCACTTCCTACTCACCTCCCGACAGTAATTGCATTATTATAGCACCGAAGAAACCGTTTGTACAGCACTCACATGGTGGGCAGCTGGAATGCAGGCAGAGCGGTGCATCCGCCCAGCTGCAGGCAAAGGATCACAAAGCCCAGAATGGCCAGGTACAGTGAGAACCAGTTCAGGGATGCCTTGTTGATCAGCTTCAACATAAACCGAATGGCCAGATAGCCGCTGATGGCTGCCACCGCCACGCCTACAATGGTAGGCACCAAGGCCAGCTGAGACAAGGAACCTTCCTCAATGGCGTTCTTGCCTTCATACAAAAGGCTGCCCAGAATGGCCGGCGCGCTCATCATGAAAGCAAACTTGGCAGCACTCTTCCGGTTCAAGCCGGATGCCAGACCGCCGGTCAGGGTAGAGCCGCTGCGGCTGACACCGGGCAGAATCGCCAGTGCCTGCATGAAGCCCATGATGAGGGCATGCTTGATGCCGGGCTGCTCCGCCTTCAGCTTTCTGCTGTGGCTGACAGCCTCCGCAATCAACAGGAAAACAGCGGTAATCAGGAAGCTGACGCCCAGGAACCAGCCGGTGAAAAACTGCTCCACAAAGTCGTTGAACAGTACAACTACTGCCAAAGTAGGCAGGGAAGCCAGGAACAATAGTCCCAGCGTTTTGGACTTGAAGGGATTCTTCAGGATCTCCCACCAGTCCTTCCAGAACACCACAATCACTGCCAGCAGCGTGCCCACGTGCAGCAGCACGTCCAGCATCAGATAAGCGCCGGTTGCAGCAGCTTCATCAGAAATGCCCATGATGGCTCTGGCAAGAATTAAATGGCCGCTGGAGGACACCGGAAGAAATTCCGTCAACCCCTGCACAAGACCAAGCACAATCGCCTGGAGAATGGTCAATGTCAACACTCCTTCAAAAAATGATTGTGCTTGTAAGGCACACACAGGTGCATTATAGCATCAAATTTCGCTGCTGTCACGGTAGGCGGCAGGATTTTTACAATCAAGGCGGCTTACAAGATTGCTTTTCTTGTTTTCATCAAGTATAATGTTTCTTTGGTAGAGGATCAACACGAGAGGAGAACGTACCGATATGAAACTTGGCGTTGTGGGACTTCCCAATGTGGGAAAGAGCACACTTTTCAATGCAATTACGAAGGCAGGCGCGCAGGCTGCCAATTATCCTTTCTGCACCATCGAGCCCAACACCGGCGTTGTGATGGTGCCGGACAGCCGGCTGGACGTGCTGGCCAATATGTATCATCCCAAGAAGGTGACCCCCACCACCATCGAATTTGTTGACATTGCCGGCTTGGTGAAGGGTGCCAGCCACGGTGAAGGTCTTGGCAACAAGTTCCTCAGCCACATCCGTGAAGTAGATGCCATTGTGCATGTGGTGCGCTGCTTTGAGGATGAAAACATCATCCACGTGGACGGTTCCATCGACCCGGCTCGGGATATTGAGACCATCAATCTGGAGCTGATTTTCGCCGACATGGATACTGTTCAGCGGCGCAAGGATCGTGCCGTGAAGAACCTTCGGGGCGGCGACAAGAAGGCCGGAGCGGAAGCCGAGCTGGCAGAGAAGCTGTATGCCCATCTGGAGAGCGGCAAACCTGCCCGCACCTATCCCTATACGGATGAAGAGCGGGAAATTGTGGATAGCTGGTTCCTGCTGACCACCAAGCCCGTCATCTACGCCGCCAACATTGCCGACAGCGACCTGGGCAAGGACGTGAGCGAAATTCCCGGTCTGGACAAGGTGGAAGCCATCGCCAAGGCCGAGCATGCCGAGATGCTGGTCATCTCCGCGCAGATTGAGGAAGAGATCGCTCAGATGGAGCCGGAGGAAAAGGCCGAATTCATTGAAGAGCTGGGCATTGGTCAGAGCGGTCTGGATCGGCTGATCACCGCCTGCTATCGTCTGCTGGGACTGATTTCCTTCCTGACTGCCGGTGAAGATGAATGCCGTGCGTGGACCATCAAGGAAGGCACCAAAGCCCCTCAGGCTGCCGGCAAGATCCACACGGACTTTGAAAAAGGCTTCATTCGGGCGGAAATCGTCCCCTTCGACACCTTGGCGGAGCTCGGTTCCATGGCTGCCTGCAAGGAAAAGGGTCTGGTTCGCTCCGAGGGCAAGGATTATGTCATGAAGGACGGCGACATTACGTTGTTCCGCTTCAACGTCTAAAGAAGGGATCTGAAGGCCATGAGCAGATTGTCTTACTTTGTGAAGCGTGCTGTAAGGATTGACTGGAAGCGCATGCGGGAAACTACCAAAACGCTGGAAAAGCGCAGCGGCAAATCCCATGCATGGCTGATGAGGGACATGCTGGACTGCGCACTAAAGTACAACGCCGGCTATGTGGATTACAAGATTGCCGAAATGTACAAGCTGAATGACGCTCAGCGGAAAACCGTCATTACCCGTGGCATTTCCAACAACATTGTCCGGCGGATGAATGACAAGGCATACTGGCACTTCTTCGATGACAAGACCCAGTTCAACCAGCTCTTCAGCGCCTATATCCACCGCAAGTGGCTGCTGATCAATGCGGATACCGACCCTGCCGCTCTGGCGGATATCACCGAGGGGAACACCCAGCTCATCGGCAAGCCGCTGGAAGGCTCCAGCGGTCAGGGTATCCTGAAATTCACGGAAGAGGACTGGAAGGACGGTGCTGAAGCCTTCAAGCAGCTGTTGCTGGATAAAGGCATCGGCATTCTGGAAGAGATGGTGGTGCAGCATCACGACATGGCTGCTCTGTGCCCCACTTCCGTCAATACCTGCCGCATCGCCACCCTTTTAGGGGATAAGCAGCAGGGCATTGTGTACGCCTTTCTGCGCATCGGCAACGGCAAGGTGATGGATAATGTGGACTGCGGCGGTATGGCTGCCCGCATTGATTTGGACAGTGGTATGCTGAAGACCGTGGGCGCCGACAAACAAGGCAACACCTACGAGAAGCATCCCATGACCGGCACACCCATTGTAGGCTTCACCATTCCCTACTGGGAGGAAGCCAAGAAGATGTGCCTGGAGGCTGCCCAGAAAGTGCCTCAAATGCGCTTTGTGGCCTGGGATGTGGCCATCACGGAGGATGGACCTACCTTCATCGAAGGAAACTCCTTCCCCAGTCATGCCATTCCCCAGTTTGCGGCTCATTATCCGGATGGCATCGGCATCCTGCCGGAGTTTGAAAAGTTTATTGATTTGTAAGGAAGAAAATAACGCAGTGTGGTAAAGGGGGCGTCCGTGTGCTGGCACAGACTTTGGGCTATGGACTAAGCGGTGTCAATGGTTTCGCCGTCAAGGTTGAGGTTTATGCCGCTCCCGGTCTGCCCGTATTGGAAATTATCGGCCTGCCGGATGCTTCCGTGAAGGAAAGCCGAGACCGGGTCAGTGCCGCCATTGTCAATTCCGGCTTTGCCATGCCCGTGGCACGGGTCACCGTGAATCTGGCACCTGCGGATATGAAAAAAGAAGGTCCAGCCTTTGACCTTCCCATTGCCGTCAGTGTGCTGATGGCCTCCTCCCAGCTGGAGCAGATGGATCTCACCAAGGTGCTGCTGCTGGGTGAACTGTCGCTGGACGGTTCCCTTCAGCCTGTTCGCGGTGCGCTGCCCATGGTGATCAGTGCCAGTGAGCAGGGCATTACCGATGTGATCCTGCCCAAAGGAAACGCCATGGAAGTTGCCTGCATTCAGGGCATCTGCGTCCATCCTGCCGCCAACCTGCGGGAGGTTGTCGCCCATTTGAATGGCCGGGAGCACATTCCGGCGCAGGTGCAGCGTACCTATTCCGACATTCTGCAGGAGCGGCAGCCCCTGTGTGACTTAGCGCAGGTGCAGGGTCAGTTAGGCGCACGTCGTGCCTTGGAAGTAGCGGCCGCCGGCGGGCACAACATGCTGATGATCGGCGTGCCCGGCAGCGGCAAAACCATGCTGGCACGGTGCCTCCCCGGCATTCTTCCGCCCATGACCTTTGAGGAAGCCCTGGAAACCACCCGCATCCACTCCATTGCAGGCAAGCTTGCCCCCGGCAGCGGCTTAATGGTGACTCGCCCCTTCTGTGCGCCTCACCACAGTGCTTCTGTTGCCTCCCTGATCGGCGGCGGTGCCAACGCCAAGCCCGGCGAAGTATCTCTTTCTCACAATGGCGTTTTACGGTATTGTGTAACGCGCTACACATAGCAATAACAAACAAAAAAGC
>JAUMVT010000072.1 GCA_030529995.1 Clostridia bacterium
CCGAACAGATTTTATTCATGCGGGGTGTCCAATTTGCACTTGCAATTTGCGTTTCCATTTCTTCCTTTCACCGAACCGAAATAAGGGATGGCATCACAGCCATGTTTGACTATGATACCATCGAAGCATGGGAAACAAGACACCCGGACATAGAGAATTATAAAAACTATTATGATTGGGTTATGACTCATTAATTGACAACGTTTGGCAAGTCATTGTCATGGTCTCCGGACGATTCGAATCGGTTGTGCCGTCTCGGCAAGTTCATCCTTATCCCCGATGATTGTTCAGCTCCGTACGCTCCAAGCGCAGGTTATTGATGGTGCTGCTTAGATGGCGATCCACCTGCTCCATGACATTATCCAGATAATCAAAGGTATTCTGCCGCAGCTGGTTCAGTTCCTCCTGGGTGCTTTCCTGCAGCTCGCTGGCCTCCACCCGAGCCCGGCGAACGATTTCCTCCTGATCCACCATCATATCCGCCTGACGGCGCGCGTTGGCCAAGATCCGTTCTGCTTCCCCTCGGGCAGCTTCTACGGTGGCCTTGGCTTCGTTCTGAGCCTTGGTCAAGGTTTCGTTAGCACTGCGCTCTGCACGGGCTGTGGTATCCGAAGCCTGCTGCTCCGCATCGAAAACAGTCTGCTGCGCCTTTTGCTGCGCATCCCGGAGAAGGGCAGAGCAATCCTGATTGTTTTGCTGCTGAATGGCCTGAATGTTCCGCACATACTCGGAAGCCGTCTGCACAGCCTGGGGCAGGGAATCCTGCAATTGCTGCACCCGGGTGCGCAGATAGGTACGGCTGACAATACAGTCATCCTTGCTCATCAGGTACTTCCGCGCCTCTTCAAGGGTTCGGTCAATATCTCGAATGATATTCATGCATTGATCTACAGCGGTGCCAGCCATGGGACGCCTCCTTTATCCATTTCAGCAAAACCTTGCAGGGAAATCAACCGTCATTCTTTCTTGGAAAATGCTGCCGTAACATAAGGGAGCACTTCCTCCGGCAGAAAAGGGGAAACGTCTCCGCCGAAGCTTGCCACCTCTCTGACCATGGAAGAGGAAATGCAGGCATGCTCCGGCTTTGCCAGCAGAAAGATCGTCTCCACCCGAGGATTCAGCCGCCGGTTCACCTGCGCCATCATGGCCTCGGAAGAAAAATCGCTTTCACCACGAATGCCGCGAATCACTGCCGCTGCGCCCAACCGATCCACATAATCCGCCAGCAGCCCTGAAAAAGCATCTGCTTCCACGTTCGGCATGGAAGCGCAGGCCTTGCGAATCATCTCCAGCCGCCGGGCTGTGGGAAAGCAGCCGACTTTCGCCGGATTGTGAAGAACAGCCACCACCACCCGGTCAAACAGTCGGGAAGCCCTGTGAATCACATCCATATGCCCGATGGTCAGGGGATCAAAGCTTCCGGGATAAATGCAGACCTTTTCCATTCACACTTCCTCCCGGCTGTAGCAGGTGACCCCGGCAATGCCCCAGCGGCGGCTGTCCCGGCAATAGTAGCCTTCCGCCACAAGAGGCTCATGCTGAGCCCGATGTTCAATAACCACCCAGCCGCCCTGTGCCAGCAGGGGAATCAAGGCCTCGGTAACCTGGCTTAAATCCTCCATGGCATAAGGTGGATCCAGAAAAATCAGGTCAAATGTGCGGCCTTCCCGTTGCAGCTGACCGGCGGCAGTTTTCCAATCCGCCTGAAGCACAAGGACTTCATTTTCAAAGCCCAGTGTCGTTACATTATCATGAATGCAGCGAATCGCAGCACGATCATGATCCACCAGCACAGCACTTTCCGCCCCTCGGCTGAGTGCTTCCAGTGCTAAGGCGCCGCTGCCTGCAAACAAATCCAGCACACGGGCACCGGGCACACGACGGCTCAGCACGTTAAACAGGTTTTCACGCACCCGATCCAGTGTAGGACGGGTATCCCGGCCTTCCGGTGCATGAATCACCCGGGAACGGGCGCTTCCGGCAACAATCCGCATAAAGCCCTGCCTCCTCAGTTCAGCTGTTCAGGTGCTTTCCGTTTTGCCCGCTCCTGCTGCTGCTTTTTCTCGCGCTTTGCACGCTTCCGGTCATTGCTGGCAATGTTGGTGTGTACCTTGGTGCGCAGCTTGGGCCCCTGGGTATAGCCAATGCCGTAGGCCACAGCGGGCAGCAGCACTGCCAAAGGGCTGAGACGCTCCAGCAGCAGCAAGCCTTGATTATTGCCTGTGCCCACCATGGACACCATGGGCATGATACACACGCGGATCACGATCCGCATAATGTTTTCCAGCCCCATGCCGGATGCGGTATGGTAATAGGCCAGAGCATCGCCGATTTCTGCCCGGCTTTCATAGGTGGTCAGCCAGGAAGGCAGGGAGGACAATCCGGTCATCTGCACCTGTGCCGTGCATGCCAGTAAAACAGCGCATACAAGCAGGGGCAGCGTGCCGACAAATCCCCGGGCGAAGCCCTTCAGTTTTTGATAGCAGCCCTGCTTTTCTTCTTTGGATACGGTGTGACCGTTTTCCTGACGCATATACAAGGTTTCGCCCAAGGTAACATCCGCTTCGCCTTTTCCTGCGCCGCTGTTATAAAACAGCAGATAGCAGGCGCAGAGAATGACAGCGTTCAGGATGAGACAAAGCGCACGGTTGCTCACCATCAGCAGCGTGCTGAGCAGCAGGAACACGAAGGCCATCATGACCTGTGCGCCCAGAAATTTCAGGCCGCCGCTCAACAGGTGCTGATCCAGCATGCGGCCTTGCAGATACGGCTTGGTGACGATCTTCGGCTTCTTCGCCCCTTTGTGCTTTTGCTCCATGATGTTTCTTTCCTCTCCGCCATTGATTTCGGTTTTACAGGATGTCCCTGAAGATTCGGATTCCCTCGGCATCCGCCACAGCATCCAAGGGCCGATCCTGTTCCTCCACAGGAACGCTGTCACACTCCTGCCACGAAAGGGCAATGCCCACCGACAGGCAGTTCGTCTTGGTCAGCAGATTGTCATAATAGCCGCAGCCTTTGCCTAGCCGATGGCCTGCGCCGTCCACGCCTTCCAAGGGTACAAGCACCAGTGAGAATTCTTCCGGCGCAACTGCCGGTGCATCCGCCTTGGGTTCCGGAATGCCATAGGCACCGGGCACAAGCTCCGCTAAGCTGCTCACGGCATGGAAAATCATGTTGGGTGCCTTGCCGCACCTGGGTAAGGCAAGGGTATGCCCCGCTTCCAGCACCTGAGCAAGCACCGGCGTAATATCCGCCTCCCGAGGAAGGGGTATGTAGGCAGCTACCACGGAAGCATGCTGAAGCACCGGCCATTGGCAAAGGTGGCGGCAAATGCTTTGGCTTTCCGCATTTCTTTGAGCCACCCCCGGAAAGGCACTGCGCAGGGCTTTCCGAAGTTCTTGCTTACTCTGCAGGCTCATTTTCCCACACCCGGGGCACACGGTTTGTAGCAGCCAGCAGCACCTCATAGCTGATGGTGCCTGCCCACTGTGCGATGTCCTCGGCGGTAATCGTCGCATCCCCCATGGTGCCCATAAGCACGACCCGGTCTCCGGCCTTCACCTCCGGCAGATCCGTTACATCCGCCATCATTTGATCCATACAGATACGGCCGATCACCGGCACTTTCCTGCCGGCGATGATGACCTGCGCCTTGCCGCTGGCGGCTCGATGGTATCCGTCCCCGTAGCCGCAGGCAATGGTCGCCACCCGGCGGGGAGCTTCCGCCCGGAAGGTACGGCCGTAGCTTACCGTATCCCCGGGAGTAATTTCTTTCACGTAGGTCACTTCCGTTTCCCACGTCATGAAAGGCTTCAAGGGCATATCCGTCGCCACCGGCGGATAACCGTACATGGAGATGCCTGCCCGCACCATGTCGAAGGCTGCCTCAGGCAGACGATGAATGGCAGCGGAATTAGCGCAGTGGCGGATGATCCCGGCAGGGAGCAGATCCGTCAGCTGACGAAAACGGCGAAGCTGTTCATAAGTGAAGGTCATATCCTCCCCGTCCGCATCCGCAAAGTGGGTAAAGGTGCCGGTGAGATGCACGTGCGGGCATTCCGCAAGGGTCTTCAGTACGTCCTTCACTTCAGCTTCCGTGCGGCAGCCGATACGGCTCATGCCTGTATCCATCTTCACATGCACACAGGCAGACTTGCCAAACTTCACCGCCGCAGCTTCCGCCCAGCGAACCATCTGTGCATCACACACGGTCAGCGTCAGGTCAAAGGCGACGCCTTCCATGGCAGAGGCTTCCGTTGTGGCGCCCAGCACCAGAATCGGTGCCGCAATGCCTGCCTTCCGCAGGGTTTCGCCTTCTTCCGTAATGGCTACTGCCAAATGATCCGCACCGCTCAGCAATGCAGTCTTTGCCACCTGTGCCATGCCGTGGCCATAAGCATCTGCCTTCACAACTGCCAATAAGTGTGTACCGGACGGAACGGCGGCACGGATCAGTTTCACATTTTCCTGCAGCTGACCCAGATCAATCCGCCGAAGATTCTTTCGTGCTTCCATGCTTCATGCCTTCTTTTATCTGAATCTGATAAGCAGATTCATTATAGCACATCCCGCCCCCAGTGAAAACCCCGCAAATCGGAAAAGCGTCGCAACCGGCGCAGTGATTAGCCTGCAAGTTTTACAAACTGGTTCCATCTTTCCCCTTGTCCCGCCCTTGCCACTTCAGGTGGTGAATGCTATAATAGGATGGTATTTGTGTATTGACACGGTATGAAGGAGGACTTCCTTTTGAAGATGAAGCGTTTGCTGGCACTGATCGTTGCCTGCTGTCTGCTGCCTGTAAGCATGCTGGCAGAAGAAGATACTGCCCCGGATGAGGGCGCCGAAGAAACCATTTCCGCCGAAGAAGAACGGGAAGTGGAAGAACTGGACGCAGTGGATGAGGACGATGATGAAGCGTCGGAATTTCATGCAGGGCCTACCTATCAGGAAGCGGAGCTCAGCGATTTCGACCTGAACTCCACCGCCCTTTACAATTGCAAAATTCTGGCCAAGTCCAGCCTGTTTGCCGATCGCTCTACCCAGGCTGCCAAGGTAACCTATAACGAGGGCGTTGTGTCTGCCGAAGTGCTCTACGTAGGCAGCAGCTGGGCGATTGTGCGCTACAAGCAGTACATCGGCTACATTAACCGCAGCAGAATTTACGAAGTCAAGGCCATTGATACCGTCAACACCCACCCCTACGGTGTGCAGAAATCCATCTACATCGCCACCACTGCTTCTACCTGCTATGTGCGCAAGTCCATGAGCGAGTCGGACGACAGCTGGGTGGTGCTGAACCCCGGCACCATGCTGAGCATCTGGCGCATTGAAGGGGAATGGGCGATTGTCCCCTATTGGCGCACTTACGGCTATATCCATCTGACGGAGCTGACGGACTTTGTGCCCGTATCCCCCACGGATGAACCCCTGAGTGACGATACGCCCATTGCCGCCTACACTTCCTACTACAAGATGGTGCAGACGAAGATCAACCTGAGCCGCATCAACAACATCAACGTGGCCTGCCAGCGGCTGACCCGGGTGATGCAGCCCGGCGAGTCCCTGAACTTCAACAAGGATGTGGGTCCTTACAAGAAGTCTCTTGGCTATCAGGAAGCTCCCGTGCTGGTGGACGGTACCAGCCGCCCAGGCTACGGCGGTGGCACTTGCCAGGTATCCTCCACGCTGTACAATGCACTGCTTCAGCTGCCCGGCGTTGAAATTCTTCAGCGCCGTCCCCACGGTCCCGGCGGTGCCAGCTACCTGCCTCACGGCGTGGACGCTGCCGTGGGCAATGACAACCTGAATCTTCGCTTCCGCAACAATTACGATTTCCCCATTCGTGTGGAGGGACACACCAGCGATGACGGTGCTTTGCTGATGGTCATCTACAAGGTATCGGAATGATTCTCTACCATGCAGTACGCAAAGCCGTCTTTCTCGACCGTCCCAATCGCTTTATTGCTCACTGCCTGCTGGATGGAGAGACTGTTGTCTGTCATGTGAAGAACACCGGTCGATGCAGGGAACTGCTGCTGCCCGGCGCAACGGTTTACCTGGCGGAATCCCCGAACCCCCAGCGCAAGACTCGCTATGATTTGGTCTGCGTGGAAAGCCGAGGGTATGTCATCAACATGGACAGTCAGGCGCCTAACCCTGTGTTTGCCGAATGGGCACGGCAGGGCGGCTTTGCAGAAGGTTTGACGGAGCTTCGTCAGGAAGTGACCTACAGTGCTTCCCGGTTCGACTTTGCCTTTATGCATCACGGCACCCCAGGCTTTGCCGAAATCAAGGGTGTAACCCTGTTCGATGAGGAAGATCACGCTTTCTTTCCCGATGCGCCCACAGAGCGTGGTGTGAAGCACCTGCACGAGTTGATTGCCGCCCGAAAGGAAGGCTACGAAGCCGCCTTATGCTTTGTTGTCCAGCGAGACAATGTGGCCAGCGTTTCCCCTAACGACAAAACTCATCCGGCCTTCGGCACAGCATTGGCGGAAGCTGAAGCCGCCGGTGTCCATCTGGTGGCCGCTGTGTGCCACGTAACGCCGGAAAGCATGACCATTACCCACACCGTTCCCGTAACCTTTGACAGGAGGCTTATTTGATGCCGCTTCGCCGTTTTCTCGCTTTGCTGGCCGTGCTGATGCTGCTGACGCCTTCCGTCCTGGGCGAAGAGGAAGAAGAAGTGATCCAGCCCCAGTGGGAAGTGCCGGACTATGTGACTTGGCTGCTGCAGGTGGCTGACGGAGAAGTTGGCTACACCGAGGGCGCTCACGGCTACAGCAAGTACGGCGAATGGGCAGGAGACCCTTATGCTCAGTGGTGCGCCGAGTTCCTGTGCTGGTGCGTGGATCAGGTGGATCAGCAGCACGGCACCAGCCTGCTGAAGAACGTGTATCCCCTGTACTCCGGACAGAACACCGGACGCAGCTGGTTCATTACCAAAGGACGATACATTGTCCGCTGGGGCAATCTGGAAGATTGGGGCTACCAGTGGATGCAGGGGGATGACAGCTACATCACTACCGGCACGTACATTCCCCAGCCCGGAGACTGGGTTTTCTTCACTTGGACGGATGATCAGAACACGGATCACGTGGCCATGGTGGAGTACTGCACCCGGGACAAGGACGGGAATGTGAATATCCACGTCATTGAGGGCAATACCCCGGTGGCCGTGAAGCGCACCGTTTACCCCCTGACCTACACCAGAATTCTGGGCTACGGTACTGTCCACGATGTGGCTGAAACCACCATGCGCTACGGCAATGTGGGTGAAAAGGTGCAGCAGCTGCAAAACAAGCTGGTCTACCTGGGTTATCTGGATGCAAGCAAAGCCACCGGCACCTTCGGCAACGCCACAGTAGATGCGGTGAAGGCCTTCCAGCGTGCTGAAGGCCTGAAAGAACATGGCGTTGCCAACAAAACCATGCAGGATGCGCTGAACAAGCGTTATCTTGCCGCTGTTGATGCCGACCCGACCACCTGGCAGGTGGTTGACGACGACGACTGACGCAGGAGGAAAGAATGGATCCCATTTATGTATTCGGACACAAGAACCCGGACACGGACTCTGTCGTGTCCTCCATGGCCTATGCGACGCTGCTGAACGCATTGGGCGAAAACGAGTATGTGGCCGCCCGGCTGGGCCATCTGAATGACGAAACGACCTACCTGCTGGATCGCTTCGGCTTCAAGCCGCCCATGTATCTGCCCACGGTTCGCACCCAGGTGCGGGACATTGACTTCGACCGTCCCCCGGCCGTGGGTGCCAATGTGGCCATCAGCCATGCGTGGAAAATGATTCAGGCAAACAGCAGTGTTTCCGCCCTGCCCATCACCACGGAAAACGGTGAACTGTACGGCATGGTCACCGCCGGCAGCATTGCGGAAAGCGACATGGACTCCACCCAGAATCCCGTGGTGGAAAACGTGCCCGTCTTCAACCTGCTCAGTGCCCTGGAGGGCCGCATCATCAACGATGATGAAGATGTGTTCGACCAGGTTTCCGGCGAGGTCATCATTGCCCTGCCCTCCTGCGGTGCCTGCCTGAAGGGTGCCGGCGAACATTCCATTGTAATCTGCGGTCAGCAGGAAGACGTGGTGGATCGTGCGCTGGAGCTTGGGGTCAGCTGTGTCATTCTGTGCCAAAGCGATCTGGCGGAAAAATATCGGGGACGTTCCTCCCACACCTGCCTCATTGCCACCCCCTGCGACGCCTACCGTGCCGCACGGATGATTTATCAGGCCATTCCCGTCAGCCGGATTGCCCAGACCAAGGATCTGGTGTACTTTCATCTGGATGATTTCATTGACGATGTGCGTGAAACGGTGCTTCAATCTCGCTATCGCTCCTATCCAGTGCTGGATGAAAATGATCACGTGGTGGGTACCTTAAGCCGGTATCACCTGCTGCGTCCCCGTCGCAAACGTGTGGTGCTGATGGATCACAACGAGCGGAGCCAATCCGTTCCCGGGCTGGATCAGGCGGAAATCATGGCCATTATTGATCACCACCGTTTGGCCGATGTGCAGACGGCGAACCCCGTATTCATGCGGAACGAGCCTGTAGGCTCCTCCACCACCATCGTTGCCACCATGTTCCAGGAGCGTGGACTCATGCCTTCGGAAAAAATGGCCGGGCTTATGGCCTCCGCCATTCTGTCCGACACGGTGTTGTTCAAGTCTCCCACCTGCACGGGCCGTGACCGGCGCATTGCGGATCGGCTGGCACGCATTGCAGGAATTGACCTGGATCAGCTGGGTCATGAAATCTTTGCTGCCGGTCAGTGCGGCGATAAGCCTGCGGAAACACTGCTGTCCATGGACTTCAAGGAATTCCATATTGCCGGTCACAGTCTGGGGATTGCTCAGGTCACTTGCCTGGACACGGATAAGATTATGAAACGGCTTGATGAAATTCTGCCTGCCATGGAGAAGCTGAAGACCGAAAAGCAGTACGACATGCTGATTCTCATGCTGACCAACGTGCTGCTGGAAGGCACGGAGCTGATTTTCCTCGGTGAGGAAGAAGCGGTGAAGTCTGCCTTCAACACCGGGGACATCCAGGATCATCACGTTTTCCTGCCCAAGGTTGTTTCCAGAAAGAAGCAAATTGTGCCTGCCCTGGCATTGCTGTGGGGCTAACAGGCGAAAGAAGGTACGCAAATGAAGGACTTTGGTCGCCGCTTGACTGCCCTGCTGCTGTGTGTGCTCTTGCTGCCCGCCGTATCCTTGGGCGAAAGCGCAGACATTGGCTATGGCTTTGATGTTCACTTTTCCATGGATGCCTCTGCCTACCCCGAGGCGGATCAAACCTTGGTGCAGGGCATTGCGGATACGTTGAACATGCTGACGCTGTCCGGCACCTTTGCCATGGCCGGCAGCAGCTTTGATATCACTGCTGATATGCTGCTGGAAAATGACGAGGACACTCGCACTTCCCTGCACCTTTACGGCACTGATACCCACTATCAGCTGGGCAGCAGTCTGCTGGGCAATCAGGAACTGATGATGAACAACCTGGCGCTGCTGGAGTTTGCCATCAAGGCTTACAATCACCTAGGCATGCCCCTGCAGTATCCAGCTTTGCTCATCTCCCCCTATGCCCACACCAGCGCCTTTGACTGGATCCGTGACGAGTGGAACCGGGTCATGCATGCCGAGGAGGGCAGCCGGGTCATTGCCCGGGAGGATGTGATGGAGCTGGCCGCCTACGCCGCTGACAATGCGGAGCAGGATCGAGCCTTCTACTACTGGCTTGCTGCCCTGGCTCTGGAAAGCGGCTACAGCGACATGGTGCTGGAAACCATCACCGAGCTGCCCGACTGGCTGGATGGTCTGCTGGATGATGATGGCATCACCGTTACTGCAGAGGATGGTACAGAAACGTGGAGCAGCGGTGAGGAAATCTTCTTCACCCGCACCGAAAGCGATGAAGAGAGCACCTGGACGCTAGCCCTGCCCATGCTGCCGGACGGCAACACGGTGGAAGCCTCTTATGAGTGCCGGCAAGAGGACGGCAGCATCACCCTTTCCGTTCTGATTGCCAACGAGGAAGACGAAACCTCCATGCTGGATGCTTCCCTTGCCCTAACCGGGTGGACGGACAGCCTGCCCATGGACGGTCAGGTTGATCTTACCCTGTCCCTGCAGGGTGAGATGGTGCCTAATGCCTTGAGCCTCCACTTCGCCTATCAGGCAGAGGACGGACAGTTTACCTTGCAGCAGCTGAATACGGAAACCGAAACTATGCTGCTGTCCGTTCAGGGCACGCTGACCCAACAGGAGCTTTCCGCCCCCAGCTATACGGCTGAAACCCTGAATGGGCTGAACATCTTCTCTCTGAATGACGCAAGCATGAAAACCTTCGTCTCCGGCGTGGCAGAGCCTTTTGTGAAGGGCTCCATTCCCCTGCTGAAGCATCTGCCCCTGTCCGCCTACGAAACCATGTTTTCCCTGCTGGATCAATACGGCATTCTGTCCATGCTGACATCCAACCTAGAATAATCGCGAGAGAGGCATTTGCAAAACAGATGCCTCTCTTTAATTATCGCAAATTGCAAGTGCAAATTGGACACCCCGCATGAATAAAATCTGTTCGGCG
>JAUMVT010000102.1 GCA_030529995.1 Clostridia bacterium
ACATCATCCGCACCAGCTCCGGCGACCGCAAGATTCCCATTGTGGTATCCAAGGGTACGGCCAGCTGGATCGATGAAGAGGCGGCGTATCCGGAAAGCGACGATGCTTTCGGTCAGACCTCTATCAGCGCCTATAAGCTGGCGACGATGATTAAGGTGTCCGACGAGCTGCTGCACGACTCCGTGTTCGATGTGGCTTCGTATATCGCCCGCGAGTTTGCCCGCCGCATCGGTGCTGCCGAGGAGGAAGCGTTCTTCACGGGCAACGGCACCGGCAAGCCCACCGGTCTGCTCCATGCCACGGGCGGTGCGGAGGTGGGTGTGACCACCAAGAGCGCCACGGCGCTGACCTTCGATGAGGTCATGGATTTGTTCTACAGTCTCCGCGCCCCGTATCGCCGCAGCGCTGTGTTCCTGACCAATGATGCCACCATGAAGGCGCTGCGCCAGCTGAAGAACGGCAACGGCGATTATATCTGGCAGCCCAGTGTAACGGCAGGCACGCCTGATACCATCCTGAACCGTCCGGTCTACACTTCCACCTTCATGCCCACCATCGAGGCGGGGGCCAAGACGATGGTGTTTGGCGACATGAATTACTACTGGATCGCCGACCGTGAAGGCCGCAAGTTCCAGCGTCTCAATGAACTGTACGCCCCGACCGGTCAGGTGGGATTTCTTGCCTCCCAGCGTGTGGACGGCAAGCTTATCCTTCCCGAAGCGGTCAAGGTGCTGCAGATGAAGGCAGCGTAAGGAGGAATGACAAATGACAAAAGCTGATCCTGAAAAGGACGTAACCCGGAACACCCACAACTACTTTGCGCACGGTGGAAACGAGCTGGTTATTGGCGGCCAGCTCACTTTCCTCCCCGGTGCGACCGTTGAAGGCGGCGATGACCTGTTTGGTTCGTCCGGTTCTTCCTTTGATGTGCTGCCCTATATACAGGACAGCGAGGCGACCACTATCGCCGCACTGAAGGACGACTTCAACAGTCTGCTGGAAGCCATGCGGCAGGCCGGATTCATTAACAACGGCAAGTGAGGTGACACTGCATCATGGTCGTCACCGTTGATGAAGTAAAAACCCACCTGCGCATCCAGTATGGCGAAGAGGACGAGTATCTGGAAAGCCTCATCAAGCAGGCTCAGGCTGCGGCTGAGGATTACTGCCGGGTGCAGTTTTCCGATCCCGCGCCTGAGCCTGTTCGTTTGGCCATCCTGCTCTTCGTCAGCCACTACTATGAAAACCGGGATATTCCCGACCGCACGGTCTACAGCACCATGCGCATTGCCTTTGAAAACCTGCTTTATCCCTACCGTGACCCGCAAAAGATGTTTTAGGAGGTGAACCTGCTTGCGCGGCTATAAAAACTTTGAAGCCAATCCGCATCCCGGCAGTCTCCGGCATCTGGTGGAGATCGGGTATACGGAGAACGTGATCAATGAGAATGGCTTTCCGGAACCCACTGATCACGTCCTTTGCAAGGCATGGGCAGCAGTTACGGACGCTGGCAACCAGCATTACCGGAGCGCAGACGTCATGAACACCGAGGCCGTCATTAACTTCACCATCCGCTATCGTTCGGACGTTGTGCCCGGCATGTGGGTGCGTTTCCGAAATAAGAAGTGGTTCATTTCCACCTTGGGCGAGTACGGCTTCCGCAATACCTATCTGGG
>JAUMVT010000073.1 GCA_030529995.1 Clostridia bacterium
GACTCGCTGCTAAAGACGGGACAAAAGCCCACAAGAGCCGAAAAGAAGGGCTGATACTATGGCGAAGCGTGTAACGCCCGAGGAAATCGTGCAGATGCACCAGCTATACGCCAAATACGGCAATTTCGCGGCTGTTGGTCGTGAGTTGGGTCGCAGCGGCTCGACAGTCGCAAAGTATATCCGCATGAGAGGCACGCCCGAGATTGTGAAGCACACTTTCAAGGAAGTTGTGCGGGTGGTATAAGAATAGAGGGCGGTTGGTGTGAATCAATCGCCTTTTGAATGGAGGCATAAACATTGAAAATCAATCGAACACTCATCATGCTGATCGTTGGATTGGTTGCTTTTGAAATTGCAGCAGTAATTATCTCAGGTTTATCGGGAGTCATGGGAGATGATTATGTGGCAAGTGTTCGCACTGCAATAAGGATGATTCGGGTCGTAAATATCGTTCTGTGTGCCTTGCTGGTTGCCGCTTCGTTGTATGCGAATAAGCTGCAATCATCATTCATCGTGCCGATTGCTGGTTGTGCTATTGAAGTGCTGTTGGGGCTTGTTATTGTCGCATTTTCGTATTCGTTTTTGAGCCTGACGAATACTTCTCCGGAAATCATTGATTCTGCAAATCGTGGAATCAATGTTGCTGGATTTGGAATGCTGATTGGCATGGTATTTTCCATTGCACTCGGTTTGCTCGTTTCTAAAAAGCGAACCATCCTGTCTTTGCTTATAATTGCGGTGGTTGCTGTGTTATCTGTTATAGCATATGCAGTAATGCTGTATCAGTTTAAGATGGGACTAACAAGCATGATTACAATAGGCTTCTTGCAGCCGTTTGCCTTCCTGCTCCCTGCTGTTTCTTTTGATGGCGAGGGAATTACTAAGGCTTTGAAGGATGCGACTTCTGTATCTGCGAATAAATCAAACGAGAACTCCAAGTATTCCTATCTTGAAGCCTATAAGAACAAACACAAGTAAGATACAAGTTGTATTGTTAGGGAGGATTCGTATGTTTAGTAATATCGGCGGTAAAATCAAAAGACTGGCAACTGCTATCAGTGTAATCGGCATCGGACTTTCTGTTATCTGCGGTAGCATTATGATAATCGCTGGTGCTAACAGTGGTGGTGCTATGGTCGGCACAGGTTTTGCTGTTTTGATTGTGGGTTCGCTGGTTTCATGGATTGGTTCGTTCTTTGTCTACGGCTTCGGCGAACTGATTGAGAACACAACCGTTATTGCGGAGCTGGCAGCGAAAGCGGATGCCGAAAAGAACAAAGCAGAATAAGTGTTGCGACTTTTTCCCCGCCGCCCACCTCGGGCGGCGGGGTTTTCTGATTTCTACCGCCAAAACTGTATTTTTCTGGAAAGAATACCAACAAAATTGGCAGGATGGAGGAACAGGGTTGACACGGTAAAGGCGTAAAACTATACTGTATTTACGGGCACTTTTGAAAAGGCACCATTGCGTTTATTACGGCTGTTGTCGGCACCAAATGGGGCACTAAACGGCACTTTTTCCCTAAAAGCACACAAAAAGCGGGAACCGCCCTTTTTCAGGACAGTCCCCGCAAACCCTTGTGATTCCTTGCTTTTCTTACTTGCCGAAGTAGCGCTTCAGCAGACCCTCGAAGGCCTTGCCGTGACGGGCTTCGTCCCGAGCCATCTCGTGCACGGTGTCGTGGATGGCATCCAGTCCCAGTTCCTTGGCCTTCTTGGCCAGCTCATACTTGCCCATGGTGGCGCCGTTCTCAGCTTCCACACGCATGGTCAGGTTCTTCTCGGTGGAGTCGGTGAGCACCTCGCCCAGCAGCTCGGCAAACTTAGCGGCGTGCTCCGCTTCTTCATAAGCGGCCTTTTCCCAGTACAGGCCGATTTCCGGATACCCTTCCCGGTGAGCAACCCGTGCCATGGCCAGGTACATGCCTACTTCGCTGCACTCGCCGTTGAAGTTCTCACGAAGGCCTTCCACAATCTCCGCAGGAGCGTCCTTGCCTACGCCCACCACATGCTCGGCAGCCCAGGTCATGGTGCCTTCCTGCTTCACGAACTTGCTGGCAGGAGCCTTGCACACAGGGCACTTCTCCGGCGGCTGTTCTCCCTCGTACACGTAACCGCAAATGCTGCAAACCCACTTCATATCTGTCTACCTCCTAAAAAATCATTCATGATGTTCCTTTACTTTCAGGCGTTCCTACCGCCTGATGATAGTATCAACAGGTTTTGAGGAAGTGAAACCTCCTGACCAAAACTTTTTTTATTTTTTCTGCGCCTGCCATTTCAGCACCGCATCCACGGCAGTGCGGTTCATGCTGGGGGTCGCCAGCAAATCCGCTTCTTCGGCGGCACGGATACCCTTGATGGAGCCGAACCGATTCATCAGGGCTTTCCGCCGGGTGGGGCCAATGCCGGGGATGTCCTCCAGCTGGCTGTGCACAAAGGCCTTGCCCCGCAGTGCCCGGTGGTAGGTAATGCCGAAGCGGTGCGCCTCATCACGGACACGCTGCACCAGATGAAGCTCCGGGGTGTGGTGATCCAGGCAAATAGGCTCTTCCCGGTCAGGCAGGAAGATTTCTTCCTCCTTCTTGGCCAGGCCGAACATGGCCACCTTCCCTGCTCCCATATCCAGCAAAGCCTGACGGGCAAAGCGCAGCTGCTGAGGGCCGCCGTCGATCAGCACCAGATCCGGCAGATCGGAAAACTTGCCGCCAATAGCAGGCAATCCTGCCGCTTCCCGTTCCGCTTTTTCTTCCAAGCCCCGGGCAAACCGCCGCCCCAGCACCTCGTTCATGGAAGCGAAGTCGTTCGCTCCTTCCACGGTTTTGATGCGGAAGCGGCGATACTCCTTCTTGGCCGCCGTACCGTCAATAAACACCACCATGGAAGCAACACTCAGCTGACCCTGGGTATTGGAGATGTCGTAGCCCTCAATGCGTCTTGGCGGCTTTGCCAGCCCCAGTGCCTTGGCCAACCCGGCACAGGCACCGATGGTGCGCTCCTGCTGGATGGCCGCCTTGGCGTTCCGCTTGTCCAGCGCATCAGCGGCGTTCTTGGCTGCAAGGCGAACCAAGTCATGCTTTTCTCCACGCTTCGGGGTGGAAAGGGTAACAGCGCTTCCCTTCTGCTGTCTGAGCCAGCTTTCCAGCTGCTCAACAGCTTCCTCC
Source organism: Clostridia bacterium (assembly GCA_030529995.1). Classification (GTDB taxonomy): domain Bacteria; phylum Bacillota; class Clostridia; order Christensenellales; family Aristaeellaceae; genus CAKUFA01. The sequence goes on from JAUMVT010000073.1 coordinate 3,165, forward strand.
GGAAGGGTTTCGCAGAGCACGTTGCGAGGAATCAGTGCTCCATCCTCATAATATTGGGGAAGGAAGGCCGCCAGGATTTCCGCCGGGTCTTCACTGCCTTCCCTTGGCAGGGGGAAATGATCCCCGCCCACCATCCGCCCTCCTCGGACGTACAGCACCTGCACCATAGCATCCAATCCGTCCTGCGCCAGGGCGAAGATATCCTGCTCCCCTGCGGCGGTCTGGATGGCAATCTGCCGCTCCATCAGCCCTTCCACCCGGCGGATTTTATCCCGATACACGGCTGCCTTTTCGTACTGCATCTTGGCTGCGGCATCGTTCATGGATTGCTTCAGCTGATCGCACACCTGACGGTAATCCCCGTTCAGGAAGGCCAGCACCCCATCCATCATGTCCCAATAGGCTTCCTCGGTGCACTTGCCGGCGCAGGGCGCCATGCATTTGCCGATGTCGTAATTGATGCAGGGGCGCTTGGGGGTCTTCAGCGGCAGAGTCTGCTTGCAGGTTCGCAGGGGAAACACCCCACGAACAGCGTCGATCACCTGCTTCACCGCCGTTGCGCCGATGTAGGGGCCGAAGTACTTCGCTCCATCCCTCTCCATGCGCCGTGCCAGCGTCAGCCGGGGATAGGGTTCTTTCAGGTTGATCCGCAGATAGGGATAATGCTTGTCATCCTTCAGGAGAATATTATAGTAAGGCTTGTGCAGCTTGATCAGGTTGCACTCCAGGCACAAAGCTTCCAGATTGGTATCGCACAGGAGAATGTCAAAATCCGCAATGTGGGAGATCATGGCCGCTACCTTGGGGGTGTGGTAGGTATCCCGAAAGTAGGAACGCACCCGGTTCTTCAGATTGACCGCCTTGCCCACGTAAATAATGGTGCCCTCACTGTCCTTCATCAGGTAGCAGCCCGGGCTTTCCGGCAGTTTGGCAATCTTCAGTTCCAGATTCTCGCCCCAGTCAATCTTTCCCACGGACGCATCCCTCCCACGCAGCAACATGTCAAAAGAGGGCTGCCTCACAGAGACAGCCCTACTTCTTTTCGGTCAAACCCTATACTCAAGCTTCCTTGGTTGCCAGGTAAGCCTTGATGTCGCTGATGACCTTATCCACGTCGATGCCGTGGCCTGCGCAGCCGTCTTCCAGAGATTCAAAAGCGTGAGCAGGGCAGCCGACACAATGCATACCGTTCTGCATCAGGATGGCGGCAATGCCCCGATCCAGGCTGATCAGTTCGCCCATGGTAGTTTCCTTGCTGATTTCCATTGGTATTTCCTCCGTTTCGCTGGGACATTCTGCCCCGGTACATGTGTATCTTATCATCGGATGCATCATCCGTCAAGCACTTACAGCTCGTCCTTCAGTTCCTCCAGGGAGAAGGGGAACAGCAGCACCCCGTCTTCTTCCGATGCAAGGGTACCAGCCTGAATGAAAAATACCGGATCACCGTTTTCATCCAGATAAAAATCCTCTTCCGGGTAGAATTCCTGGGTCAGCTGCTCATAGGTCACATCCGCATGGTAGCTGACGGTACCGGCCGTGCGCTGGGTTTCAATGTTCTCCCACACCAGCTGCCACACCAAATCATTGGCCTTGGCTGTCTGCCGATCCTGCATCCAGGTATCCGCTTCCTGATCCTCCAGAATCTCCAGCAGTCTGGGCAGGCTGGAAGCAATGCCCGCCCGTTCGCCATTGAGCATAAAGGTTTGAGCGGAATAAATCTTCGTTGTGCTGCCTTCCCGAAAGGATTCCGTGACCAGCAGCACGGACAGGTAATCTTCATTCAGGCAGGTGACCTGAGAGGTAACGTTGCAGTACGCCTGCACGTCTGTGTTCTCCAAGGATTCCGCCAGAATGGGCACGGTGAAGGCCAGCGCGTCATCAATCAAATAGGTGTAGAACTCATTCACTGCCGCCGCCACTTCCCCATCGCCGGAGGCGTGGGGATAACTGTAGCGATAGACAAACACGGCAGAGCTTTCGTCCGCATCCTCCGGCCAGTACGCAGTGCCGGCAACGTTATCATCCAAGGTCAGCGTCTCTGCCAGGCAGGGCACGGCAAAAAGGCACAGGGCAAGGATCCATGCAAGCAATCGTTTCATCAAAGTGCCTCCTTGTTTTCCCGGACAAGGTCTTCCGCAGCGGAAATGGCCGCCACGTTGCCCTCCCCTACGGCCTTGGCAATTTGCAGGGGCAGTCCGGTGCAATCCCCGGCGGCATAGACGCGAGGCATGCTGGTAGCCATCCGCCGATCCACCCGAATGAAGCCTCCATCCAGCTTCAGCCCCGGCAGCAGCCGGTCAGGAGCAACGGAAGGCCGGAAGAGGAAAACCCCGTCATAGTCCTTCTCCCCTTCGTCGGTGGTCAGCAGGATGCGCCCATCCTGCTTTGCAAGGAACAAAGGCTTCCCCTGCAGCAGGGTGAAGGGAGCGTTTGCAGGCACTTCATGAGGTGCAAGACGGTAATAGTCCACCTTGCCCGCAAACCCTGCAAGGAAGATGGCTTCCTCTACGCCGTCTTCCCAGGCGGAAAGCACCGCCACTTCCTTGCCCCGGTAAAACATACCGTCGCAGGTGCCGCACCAGCTGACCCCCCGCCCCAGCAGTTCTTCTTCTCCCGGCAGCATTTGGGGTCTGGCGGCGCCTACGCACAGGGCAACAGCCTTAGATTCCGCAATGTCATTGCCGATCAGGGTCATGAAGCCGCTGCCCATAGGCTGCACCTGTCTGGCTACGCCGTGGACAAACGCTGCCCCGGCGTGCAGGGCTTGAGCATGGAAGGTCTCCAGCAGCGCCTGACCAGAAACATCCGGCAGGCCGGGATAGTTGGTAATATGCTCCGCCCGCCACAGCCAGGTATCCTTGGCGGAAGCTCCGGCCACGGTCACCTTCAGGTTACGCTTGCAGGCGGTCATGGCACAGCTGTAGGCAGCCGGGCCGGAACCGATAATCAACAGGTCACAGGGATTCATGGCATCTCCTTTGCCTTTCGGCATCGTTAATGAAGGACTTTGCTTACCGCTGGTAGGTGTATCGAGCGTTCAGCCAAGGCATGTTGTTGTAAGTGCTGTAGGCATCGGCATAAATCTCGTAGGTTTCCCCTACCACCCAAGTAGTCTTGGAATAATTCTGCACCAGCACCGGCTGGCTCTGGCCGTCATCACTGGTGTTAATCACCACCATTTGAGGCTTATCGCTGACGGAGTACTGCACCTTGCCCTTGATCACATACACCTGGGTTTTGGCGGCGCGAACGGTCATGTTGTTCAGCAGCTCATTATAGTTGGTGGAATCCATGGCCCAGGCCTTGGTGGTGTAGGTGCTGGCCGGGGGCACATAGTACACGGTGTAATTCACCACAGAGGATTTTTTCCCCGGCATACTGGCGGTGATGGTGATGGTATTATCGCCAATATGGTCGAAAACCGCATAGAAGCTGAATGCGCCGGTGGTGTCCAGGTTGGTGATGTTCAAGTCCTTGTAGGGGCTGGAAACCTCGATATCCGCCCCCGGCATAGTGGTAGCAGACACCAGCATGTAGCTGGAACTGGTGGAAGTGTAGGTATCTGCCGCCAGGTCCAGCGGGATTTCCTGCCGTTCCCGGTACAGCACCACTTCCATGGTGTTTTCCCGACAATACTGACTGCGACAAACGACCGTAAACAGGTTGTCGCCCTGGGGCTGCACCGTGGCGTTGTAGGAAAACTCGCCTGTTTCCGAATTCACGGTATCGGAGTAGTCTTCCCCGTTAATGGTCACCTTAGAGCCGGGACGCACGGAGAATTTCATAGTGTACATGGAGGCCGATACTTCATACCGGGTAGAGTCCGGGGTCAGCAGCTCAATGGGCGACAGAGGAATATCGATCTCGTAGGTAATGGGATCCAGCGGCTTCTGCTGCCCGGAGGTGGTTTTCACGAAAGGCGTTAATGTAACCTCCATGGTGGCATCCAGATAATCCGTCTTATCATCATACCAGGTGTGATCCTCCACCTCTACCGTAGCAAACCCGCCGGTAACAATGTAGGAGGTATGTAGTTCCCGGATGTAGATTTGTGTGCCGTCCTCCCCGGGGATCATGATGGTATGAGCGGCCAAGTCATTCTTAATGGATGCCACCACTGTTGCAGCATTCTGCTCCTTGATGGTCTCCTGGCGATTCTTGAAGAAGTGATAGCCGAAGAAGGAGGCCAAGCCGGTTAAGCCCACAATGAGGATGATGATCAAGGCACGAATCAGATGCCGGGTTCCTCTCCGCCGGTTGGGCAGCTTAGCCGTAAAGCTCCGGGTTGCCTGAAGGGGCGGCATCTGATGAGTGGCGACGAATTCATCCTCGTCCCCCCACATAGGGTCAAAGGAACGGCCGCCCTCCAAGTCGTTGCCCACAGGCATGATGCGATGGGTCTGGGTGGCGTTGAACTGTCCCCTATCGTTTCCTTCATCGTCCAGCTTGCGGATACGGACGGTAGCCTTCGGATCATCCGCCACTTGCCAGAAATCATCATGAGAGGTGTGGCTGCGCACATTCATGCCGGAAGGGGCGGCGCCTCGCTTGGCGCCTTCCGCCCGAAGCTGCCGCTGCTTTTCCCGGCCTTCCGCCTTCCGCACCTTTAATTCGGACATTTCCCGAGCCAGCACGTCACGCCGATCAGGAGCCGTTTCCGCATTACCGTCCTCATCCACCCGGATATAGGCATTGTTTCGCTGGTCATCCTTTAAGGTAGCCCGCCAGCTGGGTTCTTCCTGCTTATCTTCCTGAGGCAGCTCCGCGCCGCAGTACTGGCAGGTGGGAAAGGAAGCCCGGTTCCACTTACCACATTGGGGACACTTCATGCATTCTTCCTCGTTTACCGCTCAGTTTAATCTTCATCATCCAGCACCAGGAAGCTGCTCTGCAGATAATTCTGCATGGCTTCCCGGCAGGCAGGCCAGTCAATCTCCTGCACGGCCATGGATGCATAGTTAATGGGCGTGGCAGCCCCGTCAATAGGAATGCGCAGCTCCTCCACCGTGCAGCCCCGCAGATCATAGGCATAGGATGCGGCCTGCTGCATTTCTTCCAGATTCATGTTGGTCATGGTGGTGTTGGCCATTACATTATCCACCAGGGACAGAGCTTCGTCCCAGCTGATTTCCCGGCACTGATCCGCCAAGGTAGACAGCACTGTACGAACCCGCTGGGTGCGCATGAAGTCGCCGCCGCCGCCGGCCTTCCGGATGCGCATGTAAATCACCGCCGCATGACCGCCGAAGCGGTACGTGCCTGCCCCGGCCATGGAAGGAGTGGTGGAGGTGGAGCTGATGGCATAGCGTTTCAGGTAGCTGGCTTCCTCGGAATTCACGGTAATATCCACACCGCCAAGGAAGTCGATAATGGTCTGAATCTGGCTAAAATCAAAGAGGATGTACTTCTCCACCTTGACACCGATATGGGTACTGATAACCTGGCACAGATCCTCCGGGCTGTAATTCTTGGCAATATAGTTAATCCGGCCAATATGACCGTCCGGCCGCACCACAAGCGCATCCCGAATAAAGGAGGTCAGCATGACACGATGGGCTCGGGTATCCAGAGTAACCAGCACGATACCGTCCGTGTTGCCCAGGTTGCCGGGCTTGCCATGCCACTGATCCACGCACAGCAGCAGGAAATGGTGCTGTCCGTCAATGGTGGCAGGCAGCTCATCATAAGGAATGGTTTCAATGGGCTTGGGTGTATCCGCCAAAGCCGTTCCGGCCATGGCCACAAGCAGCACCAGGGACATCATCAGGCATAAAATACGCTTCATGAATTTCCTCCTTGATGGAATCTATCGTCCATTTCATACAACGAAACAGCATGGTGCCAGCATCCCGGAGATACTGAACGAAGCCATTATAACATTTCAGGTCGGAAAAAGAAAGATGGTGAAAAAGCGGTCGTTTCATCGAACCCCTTCAGCCGCAAATCGTCCTTGGGCAGTTTTGCCGGATCATACATCGGAATCAGTTCTTCCAAGGTCGCAGGCCTGATTTCCTGCTGCAAGCCGGCCGCGTAGGCCAGCCGCCCCAGAATTTCCTCCGGGGTGAACCGCTTCAGCAGTGCCGTCATGTCCATGTCCCGATCCCGCTTGGCCAATCGGCGTCCCTCTCCATCCATCAGCAGCGGAATATGAAGATAGGACGGTGTATCATACTCCAGCAATCGCTGGAGATAAATTTGCCTGGGTGTGGCAGAAAGGATATCCCGCCCCCGAACCACTTCCGTTACGCCGGAAAGGGCATCATCCACCACCACTGCCAACTGGTAGCCGTACAGCCCGTCGGAACGTCGCAGAATGAAATCCCCGCAGTCCCGTGCCAGATTTTCTCTCTGCACGCCGTAAAGCCTGTCGGTAAAGGTAATCGTTTCGTCCGGGACACGCAGGCGAATAGCCGGCGTTCTCGTCTTTGCCTTTTCTGCCGCTTCCGCCCCGGTCAGGTTCCGGCATGTGCCTGGGTAAACCACCACCGTATCCCCTAGGTTGGGGGCGACGCTGGCCATCAGCTGTGCCCGAGTGCAAAAGCAGGGATAGGTATAGCCTTGCTCCGTCAGGCAATGCAGGGCTTGGCGGTAGATTTCGCTCCGCTGGCTTTGGTAGAGAGGCGGTTCATCCCAGGTAAAACCCAAGGCTGTTAAGTCATCCATAGCAGCCTGACTGAGTGACGCCGGGCATCTGGGGATATCCAAGTCCTCGATACGGAGGAGAAACCGTCCGCCCTGACTGCGTGCAGACAGATAGGCCAGCATGGCGCAAAGCACATTGCCCAAATGCAGCCGTCCGCTGGGCGTAGGGGCAAACCGACCGATCACAGACTGGGGCACTGGACAGCATCTCCTCTCACATCCAGTATAGCACGGGTGAAAACTTCGGTAAAGGACTTCAGGAGGAAAGAAAGATTGTCCCGCAAGTTGGCGGCCTTGCCACCTGATCAAATAATGTATTCATTGGAACAGAAAAACTCCCCCTTCCACACGGAAGAGGGAGCCCGACCATCTACAAACCCTGGGTGGCGTTGGAGGGCTCGCAAGCCCTTCAACTCTAGATCGAAAACCAGCGACATGTGCGGTGGTTTTCGCAGCAATCCGAAGGATTGCTTCCTTACACGAG
>JAUMVT010000074.1 GCA_030529995.1 Clostridia bacterium
CCTCAATCGTCGCGGCTTACAGCCGCTCGTTTCGGTTGATGCGTTCGCGGCTGCTATACACGCCACTGGCGTGTAGCCGCTCACTTACCTCCCGCGCCTACCCGAAAACCAGCTATGTCAGCAAAGATGGATGTCCTACCGAAAAGCCAAGCTGATCAGCATCTAGGCTCATAAGCTTCTTCAGAACGTTCGCAATGGAGCATCCACGAATTAAATGCAAACGCGTTGCTCCGTTAATACGTGTAATTCTCCACATCCACCTTGTCCGGGTTGGTGTAAGGGGCAAGGGTGGAAATCATCTTCATGGGGGCGTTGGAGTTATTGATCACATAGTGAATCTCGCCGGGCTCAATGTGAATCATCTGGCCGGCACGGAGATGGTTCACCACTCCATCCACTACAATGTCCACTTCCCCCTCAAGGATGTAGAAGTTTTCTTCCATCACGTTATGATAATGAGCCTTGAAATCCTGCCCGGCCTGAAACTGCACCAGGGCGAAGTTCATCCGGGGACCCTTCATCAGGTACTTGGGGCCGCTGTCACCAAAGCGATACTCCTTATCTTCTTCGTTCACGATATACACGTTCGAATGCTCCTTTCATTCATGCTAAGGCTTAAACGCCGGGTGCCGCCCACATGTGGCGGGTAATCCGATCATCAGCAAGCTGAAGCTCCCGGGCATACATCTTGCGCCAGGTTTCATACAGCTTCATATACTGGGCATGATGCTCCATGTCCGGCTCATACCGCTGTTCAAAATGCACCAGTTCTCTGGCTGCCTTGGAGATATCCGGGAAGAGACCCACCCCGTGGCCTGCCATGATGGCTGCGCCCAAGGCCGTAGCCTCCCGCACGCTGGGCACATTCACCGGGATGCCCAGCACATCGCAGAGAATCCGGCACCAAAGATCGCTCTTGGATGCGCCGCCTGCGAAGACAACCTCCTTGGGAATGTTCCCGGTAGACTCCCGCACCAACTGCATGTGCCCGTAGGTCACCATGGCGGTGTTTTCCATAATGGCACGGTAGAAGGTGTAGCGGTTGAACTTCTCCGGGTCAAAGTCGAAATTGATGAACATGGGACTGGCATGCCGCCAAGCAATGTAATTCATCACATCGGAGAAGGCACACATCATGCCGTAGCAGCCCACGGGGATGTCCTTGGCCTTTTCGTTCATCAGATCATAGGCATCCCGTCCGGTGGCCTTGGCCAGCTCCTTTTCCCCCTGGCAGAAGGCATCCCGATACCAGCGCATCACCATGCCCGGCTTGAAGGCCAAGGCTTCGTACTGCCAAATACCCGGCACGCTGTGGCAATTCACCCGAACCCGGCACTGATCATCCGTCTTGGCCTCATCCGTATTGTATTCATACTGCCAGAAGCTGCCGCCGAAGATGGCTGCCTGATGGGGATCCACCACGCCGACGCCCACGCAGCCCAGCTGCGCATCTCCGCCGCCGGCCACCACAGGGGTGCCTGCCGCAAGGCCGGTCTCCGCCGCCCCCTGCTCCGTCACCTTGGCAATCACCGTGCCGCACTCCGTGATCTTCGGGAAAATGCCGGCCTTCAGCCCGATGGAGGCGGCAATCTGATCATCCCAGTTCCGCTCCTGCAGATTGAAGATGCCCGTGGTGCAGGCATTGGAAGGCTCCGAGGAGAAGACCCCGGTCATCTTGTAAATCAGCCAGTCGTTGAACATGGTGCAGACGGCCATCTTCTCATACACGTCCGGCATGTTGTTCTTCACCCAAAGGAGCCGGGGCAGTGCGCCCAGGGCATAGGTCTGGCCGGACTCCTTGTAGAAGCGCTTCTCCAGTTCCGGATCCATGTGCACCAGCTGAGCCACTTCCCGGTCGCTGCGGGCATCCACGTTAGCACAGGCCCAGATTTCCTGACCGGCCTTGTCATAGAGCACAATGCCTTCTCGCATGCAGGTAGTAGATACCGCCGCAATGTCCTTGGGATCTACCCCCGTCTGTTCAATGACGCCCCGAATGCACTGCCGGGCAAGATCCCAGTTGTGCACCCAGTCAAAATCCATGCTTCCGGGATACCGTGGATCCTCCTTATGGGTCCATTCCTGCTGGACGCAGCCCAGCTGTTGACCGTCCAGGCCGAACAGGACAGCCCGAACGCTGCCTGTACCCGCATCCACGGCCATGAGGGTTTTTGCCATTGCAACCATCCTTTCTTCGTTTTTTGCTACACAAATGTTCAAGGACAATCAGTTGTCCTTCAGAAGCAAAGCCGCCGTAGGCTCATCCGTAATGAGCACGTCCAAGTATCCGCCCCGGAGCACGGCGCGAATAGCCTCCGCCTTATGCCTGCCTGCTGCCAGACCCACCACGTTGCTCATGGTGTGGAGCTGCTCCAAGGGGGTGGAAATCAATCGATCTTCAATATCACTGGGCACCAAGTGTCCCTCCTTGTCCAGGAAATGGCACAGCACATCCCCTACGCTGCCGGCCATGCGGAGCCGGAACATTTCGTTCTGGGTCATCAGCCCGGTACGCACCACGGTGGCGGTGTCATGCATGGCGCCGATACCCACCAAGGTGAAGGAAGACAGTGCCGCCGTGCGGATCACCTCGCTGACAGAGGCTTCCGCCCGCATGGCCGCCGCCATTTCCGGAGAAGAGGCAAGGATGGGAGCAGGGATCAGGCAAAGCCTTGCGTTGAATACATTGCTTCGCCCATTGGGCAGATAGCAGGACACACCGCCGGTCAGAGACACACAGGTGACCGGCGTCTGCACCATGGTGGCCAGATGGTTCAGCGTCCGCCCCAGGGTATCCCCATAGCCCACATTGATGCAGGCATTGTCCCCCAGCCGATCACTGACGTACATGGCGCCTGCCCGGGCGATAGATTCGTTGGTCTGGCCTTCCTGCTCCGCTTCGGGGATAATAAAAACATCCTTTAAGTGATAGCGTTCCATCAGTGCCCGGCTGCTCTCCATCATGCCGATGCTGTCCGACCGAAGGCGAAACTGAATCACCCCGTTTTGTCGGGCTGTATCCAGCAATTTAATCACCCGCATACGGCTGATGCCCAGCCTATCCGCAATGGCCTGCTGGGTCATGTTCTCAAAATAATAGTACCAGGACGCCTTGACCATCAGCGTTTCTTCATATTGTGCCGTTCCGTTCATAAAGCCTCCGTTTAACCGATAAAACAATTATTTTGATAATAAACAAATGTTTACGCCAATAATATAGCACCGAATCTGATAGATGTCAATTCCTTTAGGAAAATATCACGAAATTGACAAAGCAGAATGATTGTAGTCCAAAGAAGTCGAAAAAAGTATTGACAGTGTGCACAATGTGCTCTATAATGACATCAGTGAAATGTGTAACAGCAAAACATTTGTAACAGCAAGTACAGGAGCTGGAAGTTATGACCATGAAAACGGCGACCGCCCCGAGACTTCAGGTCAAGGGCATTCGAAAGGCTTTCGGGCAGAACGTGGTGCTGAAGGGGATTGACCTCAGCGTAGACGCAGGCGAGGTTGTAGCTCTCATCGGCGGCAACGGGGCAGGCAAGTCCACCCTGATGAAGATCATCATGGGCATTTATACCTGCGATGAAGGAGAAATCCTGCTGGACGGCCAGCCGGTCAAGCTGGGCAAAGCTTCTGCCTCCTTGGCTCACGGCATTTATCTGGTGCCCCAGGAGCCCATGCTTTTCCCCAACATGACGGTGCTGGAAAACATCCTTATGGGCTTTAACGAGCGGGAAGCCGACCTAAGGAAACGGCTGGTTGACTGCATGGCCGAGCTGAACTTCACCCTGAACCTGCAGCGGAAGGCCAACACCCTTTCCATTGCGGAACAGCAAATGGTGGAGCTGCTCCGGGGCATGATGCGGAACGCCCGGATCCTGATTCTTGACGAGCCTACCAGCTCCCTGACCTTCAACGAGGTGCAGGCTCTGTTTAAGACGGTGGAAGACCTGAAGAAGAAAGGCATCGCCATCATCTACATCACTCACCGGCTGACGGAAGTCTTCGAGATTGCTACCAAGGTCGCCATTATGCGGGACGGCGTGATCACTCTGGAAGGCGCCGTCAAGGACTTCACCAAGGAAATGCTGATTCAGGGGCTGCTGCCCGGCGGCACGGAGGAGACCTGCATCAAAGAGGAACAATGTGCCCCTCTGGACTATCGTCACCTGAAACCCGTGCTGGAAGTGAAGGACTTCAGCGGCTACGGCTTTGCCCACTGCACCTTTAACCTGTATCCCGGGGAAATTCTCGGCATTGCTGGGGTTGTGGGCGCAGGGCGGACGGAGCTGATCAGCACCATCTTCGGCAGGGACAAGACCCTGGGCGGACAGGTGCTGTTGGACGGGAAGGACATTACCGGCCTTTCCACCAAGCAGATTCTCCGTGCCGGCATCAATTTTGTGCCGGAAGATCGGCACTATCACGGCATCTTCAAGATTCGCTCCATTTCCTCCAACACCACCTCCGCCCTGTTGAACGATGAAGAAGTGGGCAAGGTGAACATGAACAACCGGAAGCAGCGGGAGATTGCCGACAAGTATGCCAAGGAGTTCCGGACGAAGATCGTTTCTCTGGACGACCTGATGGGCAGCCTTTCCGGCGGCAATCAGCAGAAGGTAGTCATTGCCCGGGCACTGTCCACCCATCCCAAGGTGGTCATTCTGGATGAGCCCACCCGCGGCATTGACGCTGCTGCCCGGGGAGATGTGTACAACATTATCCGCCAATTGAAGGAAGCAGGAGTTGCCGTGCTGATGGTCTCCTCGGACATGGAAGAGGTTATGGAACTGGCTGACCGAGCCATCACGGTATTCCAAGGGCGCATTAACGGCGAATTCAGCCGGGAGGAGATCACCCAGGATACCCTGACCAGCGCCGCCTTTGGCATCGCCCATGAAAGGAAGGTGTCCGGGGAATGAAAAATCCGCTGAAAGCCCGCTGGATGTCCAGCTTGATTTTCCTGATTGCCCTGTTTGTCATTACAGGCATCATCGCCCCCAGCTTCCTGGACTATACCAACATTATCAACTGCTTTAACACCGCCACCATGTATACCCTGCTGGCGGTAGGCATTGCCTTCGTGATCATGACCGGGGAAATCGATGTATCCATCGGCGCAACCCTGGGGCTCACTGCCGGCATGACCGGCCTGATTGCCCAGCAGGGTGGCAGCATTCCGAAAATGCTGGCCGTGGTGCTGCTGACCGGTGCTGTCATCGGTTTGGTCAACGGACTGGGTGTGGCCTACTTCGGCGTTCCTTCCCTGATTTTCACCCTTGGCACCAACAGCGTGATCCGCGGGCTGATTTACCTCATGTCCGACGGACGAACGGTGGAAAACTTCGGCGGCGTTTTTGCCGGGTTGAATAGCATGACCGTCTTCGCCGGCATCTCCGTCTACTACGCCATCGCCCTGGTGCTGGTGGCAGTGGCTCACATTGTGCTGACCAGAACGAGAAAAGGCAAGTACTTCATCGCCGTTGGTGATAACGCCGGAGGCGCCAATCTGGTTGGCATCTCTGTATTCGGCACGAAAGTGCTGGCCTATGTGCTGTGCGGATTGTTCGCCGGCATGGGCGGCTTCGTCTTCGCTTCCAAGTACGGTCAGGTCATGACGGTGGCCGGCAACGGCTACGAAATGACCGCCATTGCAGCCTGTGTGCTGGGGGGCATCTCCCTTTCCGGTGGCATGGGCAACATGGTGGGCGCGGCCATCGGCGCCGTGATCATGTCCTCCATCAGCCGGCTGCTGGTGTTCATCGGCCTGCCTTCCACCTACAACAACACCATTACCGGCGTGATGCTGATTGTCATCGTTGTGGTAGATGCCCTGGCACAGCGCCGTTCCATTGAAATGACCAGAAGAAAGCGCCTTCTTTCCAGAACGGCCGAACCTACGCCGGAAGGAGGCGCAAAGGCATGAAGAACATGCTGAAGAAGGTTTTCAAACATTGGGAAGTGTTCCTGGTGGTTTTCCTGGTGCTGGAGTTTGTGGTCTTCGGAACAGCGAACCCCAAGTTCCTGCGCACCAAGTCCATTATGAACAGCATCGTTAACTACATCAGCGTATGCATCATTTCCCTGTTTGTTACCATGGTCATGATTACGGGAGGCATTGATATTCAGGCGCCTTCCATCATCGGCCTGACCAGCATTATCATCGGCGTGCTCTGGAGCGACGCCGGGCTGAACATCTGGCTGTCCGTTGCCATCGCCCTTGTGGCCGCTGCCCTGTGCGGTGCCCTGTCCGGCTTCTTTGTCGCCTTCTGCGGCGTGCAGCCCATGGTGGTGACGCTGGGCGGAAGCTTCCTGTACTCAGGCATTGCCCTGATGATCTCCGGCATGTCCGCAACCCCTGCCTATCAGGGCATCAGCGGCTTCCCGGGAAAGAACGAAGCCGGGGAGTACATCTCCTTCCGCTTTCTTGGCAAGGGCGATGTGTTCGGTATCCCCACCCAGATCATCATTTATGTGGTGCTGATTCTCCTGTGCGCATGGATTCTCCACCGCACCAAGTACGGCGAGCGGCTGTTCCTCATCGGTGTGAATCAGCAGGCTTCCGAGTACTCCGGCATCAACACCCGTGCCACCATCATGAGCACCTATGTGCTCTCCGCCCTCAGTGCCGGGCTGGCCGGTGTGCTGGTCACCTCCAACGTGAACTCCGCCAAGTATGACCTGGGTTCCGGCTACACGCTGGCCATCATCACCGCCGTGGTGCTGGGCGGCACGCTGAACACCGGCGGCAAAGGCAGCATCCTTGGCACGGTGCTGGCTTCCCTCATCATCTGCTTCCTGCGCTACGGTCTGCCCCTGTGCTTCGGGGTCAGTACCCAGAATCTGGATCTGCCCATCGGCATCATTCTGGTGCTGGTGGTGGTGGGACTTGAAATCGCCGGGCAGCACATGCTGTCCAGCCTGTTCCGCAGGTTCAAGAAATGATGCTCTTGCATTTCGGGAGGTGCAGATGCGCACCTCTTGAGATAAATAAAAAAGGAGGAATCCACTCATGAAAAAGATCCTGTCCATGATCCTTGCACTGTGCATGGTACTGACACTGTGCTCCGCTGCCTTCGCAGAGGGCAAGAGTGCGGTAGACGGCATGACCGTTGCCTTCATCCCCAAGGTTTCCGGTAACTCCTTCTTCGAGGCTGCCAACGACGGCGCACAGAAGTACGCTGCCGAGTGGGGTCTGACCGTTGACTACATCGGCGCTCCCGAAGCATCCGTCACCACTCAGCTGGAACTGATCCAGCAGGCCATCGACAAGGGCGTTGACGCCATCTGCATCTCTTCCGTGGACGCTACCGCTCTGGACGAGAAGCTGCAGGAAGCACAGGAAGCCGGCATCTATGTCAGCACCTGGGACTCTGACGTTTCTCCCAACGCCCGTGCATTGATGGTTTCTCAGGGCACTGCAAGCATCCTGGGACCGATGCTGGTTGACATGGCCGTGACTTCTCTGGAAGAGCGCGGCGTTGACGTGAACGGCGAAGTGAAGTACGTGTGGCACTTCTCCAACCCCTCCGTGGCTGACCAGAACTCCTGGTACGTGGCCGGCTCCGAGTACATCAAGGAAAAGTATCCCAACTGGGTTGCCGTACACGATCCCTACTACTCCAATCAGGATCCTGCTCAGTCTGTGAGCGTTGGCGAATCCATCTTCGAAGCCTATCCCGACATCGACCTGATCATCTGCAACGACTCCACTGCTCTGCCCGGACAGTGCGGCGCCGCTCAGAACAAGGGTCTGACCGCTAAGGACGTTACCATCACCGGTTTCTGCACGCCTTCCGGCATGACCACCTATCTGGAAAACGGCATCTGCACCCGTTGGGGTCTGTGGGACTGCGGCGTTCAGGGCGCTCTGGGCTGCTATCTGGCCGCTTACATCTCCGCCGGCAACACCGTGCATGTGGGCGATGAAATCGAAGTTCCCGGCATCGGCACTGTGACCGTGCTGGCCAACTCCGACCTGGTTGAAGGTCAGGAGACTGCCGAAAGCAACAACGGCGTCGTGCTGCTGCCCGAACGTCTGGTGTTCACGGCTGAGAACGTGGCTGACTACAACTTCTAAGCTTCCACTCCCTTCAAGGAGGAACCCTTCGGGGCTCCTCCCTTTGTGGTGAGGACTGCGGCATGACGCTTTCCCCGCCTCTTATGCAATGCATCCTGTACGATTGAAAGGAGATTGATTCCCATGGCTGATAAGGACGGGCTGAAAGTCGCAAAGGATTATCATACGGACACCCCCTTCGGCAACCAAGGCAGCTTCCACGTAAAGGGCGCCAACAATCTGGATTGGGGCATGAAGCGCCATCTCTCCAACATTTTTGACCCGGTCAGCGGCAACACGGTCATGTTTGCCTTCGACCACGGCTACTTCATGGGCTCCACCGCCGGCCTTGAGCGGCTGGATCTGGTGATTCCCAAGCTGCAGGAGCAGATCGATGTATTTATGGGCACCCGGGGCGCCATTCGCACCTGTGTATCCCCGACCTACCAGAAGGGCATCGCCCTGCGGGTTACCAGCGGTTCTTCCATGCTGAATGATGACCTGAGCCACGAAGTGCTGGCCGTGGATATTGAAGACGCCATCCGCATGAATGCGGACTGCATGGCCGTGCAGACCTTCATCGGTGCAGACGGACAGCTGTCCTCCATTGACAACCTGAGCCGGTGCATCAATGCCGGCATGCGCTACAGCATTCCCACCCTGGGCGTGGTCGCCGTGGGCAAGGATATGGAGCGGACGGATCGTTTTTTCAAACTGGCCACCCGAATCGTTGCTGAAATGGGCGTACAGCTGGTGAAGACCTATTACTGCGACAAGTTTGAGGAAATCGTTGCGGCCTGCCCTGTGCCCATCGTTGTGGCCGGCGGCAAGAAGCTACCCGAGGATGAGGCACTGACGCTTGCTTACCGCTCCATTCAGGGCGGTGCCCGTGGTTTGGACATGGGTCGGAACATTTTCCAGAGCAACCACCCTGTGGAGATGGCAAAGGCCATCCGCATGATCGTCCACCACAAGGCAACGGACAAGGAAGCATTCGAATTCTACACGGATGCCATCCACACCAGGGAGTAATCAGAAACGAAAAGGAGGCTGCAAGACGAGATGAGTTTTGCAGCCTCTCTCTTTGTTCGGCAAAGGAGCAGCAAAATGATTGCACAGATTTTATCCAAGGTTCTTCCGGTGCTGGTGATGATTGTGCTGGGGCGGGTATGCGCCGTGAAAAGCATCCTGAATGACGAACAGCACGAAGGACTCAAGAAAATCATCAGCGATATTCTGCTTCCCGTGGTGCTTTTTCAGGCGTTCTTCACAGCGGAGTATGGATCCCGAATTCTGCTTGCTCTTGTGCTCGTGTTTGTCGGGTATGGGATTGCTTTGGCAGCAGGCTACGGGCTCCGCAAGCTGGTGAAGCCCTATGAGCGATTCATGCCCCTGCTGATGACAGGCGCAGAGGGCGGCATGTTGGGGTATGCTTTGTTCGCCCTGCTGTGCGGTGCGGATCAAACAAAGACCTACGCCATGGTGGACATTGGGCAGACGCTGTTTGCCTACACGGTCTTTCTTACAGCCCTGAAGGCGGCAGGCGGACAGAAAATCACGCCTAAGTTTATTGTCCATAACATGCTCACCAACAAGGCATGCATCGGTATGCTGGCTGGTATTCTTTTGGGTGCGCTGGGCGTGTATCAGTCAATGGACGGAACCGGCTTCGGCACCATTATTTCCGCCCTGCTCAGCTTCATTACCGCACCCACTTCCGCCCTGATTCTGCTGGTCATGGGCTATCAGCTTCGCGTGAGCAAAACCCTGCTCCGTCCGGTGCTGACGACCCTGGGGCTGCGTCTCGGCATGCTGGCTATCCTTTGCGCAGGGGTTTCCTGTATCCTGTTTGCCATCATTCCTTATGACAAGTCGCTGCTGCTGGCGCTGATTCTGCAGTACATCCTGCCGGCACCCTTCATTATTCCTCTCTTTGCCGACCTTGGGGACGATGCGGAGTACGTAGCCACAACCCTGTCCCTTGGCACCCTTGTGGCCGTGGTGCTTTTCTTCTTCCTGACTGCTTTCAGCGTTGCGTAAAAAGTAATACATGCAGTCGAAAATAAAACCTCGTGCTTCAATCAGAAACACGAGGTTTTACTGCTCCCCAGGTAGGGCTCGAACCTACAACAACTCGGTTAACAGCCGAGTGCTCT
>JAUMVT010000075.1 GCA_030529995.1 Clostridia bacterium
GTAAATCAAACATCTCCGCTACCTGTCCAATCGTATACATAGCATCCTCCAAAAAATTTCAAAAATATCTTGACCTAAAGTTAGGTTTAGGGTCTATCATTAGTATAGCACATGAAATGATGTGCCTCAAGATATGAAAACAGGGAGGATGTTTTCGATGAGAAAGCCCTATATCATTTGCCACATGATGACAGCGGTGGATGGCCGAATTGACTGCGCCATGACAGAACAACTGCCCGGGGTGCAGGAATATTACAGCACATTGGATTCCTTTGATGCACCGACACGGGTCAGTGGACGTGTCACAGCAGAGCTTGAGATGGCTTTGCCGGGAAGGTTTTCGAGCAAGGTTAGTACGCCGCTGGGGAAAGAAGCATTTCATCAAGCTGCGACTGCTGATGGGTACGAAGTCGTGGTTGATACGCATGGCTCATTGCTCTGGGAGGATCAGGCAGATGCACCGCGTCCGGTACTTGTTTTGACAAGTGAGAAAGTAAGTGCTGAATACCTGGCGTATCTCAAAGAAAAGCATATTTCATATATTGCGTGCGGCAAGGAACATGTTGATCTGAAGCGTGCCTGCGAGATTCTTTCAGATGATTTTGGTGTTGAAAGAATGGCAGTTGTCGGCGGCGGACACATCAATGCCGGATTTCTTGCAGAAGGACTCCTCGATGAGGTCAGTATTTTGATTGGAGCAGGTATTGACGGACGAGGCGGCATGAGCGCCGTATTTGACGGACTGCCGATGGACAATCCCGTTACACCTCTGAAGCTTGAACAGGTGCAGTCGTTTGAAAGTGGTGCAGTCTGGATTCGATACAGAGTTGGATAAAAATTTGGAGGTATCGTCATGAAATATGAAAATAAGGATGCTTTTGAGCAGCACAATATGTTTGGAACAGGAACAGCAAATACAGCATATGCCCAGTACTTCATCGGTGACTCATTCCTGAATCCACTTACAGATCCCAAGGGCGGACTCTTTGCTGCCAATGTGACTTTTGCACCGGGATGCCGCAATAACTGGCACATCCATCATGCAAAAAGCGGCGGCGGTCAGCTACTCATTTGTACTGCCGGAGAAGGCTGGTATCAGGAAGAAGGAAAAGAAGCTGTCAGTTTGCAGGAAGGAAGTGTTGTGATGATTCCTGCGGGTGTCAAGCACTGGCATGGAGCAAAGCGGAACAGCTGGTTTTCTCACATTGCTGTTGAAGTGCCCGGCGAGGAGTGCAGCAACGAGTGGTGCGAACCGGTTTCTGATGAGCAGTACAACAGCTTGAAGTGATCAATGGAGGAAGGATGATCATGGCAAAAATCGTTCAGACAGCAGGTAGAGATGCGCTCGGAGAGTTTGCTCCGGAGTTCGCACATTTCAATGATGATATTCTTTTCGGAGAAAACTGGAGCAACGAGGATATTGATCTGAAAACAAGGAGCATCATCACCGTAGTCGCCTTGATGGCTCAGGGAATCACAGATTCATCTTTGAAATATCATCTTCAGAACGCAAAGAATCACGGCGTTACGAAGAAAGAAATCGCTGCGATTGTCACACATGTGGCTTTTTATGCAGGATGGCCGAAAGCCTGGGCAGTATTTCAACTTGCGAAGGAAGTATGGATAGAAAAATAAAACTTCTTACCCGAAAAGGGAGACCCTCCGCTTCAGCAGAAGGCCTCCCCTTTTCATCAGTAGCCAAGAGTGATTCACATCGGCACAAAATCCGCTGCGCCGTGCTTGCAGACAGGGCAGATGTAGTCTGCCGGAAGGGTATCCCCCTCGTAGACATGGCCGCACACGCTGCATACGAAGCCTTTTTGCTTGGGCGTGCTTGCAGGCTTCGGCTTAATGTGCCGCTGATAGTAGGCATAGGTCACGGTTTCCGTGCCGGGGTGCAGGCATCCTTCCGTAGGTGCGCACAAGAAGAGAACATGGGAGCCTGCATCGATTTCCTGCCTGACCGACAGGGAAAGGAATCCTCCGGTGTGCTCTGTCAGAATCGGAAGGCCGTTGCTGCTTCTTGCAGGCGGCTTGCCGACAAACTTGTCCACAGTTCTGCCGCTTTGATAGCCGAAATGCCGAAACACCTCGAAGGGCGTATCCACGGTCAAGCTGTTCACATTCAGCAGACCTGTCTTCTGCACAAGACCGCAGGTGTAATTCTGCTTATTCACCCCCACCGCTACCAACAACGGATCGCTTGCCACCTGCATGGCGGTGTTGATGATGCAGCCATTGTCCTTCTCCCCGTCTCTCGCCGTCAGGACGTACAGCCCATAGCCCAGCTGATACAGGGTTTTCGGGTCAAAAGCGTTCTTGTCAGTAGTTCTCCTCATGGATTTCAAAGTAACTTTGAGGATGATTGCAGGTAGGGCACACGGCAGGCGCCTTTTCGCCAACCACGATATGACCGCAGTTGCGGCACTCCCACACCTTTACCTGACTCTTGGCAAAGACCTCCGCCGTTTCCACGTTATGCAGCAGGGCACGATACCGTTCCTCGTGATGCTTCTCCACCGCGGCCACCAAACGGAAACGCTTGGCCAGCTCCGGGAAGCCTTCTTCCTCAGCCGTCTTGGCAAAGCCCTCGTACATGTCCGTCCACTCGTAGTTCTCCCCTTCGGCAGCAGCAGCCAGATTCTCGGCCGTGTCGCCAATGCCCTGCAGTTCCTTGAACCACAGCTTGGCATGCTCCTTCTCGTTCTCCGCCGTCTTCAGGAACAGGGCAGCAATCTGCTCAAAGCCCTGCTTCTTCGCCACAGAGGCAAAGTAGGTGTACTTGTTCCGTGCCTGGGATTCTCCGGCAAAGGCCTCCCACAGGTTCTTCTCCGTCTGGGTGCCGGCATACTTGGTGCTCTTCTCCATCATCGTACATCCTTTCAGTTGTTGTCTTGTTAATAGGACTAATTCCTAATAAAATCATATCATATCCATCGCTCTGTGTCAATCCCAAAACCAATTTTTCCTTATAGCCAGGTAGCATTTCCTTATTAAATGTGCTATCATAGCAAGAACGGTTTTTTGAAAGGGGCTCTCCGATGGATAATGTATCCCTGAATTTGCTTATTCATGCTTTGGCTACCTTGCTCTGCCTGATTCTGGCACAGGTGCTGATTCACAAGGAGCCGCGGCGGATGATCAACGGCTTCCTGCTGGAGCTTGCCCTGTATCACGGCGCATTCGCCGTGCTGTACATCGGTTTCCTCATTGCACCGGAAACCGTGGGCATGGTCATTGGTTTGATCTTCAATTTTTTCATTCTCTTCAGCCTGCTGGGCACCAGTCTGCTCCTCATGGTGGATGGCGTTCTGGTGCTGAAGCGTGAAGGTTTTTCCCTGACGCATTTGCAGCCCCTCGTGTGGAGCCTGTTCATCCTGGCCGGTGATTATGCCTGGTATCTGAATTGCTTCAGCGGCGTATCCGGCAACTTTATGGAAGTAGCGTTGCAAGTGTTCATGATGAACATTGTGCTGTATGTGCCTTTGGCGCTCGGCGGATTCGTGCTTTACTCCTTCACCTACCGTCGGCTGAAGAAGCCTACCGACTGTCCTTACGTGATTGTGCTGGGCTGCGGCATCCGCAAAGACGGAACCGTAACGCCCCTGCTGAAGGGACGGCTGGATGTGGCCATCCGCTGGTATGAGCAAGGAAACAGGCAGGCACGCTTCATTGTCTCCGGCGGGCAGGGAAAGAACGAGGTCGTCTCCGAAGCTGCTGCCATGAAGCAATACCTGCTGTCCCAGGGCATTCCGGGGGAAAAAATCATCGAGGAAAATCGCTCCACCAACACCCGTGAAAACCTGCTCTTCTCTAATGCCATCATGGAAAAGGAAGGGAAAGGAACTCAATGCATCATTGCCACCAGTGATTATCATGTGCTGCGTGCCGTGCTCCTGGCACGGGAATTGAAAATGGACGCCCAGGGAATCGGCGGCAAGACGGCTCTCTACTATGTGCCTGCCGCTTCCCTCCGGGAATACTTGGCGCTGGTCATGCGGCACAAGCCCATGATCGTTGTCTATCTGGTTTATGTGATTGGCGTCACCATTGCCAGCATGTTCTTATAAGCAAGCATCCCCTGATGAGACGATACGCTTCATCAGGGGATGCTGTTTTTTCAGTTAATCGTTATCCAATGCTTCCAGTCCTCGGCGTGCCTCCGGCTTGCTGTCTCCATGATGGACAAACAGCATTGTCACAAAGGCCAAGGCTACGAACACGGTAGCGTAAGGGAACAGGGCCGTCATCCCCCGCTTATCCATCAGCCGTCCGCTCAGGTAGGGCGTAATGGTTTGCGCCGCCATGCTGGCCGTGTAGTAGAAGCCGGTATACTTGCCCACATCGCCGCCCCGGCACATTTCCACCACCATGGGGAAAGAATTCACGTTGATGGTTGCCCAGGCAATACCGGCCAGAGCAAACATGCAGTTCATCAGTAAGGGACTGTCGTCCGCCCGCAGGAAGGATGCCGTGCCAAAGGCAACAGTCAGCATCACAACCCCGGCAAGAATGGTCTTCTTCCGCCCCACCTTGGAGGCGATGATGCCCACCGGCAAATAGCTGATGATTGCCGCCGCCTGGGCGATGATGAGGGTCATGTTGTAGTCCCGTCCCAGCACCTTATCCGCATAAACGCTGTACTTACTGGTTACCGCATTGTAACCCATGAACCACAGCACAATGGACAGCAGAATGAACACCAGAGATTTGCGCTCTTCGCTGCTCAGCTTCCGGTCGCCGGATGCCTGCTCTTCTTCCTTCTCCTCGATGCCGTATTTGCGGCTTTGCTCGTGCATCTCCTCCACAAACTTGGGTTCCCGCACCGTCAGCATAAAGATGAGCAGAGAAACCAACATCAGGCCGGACACAATGCCGAAGAACGTGCCATAGGGCATGAGGGCGTTTTTTGCCGCTCCGGTAGCAAACACGGTACCCATGGCCAGAATAATAATGCCGCCCGCGCTGCCCATCAGGTTAATGATGGCATTGGCCTTGCTGCGAAGGGGTTTCATGGTCACATCCGGCATCAAGGCCACAGCCGGCGAACGGAAGGTAGCCATGGCAATGAGCAGCAGCAACAGCACGGCGATGAAAAGGATCAAGGGCGTGGGATTCTGCATCGTCCGCCGATGGGCATAGGCCTGCCGGGCAGGGGTAACGTATCGGGCATAGTCCTCTGTATCCAGTGTCATGGTCAGGAAGGCTTCCCGGGAAATGGCGGTTACACCGTCCTGGGCTTCATCGGAAAGCACGTACTGATCGCCTTCCGGCGTCATCAAGGTTTGCCCCTGATTATCATCATAAAGGACATTCAGGGTTGCCTGAGTGTCCATATCACGAACAGCGGAAATATTCTCCAGCTGCATGCCATCCGCAAAGGTGAGCACCACTAGCAGCACAGCGGCAGCCAAGGTGCCGAAGAGGATGAAGGGGGTACGCCGACCCATTCTGCTGCGGCACCGATCCGACAGGGTGCCGAAGAGGGGCAGCATAAACAACGCCAGCACATTGTCCAGCGCCATAACGATGCCGCTGTTTGCCTGGGACATGCCAAACTTATCCGTCAGTATTTTCGGAATGATGCTGTCATACGCCTGCCAAAAAGCGCAAATCAGGAAAAAGGCAAACCCCACAAACAGCGTACGTCGGTAATTCAGTTTCATGCAACGTCCTCCTTGTTTTTCACCAACTGCCTGGTACTATCATATCATAAAACAGGCAGGTTGCGCCACAGAAATCTTGGTAAAATTCGTGTAAGCAAAAGAGGTTCTCCACAGAAAATCGTGAAAGAACCTCTTTGCCATTTTTTATCTTACATCGCATTCGCCAGCATCAGCTTCAGCCGGTTTTCCTGATTGACTCGGCTGGCACCGGCATCGTAGTCAATGGCGACGATATTTACATCGGGATACTTTTCCTTGATGGGCTTCATCATGCCTTTGCCGCAGATGTGATTGGGCAGGCAGCCGAAGGGCTGGGCACACACAATGTTGGTGCAGCCGGAATGGGCGAGCTCCATCATTTCAGCCGTCAAGAGCCAGCCCTCCCCCATTTTCACTGCAGGGGAAATGAATTCCTCTGCCATGGGCGGCACCTGCTCGAAAGGCGTCCAGGGGCGGAAGACACCCTGTTCCTTCACCATGGTGATAATGTCGTTTTTCTTGCCGCACAGGTAACGCCAGGCCAGGTGAATCACCGGCTGCAGCAAGGTCTTCCGATGGTAGATGCGGTACTCCACCATGTTGTTGTACACCATGTAGAGCACAAAGTCAAGCAGCCCCGGCATGGTCACCTCTGCCCCTTCGGCAACAAGGAAGTCCTCCAGATGATTGTTGGCAAGGGGGGAATATTTCACGAAAATCTCCCCCACCACGCCCACCTGCACCGCCTTGCGCCGGGTGCGAGGGATCGCTGCAAAGTCTCTGAGGATTTCACCGTAAAGCTGCTTCACGTGGCCGTAGTGAATCTTTGCGTTACTGCCCAGCTCCTGACCAAGGCGCTCCGTCCAGCGGCGGCAGAGTGCCTCCGCATCCCCTGCATGGGTTTCATAGGGAACAACCTGCCCCTTCAGGCTCATGAGCAGATCGCCAAAGAGCACCGCATAGGCCAAGCCATGGAGAAAGGGCAGGGTCAGCCGGAAGCCCGGATGCTTTTCCAAGCCTGCAAAGCTGAAGGAAATCACCGGCACAAAGCCCAAGCCTGCACGCTCCAAAGCCTTGCGAATCAGGGAAATATAATTACTGGCACGGCAGCCGCCGCCTGTCTGGAACATAATGAGCGCAACCTTGTGCACATCATACTTGCCGGAAAGCAGCGCATCCAGAAATTGCCCGATGACACACACGGCAGGATAGCAGGCATCGTTGTGAGTGTATTTCAGACCTGTCTCCACAATGTTTTGACCGCTGGTCTCCAGCAGCTCCATGTGATAGCCGTAGGTCTTGGATACCTGTGCCACCAGCTGAAAGTGCATGGGCAGCATGTTGGGCACAAGAATCGTGTAGTCCCGCTTCATCTCCTCGGTGAAGGGGATGTAGGTATTGTCATGCATGCTGTTCCGCCTCCTCCAGTGCCCCCAGCAGGCTGCGGAGACGAATCCGCACAGCGCCTAGGTTGGTAATTTCGTCGATCTTCAGTTGGGTATAATGCTTGCCTGCTTTTTCCATGATGGCGCGAACCTCGTCCGTGGTAATGGCATCAATGCCGCAGCCGAAGGAAACCAGCTGAACCAGTTCCACATCCTTGTTGGCTGTCGCAAAGGCCGCCGCCCGGTACAGCCGGGAATGGAACGTCCACTGATCCAGCACCCGTACCTTCTGCACAGGCGCCAGCTCTGCCACGCTGTCCTCCGTCACCACGGCAAAGCCCAGGCTGCCGGCCAGTTTATCAATGCCGTGGCCGATTTCCGGGTCAATGTGATAGGGACGGCCGGCAAGAATCATGATACGCTTCCCGCTTTTGCGTGCTTCTTCAATGACACGGCTGCCTTCCGCCTTGACAGCGGCACGATAGGCCTCATAGGCATCCAGTCCCTTTTGCGCCGCCCGGCGAACCTCATGCCGGGTCAGGCTTTCGTCCAGCTTCTTCAGCACAGGATACAGCCCAAGGGCAATGCTCCTTGCATTATCAATGCGTACGTAGGGGTTCATAAACTCTGCCTGCTTCAGCTGAGGCATATTGCTGCCCAATACTTCCCCGTAATACGCCACCACCGGGCAGTTGAAGTGATTATCCCCTGCGTGCTCATCCACGTTGTAGGTCAGCGCAGGATAAAAGATGTTGTGAATGCCTTCCTCCAGCAGGGTCAGCACATGTCCGTGCATGATTTTTGCAGGGTAGCACACCGTATCGGACGGAATGGTCAGCTGCCCCTTTTCGTAGGTCTTCCGTGTGGAGAGGCCGGAAAGGTGCACTTCAAAGCCCAGCTCCGTCAGCATGGTATACCAGAGGGGTGCCAGCTCGTACATGCTCAGTGCCAGCGGAAGACCGATCTTTCCCCTTTTTCCTTCCACGGGAACAAGCCCGGTCAGATAGTTCCGCTTAAACTGCTGCACATTGGGCAAATCCTCTGTCTGCTTCAGCCCTGCGCCTTTGGCGCACTGATTGCCGGAAATATATTTTTCGTTGGTGCCGAAACGGTTCACCGTCAGGTGGCAATGGTTGGTACATCCGCCGCACACGGCCGCCGTTGCGGTATGGGTAAACTGCTCCAGCGCCTCCAGGCTGAGGAGTTTGCTCTCCTGAAAACGCATGGCGTACAGTGCCGCACCGTAGGCGCCCATCAAGCCGGCAATGTTGGGGCGGATCACCTCTGCCCCCAGTTCCATTTCAAAGGCACGGAGCACCGCATCATTATAGAAGGTTCCCCCCTGCACCACAATGTGCTCCCCCAGTTCCTTCGGGTTGGATGCACGGATCACCTTGTAGATGGCGTTCTTCACCACGCTGACGGACAAGCCGGCGGAAATATCCTCCACCGACGCTCCGTCCTTCTGCGCCTGCTTCACGGAGGAATTCATGAACACCGTGCAGCGGGAGCCAAGGTTCACGGGAGCCGCGCTGAGCAGACCCATTTTGGCGAAATCCGCCACCTCGTACCCGGCACTCTTGGCGAAGGTCTCAATAAAAGAGCCGCAGCCGGAGGAGCATGCTTCATTCAGCATGATACTGTCAATGGCACCGTTGCGGATGCGGAAGCACTTAATATCCTGTCCGCCGATGTCCAGAATAAAGTCCACATCCGGGCGGAAATGCCGAGCCGCAATATAGTGCGCCATGGTTTCCACCAGACCCGCATCCGCATGGAAGGCATGGCAGATCAGTTCCTCACCGTAGCCGGTGACAGCACAGCCGCAAATCTTCACCCGGTCACCGCACAGATTCCGTAGCTTCAGCAGCTGCTCCCGCACCAGTGCCACAGGGTTCCCCTTGTTGGAAGAATAATAGGAATACAGGATGCTTTGGTCTTCCCCGATCAGAGTCAGCTTGGTGGTGGTGCTGCCGCAGTCAATGCCCAGCCAAGCTTTGCCGCTATAGGCAGACAGGGGCTTTTCCGCCACTGCTGCCTGATTGTGCCGCCTGCAGAAGGCCAAATAATCTTCCGTATTCTGAAACAGAGGCGGCAAGCGATTGGCGACGTTTTCCTTGCCGCCGGTGCTCTTTTCCATTTTGGACAGCAGGGTATCGCAATCCATGGGCTCTGTTTTTTGCGACAGCAAAGCAGCCCCCAGTGCCACCGTGAATCGGTCGTACTGTGGGAAAACAGCCGTATTTTCGTCCAATTTCAAGGTTTCCGTAAAGCGGCGGCGAAGGCCTTTGCAATAATGGAGAGGCCCCCCCAGGAACATAACCTTGCCCTTGATTTCCCGGCCCTGAATCAGTCCCGTAATAGTCTGATTCACCACGGCCTGATAAATGCTGGCTGCCACGTCACTTTTGTTGGCACCCTGGTTCAGCAAAGGTTGGATATCCGTTTTGGCAAATACGCCGCAGCGGGAGGCAATGGGATAAATGCGGTCGGCATGCCGGCTGGCTTCGTCCATTTCATCCACGGACATGTTCAGCAGCACAGCCATTTGGTCAATAAAAGCGCCTGTACCGCCGGCACAGGTACCATTCATTCGCTCGTCCACGCCGCCCTGAAAGAAGATCACCTTGGCATCCTCTCCCCCCAGTTCAATGACCACCCCGGTATCCGGGGCGAGGGCACGAACGCAGGCTGCTGTGGCATACACTTCCTGTGCAAAGAAAATGCCTGCCCCCTGAGCGGCGCCCAGCCCTGCCGAGCCGGAAATGGCCACCGTGAAGGGCTTCTCTCTCAGCAGCGGTGCCATATCATGGAGCATGTTCATCAGCGTTTCCCGGATGCGGGAAAAATGCCGCTGATAACGCTCGAAAATCACTTGCTCATTTTCCACCAGCACCAGCTTGGCGGTGGTGGAGCCAATATCGATCCCCAGGGATCGGATCTGTTTCTCCATCATAACCTACTCCTTACTTCTTTCATTTTCGTGATTTCCCCGCAAATTCCTTCTGACAGAGAATGGATTTTGTCCAACAGAAAGCATGTCTGGCTTTGTGTCTTTCATCACA